>JAISFP010000003.1 GCA_031263525.1 Deltaproteobacteria bacterium | reverse complement strand
GACCGACGCGCCCGGCGGGAGCGTGCCCTGCCGGCTAGACCAGCACCGCCCGCACGACGTGGCAGTCGCAGGGGCCGACGTTTGCCTGGAAGTACTTCAGGGTCAGGTCGATGTCGTACTTCTGGAGCTCGGCCACGCGCTTCAGCACCTTCCGCGTCTGGGTGAAGTCGCCCAGGCACCCGCCCTCGGCGCGCATCTCGCTCTTCAGGGCGGCGTGGAAGATTGCCCAGTCCTCGTGGTCTCCCACTGTCAGGATGAGCTCGGGTCCCTCGTCGGAGACGCGGCCCTTCATGCCCTCGGACTCCTGATAGTAGAAGCTCTCGGAAAGCCGCTCCAGCACGGTCTCCTTGCCGGTCTCGGGATCGGTCCCCACCAGCCTGAAGGGCATGCTGCGCCCGTCCTGGCCGTCCAGCAGCTTCAGGACGGCGAACATGAGCTTCTCCAGGCGCTCCCTGGCGGAGAGCCCCTCGGCCATGGAGTAGAACTTTATGCCGAGCCACAGGGAGTCGATGAAGGACTTCGCGGCTGCCATGCCCTCGGATCTCCCCAGGAGCTCCCTGGCCCTGTCGGGCTCGCCCATGTTCACGTAGATCTGGGCCAGGCGCTTCAGGGCGGGCAGGTCGTCCGGCTTGAAGGTGAGCACCCTCTCGAGCTCCTTGGCCGCCCTCGACCACTTGCCCTCCAGGCCGTAGACCTCGGCCAGGTTCAGCCTCGCCTCCAGGAAGTCCGGCTTAATCTCGACGGCGCCCTTCAGGTACCCCGAGGCCGCCCTGCGGTCGCCGCGGGCCAGGGCGGTGACGGCCAGGTTGTTCAGAGCCTGGACGTTGCCGGGGCACTCCTCGACGGCGAGCTTGAAGAGCCTCTCCGCCCCGTCAAGATCTCCCTCGGCGAAGAGCGCCTCCCCCGCCTTGACAGGATCCACGGCAGGAACGGCGCCGCCCCCGACCGAGGCGTCCCCGACTCCGGCCACGCCCGCCTCCCCCGGCGTGACGGGGGGGGCAGAAGGCAAAGAAGAGGAAAAAGAAGAAGAGGTGGAGGTTGAGGCAGAGGCAGGCTCGGGCAATGAGACAGACACGGACGGAGATGCGGGCCCGGGCAAGGAGACAGACACGGGCGGAGATGCGGGCCCGGGCAAAGAGGCTGACACGGGGAAAGAGACCGCTCCGGGCTGAGCTGCGGCCCCTGACGGAGATGCGGCCCCCGACGAGGTGAAAGAGGGCGAGTCAGCGTCTACTGAAGGGCGGGCGGGGGATGAGGACGCCTCGGGCACGACCGCCGGGTCCGCAGGCAACTCCCCGCCTCCTGCCGCCAGGGCCTCGCGGGCCCTCACGGCAAGCGCGGCCTTGTCAGGCCCGTCCCCGGCGTGGCCGGGGTCAATGGCTCGATCGTCTTCCGGCATGGCAAAAGCTCCTTCGCTAGCTGCTGCCCCGGCACAGGCAAATTGTGCCGGGCGCGGGGGCTCCGCCTCCTAGCCAGCAATATCCGGGCCGGGAGGGGACGCCTGGCTTCCCTGGCTCTCTTATCGATCGGGGACGCGGCAGGCACAAGGGCCGGCACGTCCGGATCCCGAAAGACAGGGCCCAGGGGGGAGGGATCTCCCCCTTCGCGAGAAGGTCTAGCAAGAGCCGTGCCACAAAGAGAGGCAATGCTAGAGCTGACCCGGAGGACGGGCTCACGTCCGGCAGAGGAGGAGGTGTCCGCTTCTCCCAGAACCAATAAGGCCTGCCGCGTGTCGCTCCCGCATCGTCATGACGTCCAGCGAGCCGCAGGCGACTCCCGCGCCTTCCTGCCCTTCCTGCCCTTCCAGCCCTCACGATTCTCCAGCTCCCTACGGCCCTCTGAGCTTCCCGTGACTTCCTGCACCTCCGGGCCTCCCGCGCCTTCCTGGCCTAACGCCTCTCCAGCGCCTCCCAGCCCTCTGAGCTTCCCGTGACTCCCTGCACCTCAGAGCTTCCCATGCCTTCCTGGCCCTCCGGGACTCCCGTTACTTCCTGCCCCTCCTGGACTCATGTTACTTCCTGGCCCTCCGGGACTCACGTTACTTCCTGCCCCTCCTGGACTCACGTTACTTCCTGCCCCTCCGGGACTCCCGTTACTTCCTGCCCCTCCGGGACGTCCGTAACTTCCTGGGCTTCCGTGCCACCTGACCTTCCGGACATCTCGTGCTCCCGCGCCAGGAAGGTTTTTCCCCCGCTCTACCTTGAGATACGGAGCTGGCAGGACGTCCTGGCTTCCGGAGCATTAAAAATCATGACAATACATAGCAATTGGCCATTGCCTTGAAAAACGCGAAACTCATTCTCCATTGACTGACGACAAAGTAGCCTCGGTGCTTTTTATCTTCTGCATCCATATATTAATGCAGATAATGCTTATGAGCCATGGACAAATCCCTAGGGACATCAGAAAATATGCAGCGCCCAAAAATGTGATGTAAATGGATAAGTTGTTTGCATTTATCCCGCCAGCCAGGACATCTGGTCATCAGGGCATCGGGTCGCCGAACAGTGTTCTCGATGCTTTTTAACTTCTAAATCCATATCTTTATGCAGATAATGATTATGAGCCATGAACTAATCTATCGGAACATCAGAAATTATGTAGCTCCCCAAAATGCTATGCAAATGGATGAGTTGTTTGCGTTTGCCCCTCCAGCCAGGTCATCGGGTCATCGGGACATCGGGGCATCGGGTCTCCAGGTCGCTGGGTCACCTGAGCACCGGGTCACGGGCAGCTGATCACCGGGTTTCCAGACTTTTTGAACTAATGCAACTCCATATAAAGACATAATTTACAATATTCCATCAATACAACACTGCCTCCGGCATCCCGGAACTCATGTCTCCTCTCGGCGTTCACGGAGATCTCAAGAGGCACCCCTTCCGGAACGCGCTAGCTTTTCCTGGCAGACTCCTTGACTCTGCCTCGCGCAACACCTCTTGCCCCGGTCGGGGAACTGCCCGGCACAGTCCCTGAACCGCTGTCGAAAGCCTTCGGGCCTGAATACGGCCCGGCGAACATGGGCCGGACGGGACCGGAACATGAGGGGCACGGAACGGGAACTCCCCGCGACAGGGCGCACCGCCGGCGATTCGAGGGATTTTCTCCTGCCGTCCGGCCGGAACCTGTCCGGAGCAAGGAACGGGTCCGGAAACGGCTGTAGGATCTCCGTGTGTGACCCCCTGGAGGAGCAGGGGGGAGCCGGGCACGGAAGCCCGGCGTCAGAGTTCCGGGGCCGCGCACCGGGACCCGGCAGTCCGGGACCCGGCCGCGGGCCGCCGGTTTCAGGCGGGGGGAAGCCCTCCGCCGGCGGGGGACTGAAACCGCGCGGGGGAAGCCGGGGGTCAGGCACCGGAAGGCGCCGGCTGCCCCGGCCTTCGCGGCAGCAGGTGCCGGGCGGCCCGGCGGCTTCACGACAGGCGGCATGTCCATGCCCCGGTGCCTTCACGCCAGGAGGCATGTCCCTGCCCCGGCGGCTTCACGTCCGGCGGCATATCCATACTCACGGTGCCTTCGCGACTGGAGGCGTGTCACTGCCCCCCGCGCCTGCGCGATCGGAGGCATGCCGCTGCCTCCCGCGCCTTCACGGCTGGAGGCATGTCCCTGCCCCAGCGTCTGCAGATCGGCGGGCCGCAGACCGTTACGCAACCTGCCCCCATGACGACGTCATTTTTTATAAAAACTAGCCATGAAACTCAATTGAGCCGTCATGGCAAGCCCATATCCCATGAATTAGCCTCCACGGACGCCATCGGCACAGCAACCTCTCTCCATGTGCCGCAGGCCGAAGCCGGGGCCGGGTCCGGGTATCAGCCACCAGGCAAGTTCTGCCCCCCGACAAACGGCAGGGGCGGCGTCCGCAGGATCGCTCCGGAAAGGGTCAGCGCAAGCCCCGGATTTCACGTATCCGGGCCCTCCAGGCTTTATCCGGAAGGCCGATTTTGCTACCATAAATTGGTTTCAAGCGTCCTGACCCTTCCCCCCGGCCGCCTCCGAATGCCCGTCCTCCGGGAGTCCCGGCGGCCTGACGCCCGCTGGCGCTCCGGCCGGAAGGCCGGCTCGGCACGAACCGGCCCCTACTGCCTGGCTAGTCCCTGGCCCTTCCACGCGGACGGGTCTTGCGCCCCCTCTGGCCGCACGTCCCGGCACGACCGCCGCCTTCTTCAGCCTCCCGCCGCCTTTCCCCGCCAAGGAGCCGCATGGACAGCCCCGTCACCGACAGACTGCCGCCCTCGGGCCCTGCCTCCCCGTCCGTGATATTCGACCTGGACGGCACCCTCCTGGACACGCTGCCGGACCTCCACGCGTCCATGGCCAGAACCCTTGCCCGGTTCGGCCTTCCCGGCCACACGCCGGACGAGGTGAGGGCCATGGTGGGGAGCGGCATAGCGCGGCTCGTGAGGGACGCCCTGCCCGAGGACAGGCGCGACGAGGGCTTCGTGCGGGAGGTCCGGGCGGCGTTCAAGTCCGACTATTCCGCGCACCAGCTGGACCTGACCCGCCCCTACGCGGGCGTACCGGAGCTCCTGGACGCGCTCCGCTCCATGGGCTGGGCCATGGCGGTGCTCTCCAACAAGGACCACGAGAACACCGTGGCCATTTGCGGCCACTTCTTCCCAGGCGCCTTCGCCGCCGTCCTGGGCGCTTCGCCCTCGAGGAGGCCCAAGCCGGACACGGGCGGGGCAGCCGAGCTTCTCGGGCTTCTCCGGAGACCCGCGGGCGGCGTGTTCTACCTGGGGGACGGGGAGAACGACATGCTGGTGGCAAAGGCGCTGGGCCTCCACGCGGTCGGGGCCGGCTGGGGTTTCAGGAGCCCTGCGGCGCTTGTGGGGGCGGGGGCCGACGCGGTCCTCGACGCCCCCCTGGACTTCCTGAAGATCTGGCGGGATCTGCGTGGACCGGACGCCTCCCAGGCTTGACAGGCGCCCCCCGGAGCCTCCGCCTCCGGCATGGGCGACGGACCCGGACGGGCTCCTGGAGTCCCGCCCGGGACGCGTGCGCATGGCGCTCACCGGCGGCATCGCCTCTGGCAAGAGCACCGTGGCCGAGCTCCTCAGGGCCTTCGGGGCCGAAATTGTCGACTACGACCTGCTGGCCCGCGAGGCGCTTGCGCCGGGGGGGGCGAGCTTCGACGCCGCCGTGGCCATCTTCGGGCCGAAGAGCCTCAGGAAGGACGGGGCCCTGGACCGGCCCTTCATAGCGAAAAGGATCTTCAAGGACCGGGGGCTGAAGGAGGCCCTGGAGGCGGAGGTCCACCCCTACACCTGGAGGAGGATGATGGAGATCCTGCGCGATCTCGGGGACGCGCCCTTCGTGGTCGTGGACGTCCCGCTCCTCTTCGAGGCGAACCTGAACACCCTCTTCAGCCCCACGGCCCTGTGCTTCGCCTCCGCCCAGGTGCAGCTGAAGCGCCTCCTCGACCGCGACCCCAAGCTCTCCGGCCGCCAGGCCAAGCGCATCATCCGGAGCCAGATGCCGGCAGCCGAGAAGCTCCGCCTGGCACACAGCGTGGTCTCGAACGACGGCCCGATGCGGGAGACCATCCGCCAGACCAGGGCCGTGTGGGACCGGCTGAGCTCGCCCGACGCCGTCTTCCCCCCGAGGAGTGCCTCTGCCCAGGCACCGCCCCGCGCCCCGGGGGCGCTGCCCCCCGGATCCCACGCCGCTCCCGCCGCCGGCCCGGAGTTACCCGTCCGGGAGCCGTCCGGGGACGGAACATCCGGGAACAAGACATCCGAGGAAGGGACATCCGGGGCCGACAAGTCGCCCCCCGAGAAGCCCGGCCCTGAAGTGACGGGAGGCTGAGGCCAGGTCCTCCCGCCCAGTAGGCCAGCGCACTTCCCGGCAACGACCTGCAGGCCCCCCCTCCCCTCTCCCGGAACCCGGGGCCGCGCCCTGCCCCGGACGCAAGCCGCAGGACCCCCTCCCCTCTCCCGGAACCAGGGTCCGCGCCAGAACCCCCTGCCAGTCCCGCAGCGGCCACGCCATTCTCCGCAACCCTTCGCGCCAGGAACCGCCGCCGGCCCCATGCCCCAGCGGACAAGCTCCCGGGGAGCCACCGGCCGGCACGGCGCTTTCGAGGAACCCCATGCCGCTCTTCCCACCCTCAGCTCCAGCGGGGCCGCCCGACGCCCGCGTCCAGGACCCCGCCGCCCTGGCGCTCGCGCCGCTGGCCCAGAGGCTGAGGCCCAGGAACCTCGACGAGTACGTGGGCCAGAAGCACCTCCTGGGCGAGGGCAAGCTTTTGAGGCTCCTGTACCAGAGCGGCAGGGTGGCCTCGCTTATCCTCTGGGGGCCTCCGGGCACTGGCAAGACCAGCCTGGCGAGGCTGCTCACCCGCAACGCGGACGCCACCTACGTGGAGTTCTCGGCTGTGCTCTCCGGGATAAAGGACGTGAGGGAGGTGGTGGAGTCGGCCAGAGCCACGCGCAAGCTCGCGGGCAGGCCCACGGTCCTCTTCGTGGACGAGATCCACCGCTTCAACAAGGCCCAGCAGGACGCCTTCCTCCCCCACGTGGAGAGCGGGCTCATAACCCTCATAGGCGCCACCACAGAGAACCCATCCTTCGAGATAATCCCGGCGCTCATCTCCCGGGCCAGGGTGCTGGTCCTGGAGCCCCTGGGCAGGGCGGACCTGGAGGGCATCATCGATCTGGCGCTCTCCGACTCCGATCGGGGCCTGGGCAGGCTCGGCCTGACCCTGGAGCCCAGGGCCAGGGAGTTCCTCATCATGAGTTCCGGGGGCGACGCCAGATCGCTCCTGAACGCCCTGGAGCTATCGGCGGAGCTGGCAGCCGGGGCGGCTGCTTCCGCGAAGGCTACCGAGGCCGGAGTCGGGGAGACGGAGGCCGGCAGGGAGGGCGGAGAAGATGCGGAGGCCCCGACGGATGCCGGTGCCGGAGGCGGGAAGGCGGAGGCCGGCAGGGAGGGAGGAGAAGATGCGGGGGCCCCGACGGCTGCCGGTGCCGGAGACGGAGAGGCGGAGACAGGGAAGCCGGGCGGAGAAGATGCCGGGGCCGCGAAGGCGATCGGGGCCGGAGGCGGGGAAGCAGAGGCCGGGAAGTCGGGCGGAGAAGATGCCGGGGCCGCGAAGGCGATCGGGGCCGAAGACGGGGAAACAGAGGCCGGGAAGCCGGGCGGAGTCACGGGCGGGGAGGCGGGCGGCACTATCACCGAGTCCATAGTCTCCGAGGCGGTGCAGCGGAAGGCATGGCGTTACGACAAGGGCGGCGAGGAGCACTACAACCTCATCTCGGCCCTTCACAAGTCGCTCCGCGACTCCGACCCGGACGGGGCTCTATACTGGCTTGCGAGGATGCTGGAGGGCGGCGAGGATCCGGTATACCTGCTGCGCCGGATGATCCGTTTCGCGTCCGAGGACGTGGGCGAGGCGGATCCGGAGTCCCTGATACTCGGCGTCTCGGCCCTGGAGAGCTACCGCCTCCTGGGCTCCCCCGAGGGGGATCTCGCCCTGGCCCAGCTCGCGGTGCATCTGGCCATGGCCCCCAAGTCCAACAGCGTCTACGCGGCGTTCGGGAGCGCCCGCTCGGACGCGAGGGCACGGGGCCCCCTGGAGGTCCCCCTCCACATCAGGAACGCCCCCACGAGGCTCATGAAGGAGCTCGGCTACGGCAAGGGCTACGTCTACGCCCACGACCGGCCCGACGCCGAGACCGACCAGGAGCACCTCCCGGACCAGCTCGCGGGCACCCTGTACTACCATCCCTCCTCCCGCGGACGTGAGAAGGGCATGGCCGTGCCGCTCGCCGCCCGGAGGGCCAGGATGGCCAGGAAGAGGGCGGAGTCCAGGACTGCGAAGGCGGCTCCGGCAAGGCCTGGGGCCGGAAAGCCCGGTTCTGCGGGGACAGGGGCCGGGAAGGCCGAGGCAGGAACCGAGATGCCGGGGGCAGGGACTTCCGGTTCCGGGAACACCAGCTCCGCGCGGGCAGGGGCCGGAAACGCCGGGAGCGGAAAGGCCGGCGCCGTTAAGGCCGGCCATGTCGGCAACGCTCCGGAAACGAGGGGTCCTGCCAGAGGCAAGCCGACAGGCGGGAAAACCACAGGCGACAGCCTCATGGGAGCAGATGCCGGGAAAGACCCTGGCGGCCCGCAGCCCCGTGAGCCCGCAGGGCCCCTCCAAGACATCCGGGACGATTTCCTGGACGACTTCCCTGACCAGGACGACTGGCCCGAAGGCTCCGAGGACATCTGAGCGTCCCGGACGACGTCACGGACGGAGCGGACGGAGCGGACGGAGCGGATGAGGAGGAGCCCTGACCTCATCCTTCCAGCCGACTTATCCTGGCAGGGCTCTGGGTCTGTAGCAGCCAACCACGCAATGGAAATATGTCCTGGAGCTAAAGCGTCGTCAAAATGACTGTGTCGTGTCTGCCGATCAGCACTACGACTTCTGAACTTGGCCGGGAACGCCGTACGGAGTCCGCGACACACAGCCTAGTTTCAATATGCATATGAAAATTATATTACCCTTTCACGGAAATATTACCCGTTTAATTAAATGTCGTAATTTTAGCTATCAGCCTATGGGGGGGAAGATCGGGAAACCACCCAGTCCTGGTATCTCCTCGCCATGATTCGCTCTCAAAACATGGGAGAAGATTCCGACATTTAATTAAACGGGTAATATGAACGAATGGGGCGGTGAGCTGGCGAGGCCGCCTGGCTTTTGCACCGTTCGCCAAGCAGGCCCTTAATACAAGCATGATCTGCCTTCAGGATAATGATACACAATCCATTGCGGATTGAGCCATAGTTTCTTATTAAGGTCCTGCGCCCATCATTCGTTTATATTTACGTGAAAGGGTAATAGACTGATTTGATAAATTTTAAACATGTATTGTTAAATAAATAATTTTATCTCTTCCTGAAATCAAAGACAAAAGTCAAACATTAGCGGCCAGCGCTACAGAAATATCTAATGGGAATTTTGAATATCAGAGATTGATAACTTTTGACATAATTAGAGTTATTGCTGTGTGTTTGGAGAAAATATGGCTTAGACAATATCAAAATTAATGTAACCATTCAGGTACCCCACTATTGCTGTCCTTTTTCAGGGGAAGAGAGGCATAATGAGGAGCCCTTGAAGTTGAACAGTCAACTATTGATACTTCATGTAGGGGTAAATATTATCTATAGAGGATATTGGAGTTGGCAAAATCCCCCTGTTGAGTCCCTCTTGGGAGGTACCTGAATGGTTGCCCGCCGTCAGCGATCTCCTCCTCGACTCACACAAAACCGCCACGAAAATTTGCGGACCCCGTCACCCGCTGGGCGCAGAAGCTCAGGGCGAATCCTTCGGGAGCCTCGATAACGGCTACAGGGCCATCTTTTTCCCGAAGCTCTCGTTCGACGCAACCCAGATGACCGGCGGAACATAGCCGGGTCAAGGAGGGAGCTGAGACGGGGCTACCTCGCCACGGTTGAGAGCCGCTACAGAGACCTCTTCGGCCTCCTCGTGACACATGGACGTCACCCGGAGCCTGGCCTCCCGCCAGGGGGATAGCAACACTCTCAAATACGTTTTGACTTCAAAGGAGCATGTCCTTTAGAATTATTTTTAGAAGGAGGACTGCTCCCATCTCCATTCCGAACCAGGACCCCAACGGGCCGTCGACGCCGCCTCACGGATTCCAAACGGCCACCGATACCGAACTGTCCCAAAAGCTCGAGAAGCTCGAGAAGGCCGAGAAAGACATGGTTCAGCTAAAATCTGACCAGACGAGGTTCCTGACCAAGGATGACACCGTGATAGTCATGAACAATTTGAACAACAACTTTAACAGCTTCAAGGCTGATATCAGGGAGGACTACAAGGCTGTCAAAGATAACTACAAGGACCTCAAGGATGAGTTCAAGGACCTCAAGGATGGCTTCAAGGTCCTGATGGATGACAACAGGGGCCTCAAGGATGACAACAGGGTCCTCAAGGATGGCTTCAAGGTCCTGCTGGATGACAACAGGGACCTCAAGGATGGCTTCAAGGACATCAAGGGTAACAACGAGTCCCTTACGCGTAACTACAATGAAATAAGGACTGATATTAAGGAGATGAAGGACGATTTCAACACTTGCTTTCGCCATAACTCGATAGTATTGCTGGGCTCCGCTGCTATTTTCGCTTCTGTCTCCATCGGGGCGTTAGGCTTTCTTTGGGATATTAAAACAAATATTTCTGCCCTCCATAATGACAGAACTGTGAAGACGCAACAAATTTCCAGCCCTCAGGCGGTTCCTGCTGTCACGCCTGCCCCTGCTCAGCAACCCACCGTTCTCCCTGCTGAGACGCCTGCTCCTCCCAATCCAGAGAGCGACCCGTCGGAAACACCGAGCTCGGAAGGCCACAGGGAGAGCTGACTCACATCTTGATGCTGTTGCCCTGCCTGCCCCCTAAGACTCCAGCCTTCGGACATCCGGGAAAGGCGATGGCGCTAGAAGAAACCAGCTCCAAAACACTTAACACATGAATGGCTTGTGCGAAGTGCGTAATCACTCCTGACAGGAAAATTGAGACAAACCTGCCACATTTGTCTGCCAGTACTGGACAACAATCCAGATATATTGCCGTACAGGATATATGCTTCTGACATTCAGAATTACTTATCGTTACGCCATATAACACATATAATATAATATATTTTGTTGCCATTTATGTACTTTCCTCAGCTTTCAGCTTCAAAAATCTATTTTAAGGCAAATCTAAACTTTATGTGAAATTTTTCACATGAAATAATTCTGCCATCTATAATTCTTTAGCCATTTATTAACAACGAAATATTATATCTGTTAACGGACTAAAGCAGGAGAAACTACAGCTGGACCCAGCTCATCTTCACTTAAAATGCTGGGTGGTCATCCTCGGGTTATACGGAAGCCTTCATCCAGGGCCTGAGCGGCCATCCAACTTTTCCAAATCGGCCTCACAGCGTTTCCAAGACAACCTTCCTCCGGATCCAGGACAGGCTCCCTCCATGGCCAGGGCAACCTCCACGTAAACTGATACTACCCGTCCATGTAAATGTCGGAATCATCTTCCATATTTCATTAGCGAATCTTAGAGAGGAGATACCATGTCTGGGGGTTTTCCCGACCTTTTCACCTTTGGATTGATAGCTAAATTCCGACATTTCATTGGACGGGTAATACCAATAATTTTATGACTTCTAACAGGGCTTCAGGCGTAAACCCGCTCTCCCCCGACGGCGGGGATGACTTTCCGGGAGAACGGCGGGGATGACTTTCCGGGAGAATTGAAGCGGTGTGAGCCGCCAGTCCCTGTGGCCAAATCCCTGGACCGGACTGACCATCCCTAACCGTCCCTCCCCTCCGGCGCGAGTCCACCGGGAGCCCCCCCGCCACCGTGCCCTTCCAGGCCAGGCGTCACCTGGAGGCCCCACGCCCGGCTCCTGGCGGACCCCCGCCACGGAGCCTGCCGGGCGGGTCAGATCACCCGCGCGGAAACAATTACATCATTTCCCGAACGGGGTATAATCATGGCAACAGTTCCGGTGCCCCTCTTTTGAGAACCTGAATGGAGGAAAA
Source organism: Deltaproteobacteria bacterium (assembly GCA_031263525.1). GTDB lineage: Bacteria > Desulfobacterota > Desulfarculia > Adiutricales > Adiutricaceae > JAIRZX01. Next base: position 4,851 of record JAISFP010000003.1, on the reverse strand, counting down.
GAGCCCTGGAAAGGAACCTTTGAAGTTGAAAAGTCAGCTTTGGATGCTTCATGTGGTGGTGATGAGTTTCTGTAGAGGGCATTTTTGAAAGGAAGATTCGGTCTGTTGAGTTCACCTTGGGGGGTGCATCTGAACAGTTACTAATGAAGTTGGGCTTCCGGGGCCGCCTTGGCCGTCCCCCGGCAGCCGCCTGGCCCGTCCGGGCCCCCGCCCTTGCCCTCCGGAGGCGCATGTCCCGATGACACGACCCCCCGACATACCCGGAATTCCGGAATCGATCGTCTACCCTGAAGGGATCCTGCCGGACGAGATCCTGAAGCGCATCGGCGGGTCCGGGCCGCCCTTCGTGGACGCCCGGCCGGCGGAATGGGACGTGATAGCCGTCCTGGAGGCCGCGCTCTCGGCCCTGGCCTCCACGGCGCTCTCGGAATGGCCGTCCTGGTTCGAGACCGGCGAAAGCACGGGCCCCAGCCCCCTGGAGGAGATGTTCTCCTACGACGTCTACACGTCGGACATCTTCCGCGTCATCCACAGGGCGGCCCGCGTGCCCGACTCGGACCAGGGCTGGCTCAAGGCCGCCGTGACCATGGGCGTGTTCAGGGGGAATCCCCCCTTCTTCCGGAACGCCCCCTACGAGCTCCAGCTCCGCCAGCTCCCCCTTGTCCTCAGGGCGAGATACAGCATCTTGAGGATATTCCAGCCCTTCCGCCTCCACCCCCCCGAGGGCGGGCTCACGAGCTTCGCCAAGGCCTGCGAGTTTCTCGCGGGGGAGACGGGCATGAGGGTCGCGGTCATTGTCGGTGACTCCCTGAAGTCCTGCCCGGAGCTCGAGCCGGTCATGTCCAGGTCCAGGGAACTCCCCGGACCCGGCGAGATGCTGCTCCCGGCGGCCTGGCCCGAACTCTGGACCGTGGCCTCGGAGGGCGCCCGTGCAGGGGCACACGGCCCGGGGGCCGAGGAGTGGGGCCCCGTGGGCCCTTTCGGGACGGTAAAATCCGTGGAGCCGGGAAGATTCGAGGACCGTGGAAGCTCCGGAGAGACGGGAAGATCCGGGGACCGTGGAAGCTCCGGAGAGACAGGAAGATCCGGGGACCGTGGAAGCTTCGGTGAGAAGGGAAGCTCCGGGGAAACGGGAAAATCCGGGAGCTCCGAAAGCTCCGGGGAGACGGAACACCCTGGCGGACAGGTGGCTCCGGGAGAGCCCGCCGTGCCCGGAGGTGCCGCAGGCCGGGGAAATTCCGGAACGCCTGACGTCCCGGTCGGTTCAGTCTTGACTGCGAACAAGGCTCCGGAAATGGTCACGGGCAACGGGCCGCCGGCAGCCGAACGGCAATCCGGTACTTCAACCGAGGGCCAGCCCTCCCGGCCTGGCACCTTTTCGCGCGGCCTCGCCTCCCTTCTGGAGGACATCTCCGAAGAGCGCTTCACCGCCGTTCCCGGTTCCGCCGCCGGTGCAGGTGCCGGCTACGCCGACGTGGACCTCGGGAAGCCGACGTCCGAACCGGGAGCCTCGGCGGGCACGGCCGTCCCGGATACCGGCCGGACGCCGCCCGCCTCGGCATCCGGCACCTTGCCTGGTGTCGGGGACGACGGAACACGCGAAAATGCGGCGTCCGTCTCCGACACCTGGGACGCGCCCGCAACCCCGGAGCATCCTTACGGAGGGCCGTTCCGACCGTTCTGGGACATCGAGGGCAAGCCCAACCCGCTGAGCCCCGGAGAAACGCGCCTGGCCGAGCATCTGAAGGAGTCCCCGGATCTCTCCGGCCTCTTCACCTTCAACGTGCCGGTGGAGACTGTCGAGGGCGTGAAGCTGATGGTGGACCTGCTCTGGGAGGAGGGCAGGCTGGTAGTCGAAATTGACGGCTACACGCACCACTCCACCAAGCAGGCCTTCGTGGCGGACCGGGAAAGGGACTTCCAGCTCCTCCTCTCCGGCTACAGGGTGCTGAGGATACCCCACGGGGAGGCCTACTGGTCCGTGGCTGACACCCTCGCCAAGATAAGGAAGGTCATGGACTTCATCCGGGCTCACAAGGAATGACAAGTCACGGCTCGGGATGACTGAGGCAAGGTCCAGCTACGGGACCGGCGGCTGATCGTTCTGCCCCAGCCTCCTGCCCGGGTTGACAGTCTGCACTATCTCTTGCCTGCAATCGATTCAGCAGAATCATATTCTGACATTATCCGATACAGATTTTATTCCTATAAAAAAATTGTTGAATTATTTACAGTTATTCCTTGACACTTGTTGCGTATCTGTTCACAGACGAAAGCGGGGGAACCTACAGCAGGACCCAAATCTTCATCATTCCTGGTTCAGGACAACCTTCCTTCGGGGCATGGACGCCTTTCCTACAGAGTCAGAGCGGCCTTCCTCCAGATCCAGGACAGGGTTTCCTCCGTGGCCAGAGCGCCCTTCCTCCAGATCCAGGACATGCTACCTCTGAGGGAGACCAGAATATTTGGGACAGCTGTGAATGAAAACATAATCTGCAAATGGAAGAGTCTGCCTCCCAAACTGTCGGTGCCCAAGACGTCATTTTCCTGGGAGCGGGAGGGAGACAAAGAAGACGAGTCAGCATAATTGCCTGGGAACCGGACATTGGCTTGGAAAAACAGTTGACAAGCTGTGCAATTTCCGGTATCTTTCTTTTTAATGTTAGAGTTGATGTTGATTTATTTCTGAAGCCGATTTAACCAAGTTTCAGGTTGGGAGTCAAAAGCTATGGCTGAGAACGACAAGGCACTAACTAACGGCTCGAATGCTAAGGGGCTATTGCCCGATTCCGCAGACTTTTTAGATTTTGTTGTTTCCGGATCAGTATTTGTCGACAAGACTGATCTGATCAGCAATCTTCTGAAAAAAAGCCCCACCCGCATGTTTTTCCTCTCCAGGCCGAGGAGGTTCGGCAAGACTCTTCTGCTCGACACTATCCAGAACATAGCCAATGGAGACAGGACGCCTTTCGCAGGCATGAAGATCGGAGAGTCCGACTACATCTGGGAGCGGTATCCGGTCATACGCCTCTCCTTCAGCCGCTTCGAGTCGGACCATCTGACGTTCAGGAAAAAGTTGCTTGACAAGTTTGACGAGATTGCAAGAGATCAAAATCTTGACCTAAAACCGGCTGAATCCGTATCTGACATAGATTCTATCATTTCAAAATTGTCAAAAAATTATCCTCCATCTCACTTGCCGAACAAGTCCCAGAACACAGAGCAGAATCCCGCTAACGTCGTGATCCTCATAGACGAGTATGACTTTCCATTGCTTGGAAGTCTAGACAACCCTGACAATGCTGAAGAACTTCGCAGTATGCTCCGTGTTTTCTACAGTACCATCAAAGACTGTCGTCACATGGTCCGTTTTCTCTTTGTAACCGGAGTAACTAAATTTTCAAAACTCTCCATTTTTTCAGGAATGAACAGCATTATCGATATATCAATGGATCGAAATTTTTCTAAAATATGTGGTTTTACTGAAGAAGAGATAAAGACTAATTTTCATGGCCATATACTTGAAGCGTTGTCTGACATGAAGGAGGACGGAATTTTTGAAAAAGACTCGACATATCCAGATTTTATGAAAGAACTTGAATTCTGGTACAATGGCTATTCATGGGACGAAAAGACTAAAGTTTACAATCCTTTTTCTGTCATCAATTGTCTTTATAATAAGGAATTCAGCCATTACTGGTATAACTCCGGAACTTCTCTGGCCGCATACAAGCATAGACTCAACCCTGAAACCTATATCAACATACTTTCCAACAATCTGAACACAGGAGAGCTAGCACCTATAGGTGACCTGAAAGGGTTGAAAAGCGAGTCTTTTCTGTTCCAGACCGGATACGTCACCATAGCAAAAATCCAAAAATCACTTAAATTTATAAACTATATCTTAAAATGCCCTAACAACGAGATTAGCTATGCGATAGCCAAGGATTTCGGCAATCTTGATTCTCCTTTCCCAGGATTTCAAGGTTCCATCAATGAAAAATATGGAGCTTTTGTTGACGCATTCGAGGCGTCCGATGATGAGGAATGCGCCAGGCTCTTTTCATCACTGCTTGACAAATTTTCGCTTCACATGAATTCTCCTGCCGAAAACGTTTATCAGGCTATTCTTTACATCCTTCTTAACTCACGGGGTTTTCGGGCAACATTTGAAAAATCACTTGGTGACGGAAGGATTGATATTGCCTATGATTCTCCGTCAGGCATCCAGGCTGTCATAGAAATCAAACGCGTAAGATTCAGCGGTTCTGAGAAGCTTCCCAAACTGGCAGAGGCACCGCCTTCCGGTTCTACGTTACCAGGATTCCAGGAGTATCCCGAACACGTAAGAAATGGCCTTGAAAAATCCATTGCCGATGCAGTAAGCCAGATACTCGCAAAAAAATATGTCAGAGCTTTTTACTTGGAAGGCGAGACCCGCGCTTGCGCTGTTGCCGTTCATGGATGGACCGACAGCATGTTCCGGTTCTACAAAGTTGACTGGAATTCTCGGACAATTTCAGCTCCCATACAGAAGGAGCAACCTGGAAACGAAGACGCTGAACCGGAGTTCCGGGATTAAAATATCCATGCCAGGCAAGAATGATCCAAACGTTCGTGCTACTATGAAGTATTATCCCAAAGTTCGTAACCATTCAGGCACTTCACGAAAATCAGACCTTTATGACCTCCCTCTTTCTCCCCAGTCACCATATCTTTTCTCATCTCCAACTTTTATTACGAGTTCGGTTAAATGTTAGAATTTTGGCTATCGCTCCAGGGGTGAAAAATCACTGCAAGACCCCAAATCTGGTATCTCTTTGCCATGACTCGCTCCTATAATGTGAGAAA
>JAISFP010000528.1 GCA_031263525.1 Deltaproteobacteria bacterium | reverse complement strand
AGCCCAAGAAGGACGTCCGGCCCAAGCCCCCGGGGAAGATCATGCAGCTCCTGACCTTCTTCAAGGAGGCCCGCCGGGAGCTCAACTGGGTCACCTGGCCCACCCGCAAGGAGACGGTCAAGTCCACCGGCGTGCTCCTGGTCCTGGTTGGCATCTCGGCAGCCTACCTGGGGATCGTCGACGGCATCCTCTCGCGGCTCCTGGGCCTCCTGATGCGTTAGGCCGCGGCCGCCGGCCCCGGCGCCCCCCTCCGGCCCCGTCACGGGGCGGGACAGAACTTTTTTGCCCGCCGGCGGCGGCCTCAGGCCGACTGGCCGGCACGGGAGCTATCCGTGTCCCTGCAATGGTTTGTGGTTCATACCTTCAGCGGTTACGAGAACAGGGTCAAGCAGGCCCTCGAGGACCGCGTGAGCCGCGCCAACCTCCAGGAGCAGATACCGCGCATCGAACTCCCCATGGAGACCGTGATGGAGATGGCCAAGGGCGGGAGCCGCAAGACCTCGTCCCGCAAGCTCTTCCCCGGCTATCTCCTCGTGCAGATGGAGTTCAACGACCTAACCTGGCACACCGTCAAGGACACTCCCAAGGTGACCGGCTTCCTGGGCGACAAGAACAGGCCCGAGCCCATCACCGACGAGGAGGCCGACAGGGTCCTCGCCCAGGCGGAGGAGGGCGTCAAGAAGCCCAAGAGCCGCTACCGCTTCGACGAGGGCGACGAGATCAAGGTGGTCGAGGGCCCCTTCAACAGCTTCACCGGCACGGTGGAGGAGGTCAACTCCGACAAGGGCAAGCTCAAGGTGCTCATCAGCATCTTCGGCCGCCCCACCCCCGTGGAGCTGGATTTCTCCCAGGTCGAGAAGTCGGTCTGACCGCCCGGCCGCGCGCCGCTCCCGCACGCCTCTTCCCGCGCCCCCGCCACCGGGGGCGCCCTTGTCCTGGCCCTCGGCCTCCGTGCCGCGGTGCCTTGCCGGCCTCAGGCCCCGTTCCCGCCTGAGCCGGCTTCCCGCCCGCCCCGGGCTCCCGGCCGGCCCCGGCCCGGCTCCCCTGCCCCCGCGGGCCGCGTCCCGCCGGCTCGGGGGCGTCGGGAGAAAAAGCGCTTGCGCCCGGACGCGGTTCGTGCTTTAATGGGTGGATCGCCCCAATCGGCCGCTGCGGCCCCCCAAGGCAGCCCCGGCCCCGTTTCCAGGAGACCGTCAGAATGGCAAAGAAAGTCGTGGCCCAGGTCAAGCTCCAGCTCCCGGCGGGCGGCGCCGTGCCCGGCCCCCCCGTCGGCCCCGCGCTGGGCCAGCACGGCCTGAGCCCCATAGAGTTCACCAAGGCCTACAACGCCCGCACCCAGAAGCAGGAGGGCCTGGTGATCCCCGTGGTCATCACCGTCTACTCCGACAAGACCTTCACCTTCATCACCAAGACCCCCCCCGCCTCCTTCCTCCTGAAGAAGGCCGTGGGCGCGGCCAAGGGCTCGGACACCCCGGGCCGCAAGGCCGTGGGCCAGGTGACCGAGGCCCAGCTGGAGGAGATAGCCAAGGTCAAGTTCGAGGACCTGTCGGCCCACAGCATGGAGGAGGCCAAGAAGATCATCGCCGGCACGGCGAGGAGCATGGGCCTCCAGGTGGTGAGCGAGTAGCGGGGGGCCCGCAGTTTCCAGGCCGGGCGCGGGGCCCTCCCCCGCTGCACCGGAACGCGATGGGCGGGCCCCGTGCCTTCCCGGGGCGCTATCGGGGAGCCCTTCAGTCATCCGAACCCGGACGAGGACACATATCAAGATGGCCTTCAACAAGAAGTACAAGGACGCCGCGGCCAAGGTCGACCGCCTGAAGCGCTACAGCTTCGAGGAGGCGGTTAAGCTCTCCAGGGAGGCGTCCTTCGCCAAGTTCGACGAGACCCTGGAGATAGCGGTCCGCCTGGGCGTGGACCCGCGCCACGCCGACCAGATGGTCCGCGGGGCCGTGAGCCTCCCCAACGGCACGGGCAGGACCGTGCGCGTGGCGGTCTTCGCCAAGGGCGAGAAGGAGCGCGAGGCCCTGGACGCCGGGGCCGACTTCGCCGGCTCGGACGATCTCATCGAGAAGGTCCAGGGCGGCTTCACCGACTTCGACAAGGCCATCGCCACGCCCGACATCATGGGCCAGGTCGGCCGGCTGGGCAAGATCCTCGGCCCCCGCGGCCTCATGCCCAACGCCAAGCTCGGAACGGTCACCTTCGACGTCGCGAACGCCGTGAAGGAGCTGAAGGCCGGCCGCATCGAGTTCCGCGTCGAGAAGAACGGCATCGTCCACGCCCCCATGGGCAGGATCTCCTTCGACGACTCCAAGCTCCTGGGCAACATAGCGGCCTTCATGGACTCCATCCAGAAGGCCAAGCCCAGCACCTCCAAGGGCGCCTACATCAAGGGCATCACCCTCGCGAGCACCATGGGCCCCGGCGTGAAGGTCGACACGGCCCTGGTGAAGGATCTGAAGGCCTACTCCCTCTAGGCCGCGGCGGCCCCCGGCTCCGGGGGGCCGGACTTCCGGGGAGGGCGACACGCAGGATTTCGGGCCAGAGACAGCCGGCAGCCCCGATGATGGGGCTCTAATGGCGAGAGCCGCCGGCCGAGGCCGTGGATGAGCCCAGGCGACACCACAGGCTGGCGAGGCCCTGAAAAAGGGGGCCCTTTAGGGCCGCCTTCATTCTCAGGAAAGGAGGAAAACCCGAAAGTCATGGACAAGGAAACGAAAAAGTCAGTTCTTTCCGAGCTGAGGGGGGTCTTCAGGGACTCCCAGGCCGTGTTCGTGGCCGACTTCAAGGGGCTTTCCGTCACCGCGCTGAACCAGCTGAGGATCAGGGTCCGCGCTGCCGGGGGCGGCTTCAGGGTGTCCAAGAACACCCTGACGCGGCTGGCCCTCGACGAGGGCGGGGCCGGAAGCCTCATGCCCCACCTGGTCGGCAACAACGCGCTGGCCTACACCGAGGGCGACCCCGTCGCCCTGGCCAAGGCCGTGACGGACTTCGCCAAGGACGAGGAGAGGTTCCGGCTGAAGGCGGGCGTCCTGCGCTCCAGGCCGCTCACGCCCGAGGACATCAAGGCCCTCTCGCTCCTGCCCTCGAGGGAGGCGCTCCTGGCCTCGTTCCTGGGCACGCTCTCGGCCGTCCCGGGCTCGCTCGTGCGCGTGCTCGCGGGCGTCCCGCAGAAGCTGGTCCGTCTCGTGTCGGCCATAGGCGAGCAGAAGGGCGGGAGCGCCGAGGCCGCCTGACAGGCGGCCGGATGCGCGGTCCCGGCCATCCACAACGATTTCCCGGGGGCCCGAGGCCCCCGCAAGGCCCGCCTGCGGGCGGGCAGCGGAGTGAAAAGCAATCATGAGCGTTTCCAAGGAAGACGTAATCGAGTTCCTGAAGAACATGTCCGTCATCGAGCTCTCGGGCCTGGTGAAGGAGCTGGAGGAGATCTTCGGCGTCTCCGCGGCCGCCCCCGTGTCCGTGGCGGTCGCCGGCGCCCCGGTCGCGACTGAGCCGCCAAAGCCCGTGGAGGAGCAGACGGAGTTCACCGTGGTCCTCACCGAAGTGGGCCCCCAGAAGATCAACATCATCAAGGAGGTCCGCGCGATCGTGTCCGGCCTCGGCCTGAAGGAGGCCAAGGACCTGGTCGAGGGCGCGCCCCAGAACGTGAAGGAGGGCGTCTCCAGGGAGGAGGCCGAGAAGTACAAGAAGCAGCTGGAGGCCCTCGGCGCCAAGGTCGAGATCAAGTAGGCCCGGGGTCCGCGAGCCTTCCCGGACTTCCTGAGCTTTCCGGACCTTTCCCGCTCCTTCCGGAGCCTTCCTGACCTTTGCCTGCCTTCCCGGACTTTCGGGGCCCAGCCCAGAACTTCCGGAGCTTTCCTGAGATTTCCGGCATTTTCCGGATATTTCCCCTGATCCGCGGGACTCCGGGGGCCCATGGGCCCCCGGCGGTCCCGTGCCCTTTTTCCCGTGCCCGGCCGGGCCCCCTGAAGGCCCCGGCAGGCTGCGCGGGACCCGCGACGCCCCGCGAGGACGGGTGGTCTATTCTCCCGGGGACAATGATAAACCGCCGCCCGCCGCCCCTTCAGGGGGAGGTGACCCACTAGCCTGAAGACATTCGACTGCCAGTTCCGCCACCGCGCGGACAGACGAGGGAACCTGCAGTTCTCCGCCGCGGGGCGGGAGGCCGGAGAGCCCCCCGCACCGCGGCTCCCCTGTGCCGAAGGCCGCCCCCCGGGCGGCCGCGCGGGCCCGGCGGGGATCCGCCCCCCGGCCCATTGCCCCTTAGGCGCCCCCCAGGCGGGGGGCGTCGCCCCGGACGGGGCGCCCCGAAAAGGGTAAGGCCGAGCACTTGGAAGACGAAGAAACTCAGCCCTTGACTAGGTAACGCCTCACCCGCCCGGACGGCCCTTCGGCAGAAAGGCCGCCCTGGCGGGCTCGGGGCTTTTTTGCCCTCCGGTCCCTTAACGGGGCCCGGGGGCTCGGGGGTCGGCCGCCCGCCCCCGGCGGAGGAGAAATGTCACCAGCCGCCAGCCACTTACGCCTGCGGAAGAGTTTCGGTAAGACCGACAAGGTCACCGAGATGCCCAACCTCATCGACATCCAGCGCCACTCCTACGACCGCTTCCTGCAGAAGGACACCGATCCCGACAAGAGGGGGAACTTCGGGCTGCAGGCCGTGTTCAACAGCGTCTTCCCCATTGACGACTACCAGGGCAACGTCCGGTTGGTCTTCAAGGAGTACACCTTCGAGGACGTCAAGTACGACATCGACGAGTGCATCTCCAAGGGCATGAACTACGAGGCGCCCCTGAAGATCAAGGTGGGCCTCGAGATCTACCAGTCGAGCCTCAAGGACGAGGGGGCGGGCGCCTTCGACGGGATCAACGACCCGAGGGCCAAGCAGAAGCCCAAGGAGGCCAAGGAGAGCTGGATCTACTTCGGCACCCTCCCGCTCATGACCGAGAAGGGCACCTTCATCATCAACGGCTCCGAGCGGGTCATAGTCTCCCAGCTCCACCGCTCGCCGGGCATCTTCTTCGACCACGACCGCGGCAAGACCCACTCCTCCGGGAAGATCCTCTACAGCGCGCGCATCATCCCCGCCAGGGGGTCCTGGCTCGACCTCGAGTTCGACCCCAAGGACTTCATCATCGCCCGCATCGACCGCCACAGGAAGTTCCCGGTCACGCTGCTCCTGAAGGCGCTGGGCTACACCTCCAAGGAGCTCCTCGACTACTACTACGAGAAGGAGTGGATGGTACTGACCGAGAACGGCGTG
>JAISFP010000527.1 GCA_031263525.1 Deltaproteobacteria bacterium | reverse complement strand
CATGGTCGCGGCCAAGATGCGGCCCATGGTCACGGCCACGATGAGGCCCATGGTCACGGCCACGATGAGGCACATGGTCACGGCCAAGATGCGGCCCATGGTAACGGTCACGTTGCGGCCCATGGTCACGGCCAAGATGCGGCCCATGGTCACGGCCACGATGAGGCCCATGGTCACGGCCACGATGAGGCACATGGTCACGGTCACGTTGCGGCCCATGGTCACGGCCACGATGCGGCCCATGGTCACGGCCAAGATACGGGCCATGGCAACTGCCATGATGCGGCCCATGGTCACGGCCATGATGCGGGCCATGGTCACGGCCATGATGCGGGCCGTGATTGCCTGAGCTGGGCAGACTCCGGCTGCCTGACGGATGCCTTCGTCCCGTCCGGCGTGTCCGGAGGGCCGTCGGGTTTTCTGCCGGTCGGGATGCTCATGAGGCTTCTCTACGCCGCGAGCCCGGCGAGGCCTACAGGCTCCTTCGCCTGGTCGGGCGGCCTGGCCCCTTACGTCCTGGCCGGGGAGCTGACGGACGCGGCCGGCCTGAAGGCATGGATAGGGGACATGGTCCGCCACGTCCTGGTCCCCTCGGATCTGCCGATCCTCTCCCGGTGCTTCAGCGCGGCCCTGCGGCGCGACGATGAGGCCTTTGCCAGATGGAACGCCGCAGCGCTCGCCTCCAGGGGGACCGCGGAGCTCCTCCTGGGCGAGCGGGAGACCGGGGGCGCGGTGATGAGGATGCTCCGTGCCGGGGGCCTCCTGGAGGGATTCCCTGAAGGCATGGGGCGCTGGGACACGGGCTACCTGGCCTCCTTCGGGCTCATGGCCGCCGCACTGGGCCTGTCCTGGGACGACGCGGGCAATGTGGCCGCCGCCTTCCTGTGGGGGACTGTGGAGAGCCTCGCGCTGTGCGCCTCCAAGAGCGTACCCCTCGGCCAGAACGCAGTCCAGGGCGTGCTTCTGGATCTGATGGGGGGAACGCTCCCCCAGGCGGTCGAGGACGCCATGAATCTTCACGACTGGGAGCTGGGGGCGTCGGCTCCTCTCCATGCCATCCGCTCCTCGGGTCACGAGGAGAGTCCCGTGAGGATGTTCAGGAGCTGAGTCTTGCCCGTGGGCCGCAAGGGTTTCAGGACTTCATGCTTCTCTGTCTTTATGCCCTTATGTCTCTGGCCATCATGCCTTGACGACTTCATGCCTCTGGCCGACATGCCTCAACGCCTTAATGCCTCTGGCCGACATGTCTCAACGCCTTTATGCCTCTGGCTAACATGTCTCAACGCCTTAATGTTTCTGGTCAACATTTCTCAACGTCTTAATGTTTCTGGCCAATACGCCTTAACGCTCCATTTTTATTGCATTTGAAACTAAACGCCATAATTCCTTTATCAATATCACTGTTTGTCTTAATTTCTTAATTTAATAATTAATTAACGCCTTTATGATTCCGGGGCGGCATCGGAAGGCACCATGGCGGATGATTCCAGAAGATGGCGCTCATGAATTCGGCAGATGCGCGATATGCAGTGGGTCCGGAAGACATCAGTTGCCCAGGGGCCAGGAGGCCGGGGCCGGGACTCTCTAAACCGCAGGCGGCGGGAAAGGACGGGGACAGGCGATCATGGCGGCGACACCGGACATGAGGGGGGCGGGAGGCCCGGCGGGGGACGCCCTGAGGGTGGGCGTGGGCGGCCCGGTGGGCTCCGGCAAGACTGCCCTCATCTGGAGGCTGTGCCTGCTCATGCGCGACCGTTTCGACACCGCCGTTATAACCAACGACATCTATACGCGGGAGGACGCCGAGTTCCTCCTGAAGCACGACGCCCTGCCGGCGGACAGGATTATCGGGGTCGAGACGGGCGGCTGCCCCCACACCGCCATCCGGGAGGACGCCTCCATGAACCTGGGCGCCGCGGCCGAGATGCAGAGGCGTTTCCCCGGCCTGGAGCTCCTGTTCATAGAGAGCGGGGGCGACAACCTTTCCGCCACCTTCAGCCCGGAGCTGGCCGACCTCTTCATCTACGTCATAGACGTGGCCGGCGGGGACAAGATCCCCCGCAAGGGCGGTCCGGCGGTCTCCCGCTCCGATCTCCTGGTCATCAACAAGACCGACCTGGCCGGGGCGGTCGGAGCCTCCCTCGAGGTGATGGGCCGCGACGCCGGGAGCATGAGGGGAGGCCGTCCCTATGTGTTCGCCTGCCTGAAGACGGGGGAGGGAGCGGAGGAGGTGGCCGAGTTCATCGTCCGGGAGGGGCTCCTGCCCGAGTCGAGACGTGCCGGCCCCTGAGAGGCCTGGACGGCTTCGCGCGGGGGCCCCGGCATCCGGTTTTATGGATCGGCGGTAGCTGATACCCCATGCTAGTCGATTTTTCCTGTCCACCGTTTCTCTGACCTGTTCAGGATTCAGGTTCCGGAACACCGGTTTTAGGCTTTCTCCGGATGTCTCCCCCTGCGGGGGCTTCCCTCCGAACGCCTCTTCCTCCGAGACTTCCCTCCTGCCGCCTCATTTCTCGAGGCGGTGCCAGATGCCCCTGCTTCCGGGGCTGTCCCAGGTGGCCCTGCTTACGGGGCTGTCCCAGGTGGCCCTGCTTCCGGGGCTGTCCCAGGTGCCCCTGCTTCCGGGGCTGTCCCAGAAGCCCCTGCTTCCGGGGCTGTCCCAGGTGGCCCGGCTTCCGGGGCTGTCCCAGGTGGCCCGGCTTCCGGGGCTGTCCCAGGTGCCCCGGCTTCCGGGGCTGTCCCGGGTGCCCCGGCTTCCGGGGCTGTCCCGGGTGCCCCGGCTTCCGGGGCTGTCCCAGAAGGCCCGGCTTCCGGGGCTGTCCCAGGTGCCCCTGCTTCCGGGGCTGTCCCAGATGCCCCTGCTTCCGGGGCTGTCCCAGATGCCCCTGCTTCCGGGGCTGTCCCAGATGCCCCGGCTTCCGGGGCTGTCCCAGGTGCCCCTGTTTCCGGGGCGATGCCGAGTGCCTCATTTCCCGAGGCGGCGCCAAGTGCCTCTCAGTGGAGGCTTCAAGGTTCCAACGGGGGGTCTCCTCCTTACGGGACCCCCGCAGTCAAGCGTTCTGCGGGGGCGTCGAGGACGCCCTCCCAATAGCGAGGACCCAGCAGTGCAACCCGCAGACAAGGCTCACATCCAGGCGTCATGCCCCCGGGCCGGGGCGTCCGCCGCCCCGGGACCGGTGACGGGGCCGCCGGACGGGCCCTTCCGCCGCAGGGGGCCACCCCCTGGCAGACGAAAGCGTCACGCGCGCGACAGTTCCCGGGGCCGCCCGCTTGCGGCCCCCCGCTCGCCACTGCAACTCCACACCCTTTTCTTCGGAGGTACGCGTTAACATGGTAAATTCCGGCGACACCGCCTTCGTCCTGGTCTCGGCCGCGCTCGTGTTCATCATGACGCCGGGACTGGGCTTCTTCTACGGCGGGCTCGGGCGGCGCAAGAACGTCGTCAACAACATGATGGCCTGCGTCTTCATCCTGGGCATAGGCATGATTATGTGGGTGCTTTTCGGGTACTCGCTGGCCTTCACGGGCAACAGCCTGGGGATCATAGGATCGCTTAAGGACGTGGGCCTCAGGACCCTCGACCTGAACGCCGCGTCCCCCTACGCGGACAACATCACGGGTCTCTCCTTCGTGGCCTTCCAGATGATGTTCGCGCTCATAACCCCCGCGATCATCACCGGGGCCGTCTCGGGCAGGATGAAGTTCGGGGCGCTCTTCCTCTTCATCGTCTTCTGGTCCATCATAGTCTACTACCCCCTGGCCCACATGGTCTGGGGTTCCGGCGGCATCCTGGGCGGCGACGGGCTGGGGTCCATCGACTTCGCCGGCGGGAACGTGGTCCACATCAGCTCCGGGGTCTCCGGGCTGGTCCTGTGCCTCGTGCTCGGACGCCGCGAGGGCTACGAGCACTTCTCCTACCGCATACACAACGTGCCCTTCGTGGTCCTCGGCATGGCCCTCCTGTGGTTCGGCTGGTACGGCTTCAACGCCGGGAGCGCCCTCGCCGCCAACGGGCTGGCCGCGCACGCCTTCATGACCACGAGCCTCGCCACCGCGGGCGGGCTCCTCTCCTGGCTCCTTATTGACGTCCTCCGCGGACGCAAGCCCTCCTGCATCAGCGCCTGCACCGGCGTAGTGGCAGGTCTCGTTGCCATCACCCCCGGCGCCGGCTTCGTTCCGATCTGGGCATCGATCATCATGGGCCTCACCGCGGGTCCCGTCTGCTACTACGGAATCCTGTTCGTGAAGAGGACCATGAAGATAGACGACGCGCTGGACGCCTTCGGATGCCACGGCATAGGCGGCATCTGGGGCGGGATCATGACCGGCGTCTTCGCGAACCCGGCCATAAACGACGTCGCCACCAAGGGACTCGTCTACGGCGAGTTCAGGCAGTTCGGCGCGCAGATAGTGGCCATCCTCGCCTCCGTCGTGGTCGCGGCCGTCGGATCGCTAATCTGCATCGGGCTCGTGAAGGCCGTGACCCCGCTCCGCGCTCCCAAGCGCGACGAGCTGGTCGGGCTGGACGTCACCCAGCACGGCGAGAACGCTTATCCCTCCTTCAACGGGCTAGACTGAACCGAAAGGCTGGAAGTCACATGATAAAAATTGAGGCGATAGTCCGCGAGGAGAAGCTCGAGGACGTCAAGTCGGCGCTGAACGCCATCGAGGTCAACGGCATCACCGTCTTCCAGGTGATGGGCTGCGGCACCCAGAAGGGCTACACCGAGGTGGTCCGCGGCACCACGGTCGACGTGTCGCTCCTCCCCAAGGTGAAGTTCGAGATAGTGGTCTCCTCCGAGGAGTGGGAGCAGAAGGTCATCAAGACCATCCAGGAGGCGGCCTTTACCGGCAAGATCGGCGACGGCAAGATCTTCAGCTACGATCTCCGCTCCGCCATGCGCATCCGCACCTGCGAGACGGGCTACGACGCCCTGAACTAGGCTGCGGAACACCCGCCGCCGGAAGCGCACGTGCGCCCAGGAGGCAAAGCCGACGCGGGCTCCCGTCTTGAAAGGCGGGGGCCCGCGTCATTTTTTGCCGGGATCGTTTTTGCGGACCGAAAAATTTTACTTTTTGAACAGCCGGTAAATTTTATTTGTGAAACAGCTCAAAAATTTTACTGCCTCTTATTTCAGCAGTTATTTGCCATTCAACATTGATAACTTTCAGCATATATGATAATTAAATTTGTAAATATTTAGTATTAAATATGTCAATATTTATCATTAAATTTTTCTAACATATCAATGTGAGTACTTCATACAGTGATAATAAGTATTTATATGATTCTTATATATGTGTTATAACATAATCCTATTAAAGCAACGTGCTTGCACAATATTACCTGTTTAATTAAATGTCGGAATTTTGGCTATCAGCCTATGGGTGGAAAGATTGTGAAACCAACCAGCTCTGGTATATCCTCGCCATGGTTCGGTCTCTAAAGATGGAAGAAGATTCCGACATTTAATTAAACGGGTAATAATTGAAATTGCGAGTTGCAGATATTTTTCTTCATAGCGTTTTCAAGAACCGGTTCCATGGTCAGCCTTCGATCCATCCCAGCACACGGAGCAAGCATTGCACGGTAATTAGTTTTCGAGATTCACTGACAGCAGATCAATTGGCATGCTGAAATGCCAGATGCAGATTCTGTTTGCAGGTGGGTTTTAGATCGAATTTTGGAAAATATTTTCTGACCAGAGCTTCAGCCTCTTCCGGTGTCCTTATGCCTAACATGTCAACAAGAGTTTTTGTGTCATCAAAGTCTTTGCTTTCTGGGCGTGAAGATTTAATCTTCATAGCCAGCAGATAGTCAGGCGCTACAATTTTCAGTTTCAGGCCAGGCAAATCCATGAAATCGTGAGACGGTGCATCGTCAGAAATGAAGATGTTTCCGGCACTGTTGAGCCAGTCTGCCGGAAGATCCATATCGTTACTGATATCCAGCGCGGTCAGCATAACGTCCATCCGGGGACTGAACACGGCGTCTATGTCATTTGTGGTTCTCCTAGAACCATATGCGAGGGACATGGCGGCGCCGCCGAAGATCAGCATCTCCGCCCCGATGCCGGCCAGATCCAGTCTTCGGGCGAGTTCCTTCAGTCTTTCAAGAATGGTGTCTTTGTCCATCAGCGAAACCTCCCAGGCCTCCGTCGCCGGCTTTGGGAATTCGGCCCCGCGCCGTTCCCGAAACGTGCTGATCTTCCAAATTACAATATGCCTGATCGGTGCCGCCAAATCAAGCGTGGGCAAGCGGGCGGAACAGAGTCAGTTTGGCTGATGGCGGGCAGCATTGTCTGGGAGCAGCAGTTAATGACATGATCCTGGCTTAAGAAAAAAGTATTTGACGGCATTGCGCCCAATATGTGTGAGAAATATGACAAAAATTACCCAGGCTTGGGATGGGTGACTACCCTCTGCCCGTTGCAGGTGAAGCGGCAAGCTTCTTGAGCAGGCTGGCCCGACTCCCGGCCCGGAAGGTGAGGGCAGGGTGCCGCCCTGAGTGACGATATGTGACTACCTTCTGCCAGTTGGGGTGTAGCGGCAAGCTTCCTGCGCAGCCTGGCCCGGCTCCCGGCCCGGAAGGTGAGGGCAGGGTCTCGCCGCGTGAAGATTGGTGGCTACCTTCAGCCCGTTGCAGGTGAAGCGGTAAGCTTCTTGCGCAGCCAGGCCCGGTTCCCAGCCCGGAAGGTGAGTGCAGGGTGTCGCCCTGAGTGACGGTGAATGACCACCTTCTTCACATTGCAGGTGAAGCGGTAAGCTTTTACCGTAGCCTGGCCTGGCTCCCAGTCTGGAAGGTGAGGGCTGGGTGTCGCCGCGTAACGATGTGTGACTACCTTCTGCCCGATGAAGGTGACGTGGTAAGCTTCTTGCGCAGCAGGCCCGGTTCCCAGCCCTGAAGGTGGAAGATGAGGGCGGGGTGCCGCCCTCCGTGACGATGAAAGACGACCTTCTGCCAGTTGCAGGTGTAGTGGCAAGTTTCTTGCGCAGGCTGGCCCGGCTCCCGGCTTGGAAGGTGAGGGCAGGGTGTCGCCGCGTAACGATGGTTGACTACCTTCTGCCCGTTGCAGGTAAAGTGGTAAGCTTCTTGCGCAGCAGGCTCGGTTCACAGCCCGGAAGGTGGAAGATGAGGGCGGGGTGCCGCCCAGCGTGACGATGAAAGACTACCTTCTGCCAGTTGCAGGTGGAGTGGCAAGCTTCTTGCGCAGGCTGGCCCGGCTTCTCGCCAGGGGATGCGGAAGCCAGTCGGGACGCAGATCTCCTCACGAAACGTGCGTGTGCGAGAGCACGTCCCGCTAAACTGGTCAGGGAGCGGCAGGCGCTGCCGGCCTGGCCCGGTCCGGGCGCATCCCGACCGTGGGATGCGCCCGCACTGGGCATGGGGGCCGGAGGCAGTGCCGTCAGCGACCTGCGGATCTCTGGGGCGCGGCGTCCTCCTGGGAGCGGACGGGGTGGACGGACGCGAAGCGCTCCTCGTGCCGCACGATGTGGGACTCGTAGTGCTCGATCTTCATGTCCAGCCTGTCCAGGGTGGCCTGGATCTCGGCGAGGCGGGCGGCTATCTTCACCCGCTGGTCGATCAGGATCTGCTTCCTGGCCTGCACGGTGGAGTCGCCCGCCTGGTAGAGCCTCACGTACTCAGCCAGGGCCTCCACCTCGATGCCAGCCCCGCGCATGCACTTAATAAACTCTATCCAGCCGAACTCTTTCTCGCCGTAGTCCCGCGCCCCTCCGCGCGTCCTGGGGACGGGGGGGATCAGGCCCTCTTTCTCGTAGTAGCGGAGCGTGTCCGCCGTGAGCCCCAGCCTTCTGGAAACCTCGGAAATGTTCATTTCGACCCTCCTCCCCCCGGACCAGGCCGGCGGGCACCATGGACCCGCAACAGAGCGGGTGCATGAGAAAGTTACCCCTGCGGAGGGACGAAATCAAGGACATGACGCCGGGGGGCAGGCTCGCGTGAACTGACAAGAGAAAAAGCCTAATGATTTCGGACGCTTAGCTTTTCGGATTCCGCCATACGGTCCGTACCGTCCTGTTCCAGCTCGAAGCTCTTTCGCTTTCCGGAGGGGGCGGGAAGGGCATGGAGGGCACTTCAAAGTGGAGAGGCTCTGAGAGGGCAGATAGGCAGAGCGAGAGAGCAGGCCGAGAGAGAGACGGAGAGGTGGTATGCGGCAAGAAGATAAGTCGGGAGAGGCATGGAGGGGAGATAGGAGGTGAGGGAGAGGGGTGGCGAAGCCCAGGTAATGAGACGGGTGGAGTTGGAGGAGACGAGGGGAGAGAGTTCGGAATCTGAGAGGGGAGGGTGTGCCAGCTTTGCCAGGCCAGCGCGGGAAAAAAGCTCTTGACTTGGAGTCAACTCCAGGTGCTATATTTTTATGCGCAAAGATGTTTCAGTTTCACCCCTTTCGGGGGACGCTTCCCGGCCGGGCATTGCCGCCCCGCCTCCAGGCGCAGAGGGGTCCGCTTCTGGAGACGGCGAGCGAGCATGTAATCGGCCCGGCCGAACGCTGGAAAGCGTCCGCCGGAAGCCGCGTCCTCCGGTCCCGGCACGGCGGTGCCGGGACCGGGGAGAGCGCGGTCTGCCGTCATTGCGTCAAAGCCCACCGGGCCGCCCAGCGCAAGGCGGCTTTTTTCCGCCCTCACCTGTCCCCTGCCGTGGGGAAGCCTGGCCTGCGGCGTCGTTGGCCCGGCCTGAGGGCAGCCAGGCCGCTGCATCCATGCAGGATCCGCTCCTAAGCCTCCCGCGCCCCGCTGACTGCCTCGAAACGTCTCGTTATCCCATGCATCTGCCGAAACCTGCGGTCCGGGACACTCCCCCTCACTGCCTGTCCTTCATTCCAGCGGTCTGAAGCCTGCGGCCCTGCCATCCCTTGCTGCGGCCCTGTCCCTCCTCCTCGAGAACTTGCCTGAAGACCGAGGACCTGTTCCTCCCCCACGGACTTGCCCGCCTGCCGAGGGCATGCCGTTTCTCCCTGCTTGCTCGTTTTCAGGCCGAGGGCCAGGCTCTCCTCCCCGCGCACTTGCCCTCTGGCCTCGGCCCAGCCCCTCCCTCTCTTCCAGCGGACAGACACCTGCGTTCAAGTCATCTCCGGTTTTTCCATGTCTTCCACGCTTGCCGTCTAGCCTGCAGGCTGAGGTCCCGCCGTTCCGGCCTGCGGTCCCGTGCCACCTCCCTGCCGACTGAAGCCTGCCGCCCTGGGCCATGACGGCCAGGGCATGAAAGGATTTCATGATGAAGCCCTGCATCTTTTGTCTGGTAGCTTTTGCCCTGGCAACATGCCTCTCGGCCCTTGCAGCCGCCCCGCCCGCTGCCATGTCCCAGGAGGCCGGGGCGGCACCCTCCCAGGACGGCACCGCAGTCTCCTCTGACGGGGGGAACGGCGTTCTCGTTGCCTACTTCTCCAGGGGCGGGAACACCAGGGCGCTCGCCGAGCTCATCCACGCGCAGGTGGGAGGGGAGCTTTTCGAGATTAGGACGAACCCCCTCTACCCGGCCGACTACGACAAGGCCCTGGACCAGGCCAAGGCCGAGCAGGCGGCGGGAGCCCGGCCCGCGCTGGCGGCTAACGTCCCAGACATGTCCAAATACACTGTAGTCATCCTGGGGTACCCCAACTGGTGGGCGGATCTCCCCATGCCCGTCTACACCTTCGTGGAGACCCACGATCTGGCCGGGAAGACTGTCCTCCCCTTCTGCACCCACGACGGGTCCGGGCTGTCCAGGACCGTCGCCTCCCTGGAGTCCAAGCTTCCCGGTGCCAAGGTGCTTCCGGGACTGGCAGTCCGGGGTCGCCGGGCCGCCTCCTCCGGCGACGAGGCCGCCGAGTGGCTCAGGAAGTCGGGCGTCGCATTGAAGGCGACCGGCCAGTAGCCAGGAACGAGCCAGCCCGGGAGCTGTGTAGCCTGGGAACAGGGTGGCCGAGAGGACAAGTAGCCAGGGAGGCCAGGGAACCGGGAAGCCAGGTCGCCGGAGAGCCAGGAGTCCTGGTAGCCTGGAAGGCTGGGAACAGGGAAGCCCGGGAGCTGGGAGGCCAGGGAGCCTGGAAGCCGGGGAGAGGGGAAGCCCGGGAACTGGGAGGCCGCGGAGCCTGGAAGCCGGGGAGTGGGGAAGACCGGGAGCAGGGAGGCCGTGGACCCAGGAAGCCGGGGAGAGGGGAAGACCGGGCGCTGGGAGGCCGGGCAGCCAGGAAGCCGGGGCGTGGGGAAGCCCGGGATCTGGGAGGCCGGGGAGCCTGGAAGCCGGGGAGAGGGGAAGACCGGGAGCTGGGAGGCCGGGCAGCCTGGAAGCCGGGGAGAGGGAAAGACCGGGAGCTGGGAGGCCGGGAACGAGCAGAAATGTTGAAGGCACCCCTGTCGGGGAGAGGGCTCGTGAACATCCTGATGGCTGCGGCCCTCCTGATCCTCGTGAGCTGGTCACCGGAAGCCAGATCGCTTCATCGGCGGGCGGGAGGCGTCTTCTTCCTTCTGGCTGCTGTGCATGTCTGGCAGAACCGTGCCTGGTTCGCCCGGCTCTTCCGGGGGTCCTGGACCGGGGCGAGGTCTGCCAGGACGGCGCTCGTCTTCCTCGCTCTCGTGGCGGCCCTGGCGGCCGTCGGGAGCGGCGTCGCCCTCATGCGGGAGACCTTCGGCTTCCTGGGGATACGGGAGGGGGTATCTGCGGCGAGGACCATCCACGTGGCCTCCGTCTACTGGGCCTTCGCCCTGGCAGGCCTGCACCTGGGCGCAAACTGGGGGAGGGTCTCAAGGAAGATCCCCCTGCCCGCCGGCGTCCCGGTTGGGGCCGTCTGGGCCTTCGCCCTCGCGCTCGCGGCCTGGGGGCTGGCCTGCCTGGTCCGGAGGGATCTTTTTTTACACATGTTCCTGACGGTCGGGTTCGTGTTCGTGGACTTCGACAGGCACTGGGCCCTGAGGGCGGCGGACGGGGCGGCGATGGCCTCCCTGTGGGTGGCGCTGGGCCACTGCGGAATGAAGATTTTCGCGTTCAGGAAATCTCCCGCTGCCGAGGGGGCCGGCTCCGGTACTGGCCCCTGCGGACCTGGAGCGACCGGTGGCGGCACTCCTGGACAGGCCTGAGTCCGGGCAGTGATGTGCCGGCGGAGACGGTCCGGGGACCGTTCGTCCGGGCTGTAGGTGCTGGCTTCAGGCTCAGGGTCTGGAGGTTTTCCGGGGGGGCAGGGATCTTTCCGTTGGGAGCTGGGGGGGCTGAGGTCTTTCCTCGGGAGCGGGGAGGTCTTTCCGGGGAGTTGAAGGGGACGAGAAACGTGTCCCGGCGGCCCCGGGCCTTGCTCAGAGTCTTCCGGGGGGGGCCCCGAAGTTGAGGAGGGGGGCGGGCAAGGCCCCCAGGGATGCCCCGTGGCGTTCGAAAAAGCTTGACAATTCCAGGATGCCGGGATAGAATCTCCGAGTTTTTCGGCTCTTCCGCCCAGGCCCCAGCGCCAGGGAGGGGCAGGAAGGCTGCCGGGGGGGACGCCTCTTTCAGGGTTCCGTGCCACCGGCATCGATGCGCGGCTGTAGCTCAATGGATAGAGTGCCTGACTACGAATCAGAAGGTTGAAGGTTCGAGTCCTTCCAGCCGCGCCATTCGCCTTTTTCACAGTTTCCGAGAGCTTCCCCAAAGAGCATGAAACCCGCGCAGGTCCTGGACTTGCGCGGGTTTTCTTTTGTGTGGGATTCCAGGGAGAGCGTGGATATCCGGAACCGAAAGCGGTACAATTGGCGGCACACGCACGAAAGGAGTTCATTTGTGCTGTCGGAAACCCGGATTCGCAGTCAGAAGGCTGGTTTGAAGCCGATCAAGATTTTTGACGGCTTGAAGCAAGGTCTGTGTCTGGTGGTCCATCCTAACGGGAGCAAGTACTGGCGGGTCAATTATGTCTTCAACGGGAAACGGAGCCAGAAGGCTCTTGGCATATATCCCGAGGTCGGGCTTAAGGAGGCGCGGGAAAAGGCCATCGATTTCAAGAAAAATCTTCATGACGGAAAGCTTCCTGTCAAGGTTGCCGGGGACACTTTCAGGGAGGTGGCCGAGGAGTGGGCCGAGAAGTTCTTCCATACCGTCACCCAGCAGGAAAGGGAGAGGAGGCGCAAATTTCTTGACGAGGTGATATTCCCCCAGGTAGGGCATATGCGGGTCTGCGACGTTCCTGCCAGCGTGGTCCTGAACCAGATCATCCGACCGGTGGAGGAGAAGGGGACACTGGAAAAGGTCCGCAGGATCATGACCACCATGAGCCAGATCTTCCGTTTCGCCGTGGCCACGGGGCGGGCGGAGCGGGACGTCACCCGTGATCTGGCAGGTGCCCTGAAGCCGCGCACAGTGACCCACAGGGCGACGCTCATCGATCCGAAGGAGATCGGACGGCTCCTCAAGGCGATACGTCATTTCTCCGGATCAGTATCGGTAGGCTTTGCCCTGAAGCTTCTGCCCTACGTGTTCGTGAGGCCGGGAGAGCACCGCCACGCGGAATGGGCCGAGTTCGACTTCGACGAGTCCACCTGGCGGATCCCGGCCGGCAAGATGAAGATGCGCACGCCGCACCTCGTGCCGCTGGCTTCGCAGGTGAAGAACCTTCTGGAGGAGCTGCGTCAGATCACCGGAAGCGGACGCTACCTGTTCCCCGGGGCAAAGTCCAAGGATAGGCCCATTTCGGACATGGCCGTCAACGTGGCGCTGAGGTCCATGGGCTTCGGGAAGGACGAGATCTGCGGCCACGGCTTTCGGGGGATGGCTTCGACCCTCCTGAACGAGAAAGGCTACAGCCCGGACTGGATCGAGCGCCAGCTCGCCCACTGCGAGAGGAACGACGTCCGGGCCGCGTACAACCACGCGGAATATCTCCCCGAACGCCGCAGGATGATGCAGGAGTGGGCGGACTGGCTCGACTCGCTCCTGGTATAACAGGATTTCCTGGAGGTTGGCGGCTGCCTTGCGCACGGTATGGCCGCCGGCCAGAGGGACGCCCGGCCTTGCGGTCCTCCACCCACTGATTCACGGCGTTGAGCGACCATGCCATGCCATGCGACCCTTCGTCCGCCCAGCCTGGCACTCCCTGGAACTATCCCTTTCTCGTAACCATTCAGGTGCCCCTCTATTGAGGACATTTTTAGGGGGAAGAGAGCCATGATGAGGAACCTTTGAAGTTGAAGAGTCAACTATTAATACTTCATGTGGGGGTAAATATTACCCGTCCATGTAAATGTCGGAATCATCTTCCCTATTTCATTAGCGAATCATAGAGAGGAGATACCATGTCTGGGGGTTTTCCCGACCTTTTCACCTTTGGATTGATAGCTAAAT
>JAISFP010000506.1 GCA_031263525.1 Deltaproteobacteria bacterium | reverse complement strand
TAGCTATCAATCCAAAGGTGAAAAGGTCGGGAAAACCCCCAGACATGGTATCTCCTCTCTATGATTCGCCACTGAAATAGGGAAGATGATTCCGACATTTACATGGACGGGTAATATTTCCGATTCAACATTAATTCATTTGGAGAGTGAACTTGATTGTTCAAGAGGTAACAAACGGTTCCTCGTCTGCTTATGATAAGTATTTTCATGACTGGTTCACTGGTCCCATCATTTTTATCTCATCACCTTACAGGCCTTGGCCCGTCTAGCTATCTCTTTTTAATCTCATAGCTTTTCAGGCTAATAAGTCGTATAATTGTTATTACCCGTTTAATTAAATGTCGGAATCTTCTTCCATCTTTAGAGACCGAATCATGGCGAGGATATACCGGAGCTGGTTGGTTTCACAATCTTTCCACCCATAGGCTGATAGCCAAAATTCCGACATTTAATTAAACAGGTAATAAGTACGTTATGTAAACCTTTACATAACGTACTGGACAGTGAGGATTCGAGCCGTTCTCCGTGAGACGTCTTGACCCGGGGTCTGCCAGCCACACCTTCAGGAACGGATCACGATATGTGCTGGCGGAGTCTTGAGTCCGCGCGTCTGGCGAACCCCGCTATTTCCAGCTCCCCATAACCACGAACGAGGACCAGTAGTACGGGTGCGAGAAGCCCCCGCCCTTCCAGCGCGGTGCGGAAACGCGGGCAGCGGCGGACGATGTCATGCCCACGGCGCTCAGCGCGGTTCCGCGCGGGTCGGCTCCCGGCCCGGGCTTTCCCCCCGCGTCAGCAGCCGTGCCGGAAGACGTTCCCCCGTCGGAAACAGTGGTCGCCACTGCCGGCGCGACAGGGGACGCGACAGTCCCTTGCGTCCCTTCCGCCGCTTCCGCTCCCTCCGGTTCCGTACGAGGTTCCCCCGCGCCGGCGCCCGTTTCCCGCATGACCAGGAGCTGGGCGTCGCGGAGCGCCGCCGCCTTGTCCCTGCCTTCCACGTACCGAAGGCGGTAGAACTCGCGCATGAGCTCGGGCGCGGAACGGTCGTCCACCGGCATGAGCGTCGCCAGGACAGCCGAGGCCCCGGCCCTCTGGACCACCTCGCCCAGGCTCTCCACCTCGCGGCCCTCGCCGCCCCTGGCGCCAGAGGCGGTGTCGCAGGCGGACAGCGTCAGCAGATCCAGCCCCCTGAAGTCCAGTTCGGAGCCGGATCTTATCTCCCTAAGGCTCAGCCTGCCCCCGTCCCCCAGGAGGAGCACAGTGTTCTCCAGGCTCATGGGATCCAGCCGGAAGTGGCTCGCCACGTGGACCACGGGGGCGTCCGAGGCGAGGCCAGCGGCCAGGGCGGCTCGGTCGAAGGCGGCGTCCAGCCTGGCCTCCCCGGCAAGGGCGCCGTCAGGCGTTTCAGGGGTCCTCACCACGGCGGCCAGCTCCGCAGCGACACCGGGGAGGGCCGGGAAACCCGGCCAGGCGGCCGTGACCCCCAGGGCCCGCACGGACGCGTCGGCCCCGCCGCGCGCGTCCCTGAGCCTCGCCGCCGTCGATTCAGTGAAGAGGGCGGTGGGGTAGCGTTCCGCGAGCCACATCTCCCCGTCCCAAAGCGCGGCCATGGGCGCGTAGCGGAGCTCCCCGTCCAGGGAGAGCATGAGGGTGGTGGTGCCCGCCGCCTTCAGATCACCTTCCACCGGCCTCATGACGGCGTCGTAAAGCCTCCCCGCGGCGTCCCTCGGGTCAAGGTTCCTATCGGAGACGGCATCCCTGAACTCGCTAGCGAGGGCCGCCAGCGCCTCCCTTTCCACGGGTGTATCCCTGACCAGGACCGCGCCTCGTGTCAGCAGGACGAGCCACAGCCTGTCGTAGGCCGACACGGCATGCAGGAGCGCGGCTCCTTCGCCCATCGCCGCGAGAGCCTCCTGCCGTTCGGCGAGCCTCCTGGCCGGCCAGGAGCCCTGGCCCGCTCCGGGATCGGCCCCGTGGATCGCTGGTAGGCGTTCCGGAGATAAGGCGGCTGTAAAGACAGCGCCGGCCTCCCTGACGAGTCCGGGGAGGGTTCCGAGCCGTCTTTCCTCTTCGGAGGAAAGAAGCTCGCGGCCTCGTTTTTCCGATAGGAGATCGTTTTCCGACTCAAGCGAGAAGAGCCGTTCGGCGGCGGAGCGGTATGACAGCCAGGCAGGCTCGTCGCGCGTGCCGGCGAAGATGTCCTCTGCCCCTTCCGACGCCCCGGTCCCTGCGGCCCGGGGCTCTTCTGAAGCAGCGCCGGTCCCGACGGAACTGTGCTCTCCTCCCGCAGCGCCGGTCCCGACGGAACTGTGCTCTCCTCCCGCAGCGCCGGTCCCGGCGGAACTGTGCTCTCCTCCCGCAGCGCCGGTCCCGGCGGCCTGCCGCGGCGCTCCCGCCGTCCCTTTCCCGGCGGCATGTGCCGCTCCTTCCGTCCATGTTCCGGAGGCATGTGCCCCTCCCTCCGCGCCGGAATCGGCAAGCGCATCCCCGGTCACGGCTCCGCGCCCTGTCCCGGCGGCCTGAACGGGGACCGTCCCGGGATCGGAATCGAGCCCCTCGAGCTCCTCCTCTTTCAGGAGCCAGAGGACCGCGAGCGCCTCCTCGGCCCGCCCCTCCTGCATCAGGAAACCGAAGAGGTCCCTGTACCGGGTCTCGACAGTCGCGAGGTAGCTCCGCCTCAGCTCCCTCTCGAGCGTCCGGAGCCTCCCCCTGGTCCTCTGGGCGTTGTCGACCGAGAGCTTGAAGAAGAACACTGCCTTGTCAGGCTCCCCGAGACCGGCGTGGACCCATCCGAGGGTGTGGGCTACGGAACCGGCCAGCGGGTGGTCAGGCCCGAGATTTCTTGCGGTTGACTGGAGGGCTTCCTGGAGAGGCGCTAGGGCGGCCAGGAACTCCCCGGATTGGACCAAGTTCATTGCCAGGTTGTTTCTCGCAATATTCGTTTCGGGGTGGTCCGGCCCCTGGATTCGCTCTCTCGACTCGAGGACCTGGGTGAACAGGTCACGCGCGGCAGCGGAGTCTCCCAGAGCGAACAGTTCGGAAGCAAGGTTGTTTTTTACAGTAAGCGTGAGGACATGGTCGGCACCGAGAGCACGTTCCCTCGCCTTGAGGATCTGCTCGTAAATGCTTCGCGAGGCGGCATGTTCCCCGAGATCACCCAGGATGTTGGCCAGGTTGCTTTTAGTGTCCAGCGTGTCGGGATGGTCGGCGCCGAGAGTCCGTTCCCTCGCCCCGAGAACCTGCGTGTAAATCTCGTGCGCGGCTGCACGGTCCCCGAGCAGTACCAGGGTGTTGCCCAGGTTGTCTTGTACGATAAGCGTTTGAGGGTGGTCTGGGCCCAGGAGACGCTCCCTCGCCTCAAGGACCTGGGCCTGGAGCTCCCTCGCGGCGGCGTAATCTCCTAGATTGTTGAGATGCAAAGCCAGATTGCTTTTTGAACGAAGAGTAAAAGGGTGGTCTGGGCCCAGGAGACGCTCCCTCGCCTCAAGGACCTGGGCTTGGAGTTCCCTCGCCGCAGAGTACTCTCCCAGATAGTTCATGTCTATAGACAGATTCTCCTTAGAATTGAGCGTGTCGGGGTGGTCTGTCCCCAGGAGACGCTCACTCGACTCAAGGACCTGGGAATGCAGCTCCCTTGCGGCAGCATACTCTCCCAGTTCAATCAGGACTACTGCCAGATTATTTCTTGACCCGAGAGTGTCGGGGTGGTCTGGGCCCAGGAGACGCTCCCTCGCCTCAA
This sequence comes from Deltaproteobacteria bacterium, assembly GCA_031263525.1. GTDB lineage: Bacteria > Desulfobacterota > Desulfarculia > Adiutricales > Adiutricaceae > JAIRZX01. Next base: position 11,735 of record JAISFP010000506.1, on the reverse strand, counting down.
GGACCTGGGAATTGATCTCCCTTGCGGCTTCGTACTCTCCCAGATAGAACAGGACCTGAGCCAGCAGTTCTTTTGAAGAGAGCGTGTCAGGGTGCTCAGGCCCCAGAATACGCTCCCTCGCCTCAAGGACCAGGGAATTGAGATCCCTCGCGTCGGAGTACTCTCCCAGATTCATCATGATTCCAGCGAGAAAATATTTTAAGGAAAGCGTGTTTGGGTGGTCCGCACCCTGAGTCCGCTCCAGCGTCTCTGAGAGATTTACTATGAGGTCGCGGGTAGCGGCATAGTCCCCGAGCTCGTTCAGGACGCTGGCCAGCTGATTCTTTGCTCCGAGTGTCAGAAGATGTTCTGGTCCGAAGGTTCGCGTCATCCCGTCCACGACCTGCCCGAACACCTCTTTTGCCGCGAGGTGGTCGCCGATGTCTAACAATTCTTTGCCAAGTCTCTGTTTCGATTTCAGCGTGTCAGGGTGGTCTGGACCGAGGGTCCGCTCCCTGGACTCAGCCGCCTGTGAAAGCATATTACGTGCCGTCTCCGCGTTTCCGAGCAACGCCATGACAGAGCCGAGAAGCAGCTTTGCCTTCACAGTGTCAGCGTGATCGCGGCCCAGGACGCGTTCACTGGCTTCCGCGACCTGAACGAGACTGTCCCTCGCTGCGGAGTAGTCCCTGAGATTGGTCAGGACGCCGCCAATGACGTATCTGGCCCTGAGAGTTTCGGGATGCTCGGCCCCCAGCGTCCGGTCTGCCGTTTCGGCGTTCTTCCTGGCAATCTCCAGCGCCGCGTCAAATTCCCCGAGATTGGTCATGGCTGCGGCCAGGCGGGTCGACGAGCTCAGCGTGTCGGCGTGTTCGGGTCCCAGAATGCGCCCTCTCGCCTCGACGACCTCCGTGATAATTTCCCGTGCCCCGGCGTAGTCGCCGAGATCGTGGAGGTCTCCTGCCAGCTCGTGCAAGGCTCTCAGCGTGTCGGGGCTGTCCTTGCCCAGGGTTCTCGCGAACGCCTCGGCCGCCCTGGAATGGAGCGCGCGCGCCCCCTCGTAGTCTCCCTGACTGCTGAGGCAGGACGAGACGTTCATCGTTGAGCTCAGAGTGTCGGCGTGGTCCTGCCCCAGGGTCTTCTCCCTCTCCGCGAGCTCTCTGCCGAGCTCGTGGCACCCGGGTTCGGGAGCGGGTGCCGCGGAGAGGTTCGCGTCAAGCGCGATCGCGGTGCACAGAGACAGGAAGAAGGCCAAGACTAAAGCCTGGCCGGCGCCGTTACGAGGGAATGCGGCAGGTTTCATCGCTGAACTCCTCGGAGCATGAATCCGGGTTTCGAGCAGGCGCGGACGGACCGGGCAGGCTCGCGTGGAGCCTTGCTCCTGGCCGGCTGAGGAAGTGAGGGCGGCGGTCATGAGTTCTTTGTCATGGCAAATCCGTTGACTCTCAAGATATGGGGAAACGATCAAGCGGGAAAGCGTGTCATTCAAACGTTAGGGGAGCGAATCAGATAAATAGCATGAATCGTCGATTGAAGCAAGGAAAGACGGCTTGCCGTTGGTTACGATCTCTTCGGCATCCCGGAACGCGTGAGTGGGACAATGCCGTGCAGGCTATGATTTTTCCTAAGTAATCAAAGTTTACGACAATTTTTCCAGATTGAATTTAAAACATATTGACCCTTTCCAGCAAGACTATTGAGAAAACTTGATCGCCTGGCATCAAGTTTTATACATTCTTGATACAACTGTATATTTTATGTTTAGAATCTTTATAATCTTTGACAGTTATGCAATTGCTAGATTTATAAAATCAATTATAATTCCATCATGATCTGACATATTTAATTATGATTATTTTTAATATTCATTTCTGCTAAATATATCAGTAACTTCAATAAATAATATACAATATTTCTTTTCTCATTTATGATGATTTAGACAAAAACATAAAACATTTTTCGTTAATTAATTAATTTAATATATTTATTTTTTATAATCTGCCTTTATAGTGTCCATTTGAATTTACCATATCCAGATAAAATATAATATTTTTAGAATTTTGTATAAATATTTTTTCTAAAATGAATTGTTTGCCAATCTCTTTTATATCATCTTGGATTAGCGTATCTTGACTTGTCTTGACTTGTCTTGACTTGTCTTGGCTTGTCTTGGCTTGATTAATTTAATCATAAATCTTCATGTTTTATACAACTTATAGTATATGGTAACTGTTATATCCAATAAAATTAATAAATTCAAAATTTTTAAACAATTCTCAACAAATCAGTTTTCTTACGAAAAATGACATTTCTTAGCTGCAAAATTTTCATTTGCCGCCATGTCTTCTGCCTTCTTCGCTTTTGCCTCAATTTCAAATCGATTTCGTTAACTCAAGACTGTGCCCATGACATAGGGGTAAGGTGCCTGAATGATTACCTCAATCCAGAAAATCATAATCATGCCATGCATTCGAATTGTCGGACTAAACAGGCGACAGCTGCCAGGCGAGTGACAAGGGGGCATCCGGACAGCTTGCCTCGAAAGTCAAGCCCGGCCTGGGCCATGCATATGGTGCTCCTGCCTGGGCGAGGCCGGCCTGGGGCCGGGTCAAGGGCGTCCGTCACCTCCCGGCGCGGCCGGGTAGGGTCGAGGGCGTCCGTCATCTCCCGGCGCGGCCTGGTCAAGGGCGTCGTTAACCTCTCGGCGGGGCCTGCTCAAGGGCGTCCGTCACCTCCCGGCGGGTCCGCCGGCCCCCGCGTCACGACCCCGGCGGGTTGTAGTACAGCCCGTGCCGTCGGTCCTGCATCCTGTCCCAGGGCTCGTCAGGGGAGGCGGCCCGGTCGTAGGGCTTGGTGAAGAGTTCCCCGTTCCATTTCAGGGGGATGAGCTTGAACTGGGGGAGGAAGGTCCCGCATGACGTGGCGTTTATGGACGTGACGGTCACTATGTCCAGGGCGTTGCGGTCCTCGGTGGAGGCGTGGCAGGTGAGGCAGTGCCCGAACTCGCGGTCTATGGCCTCCAGGTCCCTCTGAGCCAGCTGGTCCTCCATGGTGGCCAGTGTCACGAAGTCAAGGACCCCGACAGGGGGGACGTAGTCGTGAACCCTCACCGGCATCATGGCCCTCGAGATCCCTGACTGGTAGAGGATCAGGTCGTATTCCGGCCTCCGGGGGAGCCTCTCGTAGGCGGTGGCGGGCCCCGAGGTCTGCCGGCTCCGGCAGACCGAGAACACGTCCGGAGAGCCGGGCTTCCCCTGGAACAGCTTGTAGGTGATGGGCGAGGAGTGTATGCCCATGAGGGTCAGAGCGGGCTCCTTCACGAAGAGCGACCAGCCCTCCCTGGAGGGGGCCGTGTAGCCGCCCGCGGAGCCGCTGCTGCTCAGGAGCAGGGCCTTGCGCTGGTCAATGGTGAGCCCGTAGACGTTCTCCGCAGGGAGATCCAGGAAGAGATCCACGGCGCTCCCCGAGGCCAGGGCATCGTGCGCCGTGCATGCTCCCGTGGCAAAGCCCAGGACGAGGCCCAGGGCGAGCACCAGGCACGTGGCCGGCGCGAGGGACCTGGTGCCGTCCCGGCCGGGGCGCCCGACGGCCGCCCGGCTGTCCCGTGCCCCCGGCTTCCGCCGAATTTCCTGCTCCTGGATTTCCCGCCTTTCCGGTCCCACGGTCCTGAGCGTCACCAGGCACCTCCCGCGTCCCCTGCGGCGGCCGTGCCGTCCGCAGTCTCCGAACCCAAAGCGGCTGTACTCGAGCCGAAAGGGGCAATTTTCGATCCGAATGCGGCAGCGCTCGCGGCGAAAGCGACAATTTTTCAGCAGAACTCGGCAGTTTTCGAGCCGAATTCGGCAGTTTTCGAGTCGAAAGCAGCTGTTTTCGTGCCGAAAGCGGCTTCTTCGCGGCACAGGCGTCTGCGGACGCGGCACCGCCTGGCCGGACGGGCCGCCGGCCGCTTCGGGCCTTCCGGGGCCCTCACGCCGTCGGTTTCCTGCGGGCCAGGACGAACAGCCGCGACCCCCACATCCTGTCGTGTATCACCTGGGGGGTGAGTTCAGTCGTGAAGGCGGCGGCATCGCCCAGGTAGGGGTCCTGGAAGTCCAGGTGGTTGTTTATGGCCCCGAGCTCGGTCAGCAGGGTCTCCATCTCCAGGATCTCGTAGCCGAGGGACTCGAGGAGCCTGGAGAGCGAGCCCGCGTCGAAGTGGTTCAGGTGCGAGTGCCCCCCGAAGGTGTTGCTCTTCTCGTGGAGGATGCGCGTGACGAGCGAGCCCGCGTTGGGAACGAGGATCAGGAGGAGGCCTCCCTCGTTCAGGAGCGGGCCCACCCTGGTCAGCGCGTGGCGGGGCTCCGCCAGGTGCTCCAGGACCTCCCAGAAGGTCACCAGGTCGAAGGACCCCTGCGGCAGGTCCGAGAGCTCCAGGGGCTTCACTATGACCCTTATGCCCTCGTCCAGCATGGACTGGACGCTCTCCGTGTTGATTTCAAGGGCCGTGGCCTTCCAGCCCATCTCCCCGGCCACCCTCACGAAGGTCCCGTTTCCGGCGCCCATGTCCAGCAGGTTCCCCGGCCCGGCCCCCTCAGGCCTCCACGCCCCGGCCGCGTCCAGGCCGTAGGCGAACTTGAGCCTGTCCAGCTTCTCCTGGGGGCCGGAGTTCAGGACGCTCATCCAAGCGAGCTCCTCCCTCCAGAAGCGGAGCATCACGTCCTCCCGGAGGATCAGGGACACGTAGATGAGCCCGCAGACCGGGCACTTGACGTGCCTGAACCCGTCCTTGATGAAGAGCCCGGGTCCCGGTGCCTCGGAGCACACGGGGCAGGACCGCGGACGCACCAGATCCGCCCTGATGAGGCCCGTCTCAGGGTCGACGCAGTCCAGGAAGGGGCTCCTGTGCGTCCTGTCCCTCCCGGTCTCACGGTTGAACTTCGCGGTCCCGTACACCAGGGCGCCGTCGAAGGCGTTCTTGCGCTCCAGCCTTGCTTTCCTGTCAGTCAGCCATCCCTGCGCGGGGCTCATCGTGCTCCTCCGGAGAAACGCGCCCGCGCACGGGCGTCAGCGGCGTGTGGCCTGGGGTGGGGGGCGCCCGTATGGGCGGAGGGGGACCCTGGGGAGGGCGCCCGGTCCTGCAGTAGCGCGGCAGGAGGCGGCGGATGCCGCCCGGAAGGCGCCCCAAGCCGGCGGAAAGGCGGGGATGCCTCCTGAAGGAGGCCTGTGCCGGGGAAAAGGCGGGAAGGCCCGTCCGGAAGGCGCCCTCAGCCGGCGGAAAGGCGGGGATGCCCCATGAAGGAGGCCTGTGCCGGCGGAAAGGCGGGAAGGACCGTCCGGAAGGCGCCGTCAGCCGCCGGCGGAAAGTCGGGGATGCCCCCCAGAATGAGGACGGCGCCGGGGATAGGCGGGGATGCTTCCCTTTAAGGATGCCTGTGCCGGAGGAAAGGCGGGGCAGACGTCAGGATGAACACCGGCGCATCCGGAAAAGGAAACGCGCCCGTCCGGAAAGGAAGGGGGAGGAGCCGAAGGACGAAGACGGGGCAGGGCGGCGCCGGGGTCCGGTCTGGAGGGAGCGGTCGGCCAAAGGGGCTGGATCGCGTCCGGAAGGGGGGTACGGCCGCCCACGCGGGCGGGGCAGCTGGGTCCGGGTCGGTCGGGGCCCGTCTGGGGTTCGGTCTCTGGGAGGGGGCAGAAAGGAAGGGTGGTTCAGGGGGAAGAGAGGCACCCCCTGCCAGGGGAGAGAAAGGCTTCCCAAGCCATATTATCAAAAAAACTGATGTTTTCGAAAGGAGCGGACAAGGGACCTCCGGCGCTTTCATCTGGGGTTACCAGGGAGGAGGGGAATGGAGAGGGAGCGCGGGAGGGGCCGGCATCCAGTGTCCTGGAGTGCTGGGAGCCTCGGAAGGCGCGGGTAGGCGGGAGGATGGTGGTGGGGTGACGGTCGCCAGGAAGTTCCGTGGGGTCAAGGGAGGGAGAGGCTGAGTCCGGGTGGCACTGAAGCCCTGACGTCGGCCTCCTGATGGTTGCCAGCCGCTTGAAGGCTTCAAGATGCAGGGGGAAGAGCAGACGAGAGGGAGTCCGGAGAGGTCCGGCGGATGGTGGCTCTCAGCCTAGGCGTTGCTGGAAGGGAGGCGAGAGAGGGGCGCGAAGGCTCCGGACGGGCCGGCTCTGCTTCGGCAAGGGAGTTCCGGACGCAACTCTCGGGACCGCCCCGGACCCAGCCGGTACTAACCCGGACGGGACCCGGCTCCTGGGCCATTCCGTACCGGACGGGGCTCAGCACCTGGCCTGTTCGGCCCCAGACGGGGCCCGGTTCATGGCCTTTTCCGCCCCAGGCTGGGCTGGGGTCCTGGCCGTCCCCCCCTGACGGGGCCTGTTTCCCGGCCGCACCTCTGACAGGCCTGGGTCCTGGATGGCCTCCCTGGCGAGGCAGGGGGCCAGGCCGCACCTCAGACAAGGCCTGGGTCCTGGCTGGCCTCCCTGGCGAGGCGGGGGGGCCAGGCCGCACCTCAGACAGGGCCTGGGTCCAGGATGGCGTCCCTGGCGAGGCGGGGGGCCAGGCCGCACTTCAGAGAGGCCTGGGTCGTGGATGGCCTCCCTGGCGAGGCATGGGGCCAAGCCGGATCTCAGACATGGCCTGGGTCCTGGATGGCCTCCCTGGCGAGGCAGGGGGCCAGGCCGGTTCCCCGCCTGACGAGGCAGGATTCCCGACCGTCCCCGTGACGTGGCAGGGCTTCTGTTCGGCTCCCCTGGCGGGTCCAGGTTTCTGGCAAGTTGCGTCCAGCTAACGGACAGGGCTCCAGGTCAGGCCAGGTCAGGCAGAGAACGGCTCTGGAAAGGGGGGCGGCCGGCCGCCGGGGGCGCCCGGAGCTACTGGATCTCCACTATCCTGCGCTTGGCCCAGATTTCAGCCGCGAGGGCGTAGGTCCTGCCCCCGTCCGAGGTCTGGTTGACGGTGACCTGGAATCCTTCCTGGGTGATGTTGTAGAAGATCCAGGTGACGAGCAGCTGCCCGTCCTGGTAGGACTCGTAGATGTTGCCGTCGGAGTTCCTGGATGCCGTGAAGGGGAAGATCCTGCCGCCCTGGAGATGCACCCCCTCCCAGCGGTCGGCCTTGGAGTTGAAGGTCCTCATGGAGGAGGCCCTCACTGGGTCCACGCCCTTGACGGGCTCCCAGAGGTAGGGCACGGACAGGATGTCCTGGACCGCCTCGCCGCCGTTTATCCAGGTGAAGTTCCACTCGCCCTGGAGGATCCGCTCCTGGGGGGTGCCGGAGCCAGTTATCCAGGCCGCGTCCCACTCCCCGGCGAATCTTCCGTACCAGTTGTTGGCCTCCTTCAGGTCGGCCGAGGGGCGGTCGAACATCAGGCTCGCCGCGAAGTAGTTCCTGCGGTCGGCCCTGGTCTCCCGCTGCTCCCGGGTCATGTTGCGCTCCTCCTCGGTTTCCGGGCCGCTGGGGCTCTGGCCCCCGGGCCTGGTCCTCGAGCGGGACTTCCAGGAGTCGTATCCTTTCCTCGCGGCCTGGACCTCCTGGGCCTTGTCATCCGCCTCCCACATGTCCCTGGCGGGTGGGTCGGCGCAGTGCTGGAGCCCTACCCTGGCCCGGGTTATGAGATCCAGATCGTCCAGTACGCCGCTCCCCAGGAGCCAGGAGATGAGGGGGATGACCACGGCCACCGACACGACCAGCGGCTTGAACCCCCGCCGCTGCCAGACGCTGGTCTCCTTCTCGGGCTTCTCGCCCGTTCGCAGGTTAGTGCCGCAGGCGGGGCAGTTCTCCGCCGGCAGCCGCACGCTCTGCCCGCAGACGGGGCAGCTGATCGAGGCCCCCGCCGTATCCTGCTTCTTGACTGTGGCTCTGGCCATGCTGCCTCCGGAGCCCGCGGCCTGGCGCGGCGGGTTGGGGGGGGAAGCCCCTGGGCCGGGCGGAAGCGCGGCCGCGCTCCGCTCACGGGCCTTCAGGGGGCTGGAAAGAAATCGGTTTGGCAGTTCCGGATAGCCGGTCGCCCGGGGGCGGACCGGCCTTCCGGATTCCGGGCTGTCCCGGCGATCCTGGAGGGGGGCTGCCCCGAGGAGGTCCGGCCTTCCAGATTCCGGGCTGTCCCGGAGGTGTCAGGGGTTTTGCCCCGAGGAGGGCCGGCATTCCGGATTTCGGGCTGTCCCGGCGGTGTCCGGGGTTTTGCCCCGAGAAGGGCCGTCCTTCCGGATTCCGGGCTGTCCCGGCGGTCAGGGCTGGCTGTCCAGAGGAGGTCCTGCCTTGCGGAATCCGGGCGGTGCCGGCGGTCAGGGGAGGACAGCACCGCAGAGGGCCTGCCTTGCGGAATCCGGGCGGTGCCGGCGGTCCGGGAGGACTGCCCCGCAGAGGTCCTGCCTCGCGGAATCCGGGCTGCCCCGTCGGTCAGGGGAGGACTGCCCCGAGGAGGGCGCCTTCCGGGATCGGGGCGGTGCCTGGCCTTGTGGCTCGGGAGACAGGCACGAGGAGCCTGGCCGTCCGGGATCCAGGCGGTGTCGTCTGCCCGGGAGGTCAGCCGCGGGCAGGGCTCGCCTTCCGGATTCCGGGCGGTTCCTGTTCCCGGTGTCAGCCGGGGTCAGGGCCGACCTTCAGGGAACCGGGCGGTCCCTGTGACCCGGGGGCGGCCCGGCTGAGGGCCGGTCTTCAGGAATCTGGGCGGCTACGGTCCGGGGAAGGCAGGCGTGACGGGACAGGCGCGGTGTCGGAGGTCAAGTTGCGGACGGGCGCGGCGCACGGCGACGGGCCAGGGCCACGTGCCGCCGGGACCGGGACGGCACGGGGGCGGGGATCTGTCCGTGGCAGGCCGAGGCTGGAGAAAACCGCAGGGGCCGGGATCCCCTTTCTGGGGGCAGCGGCAGGCTTGCGGCGCAAGGGAACGAGAGGAAGGGCGATTCCGGGGCTGGCGGAATACGGTCCGGCCGGCCCTGGCGGGCGCGCGGTGCCGGCACGGGCTGCCCGGCCGGCACGGTCCGTCCGGAAGGGCACCGGCTCCGAGGGGCCGGTGCCTGAAAGGCGCGTCGTAACTGGGCTGCCGGACGAGGCAGGATGCACGGCGGCGGGAAGGGGCAGGGGCCGCGCGTTTCAGGGCCGCAACGTTTCTGGAAACGTACGCTGAGAAAGGATAACAATTTGACAGCCAGGATGCAATTAATTTTCAACAATGTGGCAAAGGTTCCGGAATTACTTGCCAGTCAAGGCCGCCTCGTTTGCGGATCCGGGCGCTCTCCGTCTCCGGATGCCGGGCTAAATCGCCGGATTCGGTCGTTAGGACGCAAGACATATGACCCGGAGCGCAGGACTGTACCACCCATGTACGAACGCGATAGGTTATGGCCAGTGCCCGCCGCACGGGGATCGCCGCCGCGCCGTAACTGCCAATGTCCCGTACCGTATCATCTCCGCAGGGCATAGCAGGATGACTTCCGAAAGAAACTTCCAGGCTTGCGCGAGACAAACCTGAAGCATGGCTGGAGGTATAGGAGAATCCTGGAGCTGTTTGAGATCATATGTAAAAATTTGGTAACATTTTGCATTATAAAGTTAACCAGGTGTATGCCGGTGTTTTCCTTTTTGCCTGCATGTGCCGTAACGGGCGGACTGCGGCACTTTAACAGTCTTCTCCTCTGTTTTCGTCAACGTATCTTATGCAGATCATGTGTCGGCAAGGCATGGGAGTGGCCTTTATCATTTTGCATGCTCACGCCGCGCGAGCCGGCCAGTGGCACTTTCGTGGTCCCGCTAACTCTCGGTTTCCCGTCGCTTGGGAACACGTCTTCTGCTGGCAGGCGAAAGCGGATTTCCCGTTTTGCCCAGATGTGCCGCAAGGGAACGGATGGCGGCACTTTCACGGTCCCCGCCCCGTTTCGCATGCGAATCTCTTTCGAATCATGGCGCAAGGATTGGCGAGAAATTGGATTTCCGTTTATGACCGCATGTGCCGCAGGAGTCTGCCTGCGGCATTTTGGGGGTTTTTGCTCTCTATCCCTCCATCCCTTCATTACTCCGACCTTCTATCCCTCCATCTACCCATCCCTCCATTACTTAGACATTCCGTCCCTCCGGCCTTCCGACCCTCCCCCTCCGTTCCTCCATCCATCCATCCATCAATCCATCCATCAATCCATCAATCAATCAATCAATCAATCAATCCATCAATCCATCCCTAAATTCTCAAATTCATTTTTCCCCCGCAAAAATGCCTCCGCGCGGGCTTTCTGACCATGACTACTGCAGAGCCTGGTGTTTTGACGCCTCAGGAGGGTCCGGGCAAGCCCGGACCCAAGCTGCATCTTCTGTTCGGAAGCGCCGTCTCGGCCCTCTTCTCTTTCAGGTCTCTCGATCCCCCGGTTTTTTCCCGGATTTTCCCGAAATCTTTGTCGTCCTCGGACTCCTCGTCCTTCCTGGTCTCCCCGCACCCAAGGTCTTAACGTTCTTGCAGAATCGGGCAAAGCTCGCGATCCCTCCTGCCGAATGCCCGCGAGCCCCCCTGCAGATCGCGGCGAGATCCGCTGCCGTACGGACGGGAGGGCTTTCCGACCGGCCGGAAGCCAGTGCCGGCAGGCTCCCGTCCGTCCGGGATCCCGCCCGGGAACCCCCCTTTGGCGGCTGCGGGCACATGTTGCGGGGGATCTGTAAAATGCCGGCGCTGCCTGTCCTCAAGGCTTGACCGGGACAAACTGTGCTAACATCTTTTCCGAGGGCGCACCCTCCGAGGGGGCGGCGCCCCGGGGACAGGGCAGGAACAGCTCCCCCCCGCCGCCGGCGAACTCCGGCCGGAGGGGGGACGGTCCGGAGGTGCAGCATGACGTCCAATCCCACCAGCGAAGCTGAGATCCTCGGGCGGACCCTTGACGCCCTCCTGGACGAGGCGGCCGGGCTCTGCTCCGCCGCTGACGAGGGCGGCGACTGGGAGGCCAGGCGCAGGGCCAGGGCCTCCATGACGCTGCTCAGGGCCCGTGACGCCTACGAGCGTCTGGACGCCGCAGGAGTCCGGGAGGGGGGCGAGCGGGACTTCATAAAGAGGGGGGCCAGGCTTGTCGCCTCGAACGCGAGCTGCGGCTTCACCGCCGAGGCGGACACCCTGTACGCGTCCCTGCTCGCCCGTTGCGAGGCCTTCAAGCGCGGGGACACGAGGCTCGATTCCCTGGAGCTCTACCGGGCGCTGGCCCTGTCCAGGGCCGCCCGGCGGCTGGCCGCGGCCTTCCAGCGCCAGGGCCTCCCGGAGGACGCCGACAGGATCTTCTTCTCCATGGAGCTCCTGGCCCACGGGGAGGGGGCCCTGGCCGAGATGGCCTACTGCGCGTCCTACCTGGTGCTGGAGTCCGTCCAGGCCCAGGACCGTGAGAGGTCGCTCAGGATCTTCGGGCTGCTGAGGCGTGTCGCCGTCCCGCCGCCCAGGAGGCCGGGCCCGGGCCATGCCTGGCTCACCCTGGTCGACGGGGTTCCGGGAAACCGGGCTGGGGAGGCTGAGGACGGGGGCGGTCCTGACGGGGTGGAGGATTCAGGCACGGGCCGGGACGCCGAGCGGGCTTTCGGCGTGGACGAGACTTCCGCCGTCGGCTCGGGAGCTGACGGTCCTGACGGGGCGGGGGCATCCGCCGTCGGCCAGGGAGCTGACGGTCCTGACGGGGCGGGGGCATCCGCCGTCGGCCAGGGAGCTGACGGTCCTGACGGGGCGGGGGCTTCCGCCGCCGGCCTGGGGGCTGGCGGTCCTGACGGGGATGACGGGGTTTCCGGTGGGGATCCGGACGACGGAGGTCCTGGC
>JAISFP010000411.1 GCA_031263525.1 Deltaproteobacteria bacterium | reverse complement strand
CAGGCCCTGCGACGCGCAGACCCCAGTACGTCACTGCCTCACTGCACCCGAATCGCGCCCCGACCCTCCTCGGGGGGCCGGCGTCGCCAAAAGCCCCTGGCGGCACCGCCGGCCTGCAGCAGAATCGCTCCCCGGACCTCCTCGGAGGGCCGGCGTCGCCAAAAGCCCCTGACGGCACCGCCGGCCTGCAGCAGAATCGCTCCCCTACCCTCCTCGGAGGGCCGGCGTCGCCAAAAGCCCCTGGCGGCACTGCCGGCCAGCAGCAGAATCGCGCCACGAACCTCTTCGAGGGCATGGAACCGCGCCGAGTCCAGGATGGCGCCGCTGTCCAGCAGCCGGCTCGCGCCCCGGACAGTTCCGAGCCCCTGTCCCGGAACTCTGCCGAAGCGCACTGCGGAGGCAGTTTATCCGGCGCCGAAGTTGCTCAGGAACCCCCCGGAACCTCCAGGAGTCCCGGAGACCCGGACAGCCCCACGGACGGCGACCTCGCGAAAGCCCCCGACGTGCCGGAAAGCGAGGCACTGGCGGAAGCGAGGTCCCTTGCGGAAGACGACGCCCTGGCGGCCGAGGAAGAAGTTTTGGCCGATATGTGGGCCGAGGCTGAGGCCCAGGCCCTGGAGTACGACCTGGTCGAGGCCATTATGGCCGAAATGGCTCTTCACGGCTCCGCTGCCCCGGACGCGCTCCAGGCGCCCGGCGGTTTAGATGTCCAGGACGGTTTCCCGGCCCAGGGCGGTCCCGGCGTCCCGGACGGTCTCCCGGCTTCGGGCGACGACTCGGCTCCGAAAATTCATCCCGAGCCGGCCGGCGCCCCGGCCCCGGAAGCTCGGGAAGCTCCGGGAACCCCGGACGGCGGGGACGGGGCCGGCAATGCCGACGGTGCCGCAGTCCCCGGCGGCGGGGGCCGTCCCGAAGACGGCGGAGGCGGAAGTTGACAGGAATGGCCGGCGCCGGACTTTCGCGGGACAGGCGCCCTGCGGCCGCCGCGTCCAGGTCCGGGCACGTCAGGAGGAGACGGAGTTGACTGCCGAAGGTGTGAGGATCCAGAAGATCATGGCCGAAGCCGGGATATCCTCCCGCAGGGGGGCGGAGCGCCTGATCCTCGAGGGCCGGGTGTCCATAAACGGCGTGACGGTCACTGGTCTCGGGGCGAAGGCCGTGCCGGGCGAGGACACCATCGAGGTGGACGGCAGGGCCGTGGGCGCCGCGGAGGAGCTCCGTTACTACATGTTCCACAAGCCGGCGGGGTTCCTGACGGCGCTCTCGGACGTGAAGCTCGGGCGTCCCACCATAATGTCGTTTCTCCGGAACCTTCCCGCCAGGGTCTACCCGGTCGGCCGCCTTGACCGGGACGTCTCCGGGATCCTCGTGCTCACCAACGACGGCGAGCTCGCCAGGAGGCTCATGCACCCCTCGTATCTGGTGCCAAAGGTCTACAGGGCGGCCGTGAGAGGCGTCCCCGGGGAGGAGGCCATGGAGCTCCTGCGCTCAGGGAGGCTCATGATGGACGGGAAGCCCTGCGCCCCGGCGGAGGCCAAAGTCCTCACCCGCGGGGAGGACCGCGGCCAGGTTGAGCTCGTCCTGACCGAGGGCAGGCACCGCCAGGTGAAGCGCATGCTCTCCGCCGTCGGCCACCCGGTGGTGGTCCTGAGGCGACGGACATACTCGGGCATCCCCCTGGACCCGGATCTCCCGCCCGGCGGCATCAGGCCGCTCACTGACAGGGAAATCCAGACGCTCAAAAGGAAGGTTGGCCTTTGACCGGACCTCGAGACACCGAAACGCCCGCCCCCGGCGGACAGACCGCGATCCCCGGCTCCCCTGACAGCACGGGGGCAGGGCCAGGCAATCCCGGCGCAGGACCCGCGTCGGGCGGCCCCGGCGCAGACGGCACCCCGCCACGGGCCGCCACCGACACGGGCGCAATGCCCGGCGCTGACGCGACGCCTCCCTCCCCGGCCCCGGCTACGGGGCCGGCACCCTCCCCCGCCACGCCGCCGGCACCGCCCTCCCCCGCTCAGGCCACGGCTCCGGTGCCGCCCTCCCCCCCTCAGGCCACGGCTCCGGCGCCGCCCACCCCCGCTCAGGCCACTCCCGGAAGGCATCCGGGCCGGCCCGTCCGGGGCAGGCCGGCCCCCCCGCGACCCGGAGGCACGGCCTCCGGGGCGGCGGCCCCTCCGGTGACGGGAGCCGGCGGAGCGCCCGAGTCTGCCGGGCCGGGCGCGCCAGCTCCAGCGGCAGGCGGCGCGGCGCCCGGGGCGATGAGGCCCGGTGCGCCTGCCCCGCCAGGCGCGACCGGCACTGTAGCCCCCAGGGCGCCGGGCACGGCTCCGGGCGGGACGCCTCCGGCGGCGCCGCCCGCCCGGACGCTCCCCCCCTCGGCCCTCGGCCTGGTCCCGGGCGCCGGCGAAAGCTCCGCCTCGGCAACGTCGGGGTCGTCCAACGCCTTCAGGAACCTCTTCAAGGTGCTCAGGTCAGCGCCCCCCCTTTCCCTGGAAGGCAGGGTCACGCGGGTGGCGGGGCTGGTGATCGAGGGGTCCGGGCCAGCGGCCTCCGTGGGGGAGATCTGCCTGGTGGACATGCCGGGCGGCAGGATCCTGGAGGCCGAGGCCGTGGGCTTCAAGGAGTCCGCGATACAGCTCATGCCCATAGGCGACATGACGGGGCTCACCCCCGGGGCGAGGATCAGGGCAACCGGCGGCCCGGCCAGGGTGGACGTGGGCCCGGGCATGCTGGGCAGGGTCCTGGACGGCCGGGGCAGGCCCATGGACGGCCAGGGCCCCTTCGAGGCGGAGACCAGCTATTCCGTGAGGGCCATGCCGGGGAGCCCCATGGACCGCGCGAGGATCCTGGACCCCGTGGACGTGGGGGTGAGGTGCATAAACTCCCTCCTGACCCTCGGCCGCGGCCAGAGGGTGGGGATATTCGCGGGGTCCGGGGTGGGCAAGAGCACCCTCATGGGAATGATAGCCCGCCACATGAAGGCCGACGTGAACGTGATAGCGCTGGTGGGAGAGCGCGGCCGCGAGGTCCGGGAGTTCATCGAGAAGGACCTGGGCCCCGAGGGCCTCGCCAGGAGCGTGGTGGTCGCAGCCACCTCCGAGCAGCCAGCCCTGGTTCGCATGCGCGGCGCCTACGTTGGCACGGCCATAGCCGAATACTTCAGGGACAGCGGGAAGCACGTGATCCTCATGATGGACTCCGCCACCCGCTTCGCCTACGCGGCCCGGGAGGTGGGCCTCTCCGTGGGGGAGCCGGCGACGACCCGCGGCTACACGCCGTCGGTCTTCGCCATGCTGCCCCAGCTCCTGGAACGGGCCGGGGCCTGGGGCTCCGGGAGCATCACGGGCATCTACACGGTGCTGGTCGAGGGCGACGACATGAACGAGCCGGTCGCCGACTCCATGCGCTCCATCCTGGACGGCCACCTGGTCCTGCGGCGGGAGATGGCCGCGAGAAACATCTACCCGGCCGTGGACATACTGAGCTCCATCAGCCGCCTCATGACCGACATCACCACCCGTGAACACCGCGCGGCCGCCGCCCGCTTCAAGGACGTCCTGGCCGTCTACACGAAAAACGAGGACATGATAAACATCGGCGCATACCAGAAAGGGGCCAGCCGGGAGGTGGACGAGGCCGTGGCCCTGTACCCGAGGTTCGTGGAGTTCTTGAAGCAGCCCTTCGACACCGGGCAGGATCTGAGCGCCTCCGTGGAGGCCCTGTTGCGGGTCGTTGCCGCCCCCCAGGGCGAGGGCCCGGGCCAGGGCGGACAGATGCCGGAAGGCCTGAGGAGGCGGGTGTAGGCAGGGCCCGGCCGCCTGGCCGGGGCCGGCAGGAGACGGAGGGGACTCCTTGGCCGCCCGGAGACGGAGGGAACGTCTTGGCCGGCCGGAGACGGAGGGAACGTCTTGGCCGCCCGGAGACGGAGGGGAAGTCTTGGCCGCCCGGAGACGGAGGGGAAGTCTTGGCCGGCAGGAGACGGAGGGGACGCCTTGGCCGCCCGGAGACGGAGGGGACGTCTTGGCCGGCCGGAGACGGAGCGCACGTCTTGGCCGGCCGGAGACGGAGGGGACGTCTTGGCCGGCCGGAGACGGAGGGGATGTCTTGGCCGCCTGGCCGGGGCCGGTCGGAGGCGGAGGAGACGCTTTGCCCGTCCGGAGACGGGGGGACGTCTTGGCCGCCCGGCCGGGGCCGGTCGGAGGCAGAGGAGACGCCTTGGCCGCCCGGAGGCGGAGGGGACGCCTTGGCCGCCCGGAGGCGGAGGGGACGCCTTGGCCGCCCGGAGACGGAGGGGCCTCCTTGGCCGGCCGGAGACGGAGGGGACGTCTAGGCCTCCGGGCCGGAGCCGGTCGGAGACGGAGGGGACGCCTCGGCAACCGGGCCGGAGCCGCCGGGAGACGGAGGGGGGGGCCGCGGCTATCCGGAGACGGAGGCTACGCCTTGGCCGACCGGAGACTGAGGGGGTGCCGCAGTCACCCGGAGACGGAGGGGCACCGGTCGGAGATGGAGCACCCCCGGCTTGAAAAATGGTAACTGTTCGGGCGCCCCTTAAGAGGAGCTCAACAGGAGGATTATCCCGACAAAAATGCTCTCCCCAGAGACTCTTCCCCTCCACATGGAGTATCCATTGTTGACTCTTCATTTTTTAAGGTTCCTAATTCGGGCTCTCTACCTCCTAAAAAGTCCTCAATAGAGGGGCACCTGAACAGTTACGAAAAAAGGAAAGCCGTACGGAGACAGGTGGCCCGGCCTACTGGCCGAAGGAGCCGCCCGAGGCAGATGTTTGGCCGGAAGAAAGACATAGCTACCAGTAGCAGTGTAACATTTCGACAGATAGAAACAAACGAAGGCAGAGCAAGCCGCAAGGGCCATCGAGCCCGGTAGACTGACGGAGCGAGCCGTCAGGACCATCGGGCCATGCAGACAGAAAGACGGAACGAGCCAGCAGGGCCAGGGAGCCAGGCCGACAGACTGAGCAGCCTGCCAAACTAACGGGCCAGGCCTACTGACGGAACGAACTGCCAGAATCAAGTTGGCCATGTCTTCTGACGGAACGAGCTGCCAGAGACCCTCGCCTGACCGAGCGGTATCCTTGCGGGGCTGTTGAAACAACCGGGGATCTCCATTATTCTTTTCACAGTGTCCGTCCGAGGACGGCCCGGGGGCCGGACCGGAGAAAGAGGTGGCTCTTTGAGCGCTAATCCGAATTCCGACTCGCAAGGGGCCGCCCCCGTTCCGTCTCCCGCTCAGGAGACCCCGGCGAACGCGCCCTTCTCCCGGCCCGGCGCGACCGCCCGGAAGGCGGCTGCCGCAGTTGCCTTCTCTGCCCTGGCCGCTGCCCTCGCCCTGGCCTTCCCGGCCGGGCTCGCGGCCTCGGAAGGGGCGCTGGAACTTGACGGGGCGGCGCTCTCGCTCCTGTGGTCCGTCCCCTTCGCCGGGATGCTCCTGTCGATAGCCCTATTCCCGCTGTTCGCCCCGTCCTTCTGGGAGCGTCACTTCGGGAAGATCGCCTGCGGATGGGCGCTGGCGTTCCTGTTGCCGGGACTCCTGTGGATAGGGCCGGGAATCACCCTGTACGCCGCGCTGCACACAGTCGTGGCGGAGTACGTGCCGTTCATAATCGTGCTCCTGGCCCTCTTCACCATCGCGGGCGGCATACGGGTCACGGGATCGCTCGCCGGCACCCCCGTCACGAACCTGGGGTTCCTCGCGTCGGGCACCGTGCTCGCGAGCCTCATGGGCACGACGGGCGCCGCCATGCTCCTCGTGCGGCCTCTCCTGAGGGCGGTGTCCACCAGGAAGCACAAGGTCCACAGCGTGGTGTTCTTCATCTTCCTCGTGGCAAACGCCGGAGGGTGCCTCACGCCGCTGGGCGACCCGCCGCTGTTCCTGGGATTCCTGAAGGGGGTGGACTTCTTCTGGACCCTCAGGCACCTCTGGCCGCAGACGCTTTTCCTCTGCGCCTCGCTCCTGGCCGTGCATTTCGCGATTGACACCTTCCTCTACAGAAGGGAGGGCCCGGCCGTTGCGAGGCGCGAACCGGAGGCGGAAAGGCCCGGCCTCGAGGGCAAGCGCAACTTCATCCTCCTTCTGGGCGTGGTGGGCCTGGTCCTGTGGAGCGGGACCGCAGGAGGCGGCGCCGTAAGGATCTGGGAAGGCATCGAGTACGGGCATGCGAACATCGCCCGCGACCTGGGCCTGCTCGCCCTCGCCGGCCTCTCCCTCGCCATAACGCCCAGGAGCGCCAGGTTCGGCAACAACTTCACCTGGGCACCCATCCTGGAGGTCGCGAAACTCTTCGCCGGCATCTTCCTCACCATGATCCCGGCCATCGCCATACTGCGGGCCGGGACCTCCGGCGAGCTCAGGCCGCTTCTCCTCCTGGTGACGGATGCCGGCGGCGCCCCGGTGGACAGGGCATACTTCTGGCTCACCGGAGCGCTCTCGAGCTTCCTGGACAACGCGCCCACATACCTGGTCTTCTTCAACACCGCCGGCGGCGACGCTACGACGCTAATGCATAACCTGCCCGGAACCCTGGCTGCGGTCAGCTGCGGAGCAGTATTCATGGGCGCCAACACCTACATAGGGAACGCGCCCAACTTCATGGTGCGCTCGATTGCCGAGGAGCGCGGGGTGAAGATGCCGAGCTTCTTCGGGTACATGGCCTGGTCGGTGTGCGTGCTGATCCCGCTCTTCCTGGCGGTAACCTTCATCTTCTTCTAGAGGCCTAACCCGGCTCCGCACCGGAAAGCCCGTCATGCATTGAGATGCCGTAATTTCCGCAAACAGCCGGAACCAATGAGCCACCGGTCCCTGAAAGGCCATGTCGCTACGGGGAGCCGGTCGTGCAATCCAGGCAGGATGGCAGATCTAAAGAAAGGAAAGCGGAGAGACAAAACTAAAGGGAGAACAGCGGGAAGTGAGGGAGGGAAGCGGGAAGGCAGGAAAGCAGGAGGGAAAGCGAGAAGGAATGTCGAAAGGAAGGGAGCCGGGCGTCCAGGGAGAAGGCCAGAACCCGTCCGGCGTGGCGGAACTCCAGGCAACAACGATGCCTTCCGTGATGTCAATACTGGAACCAAGATGGCTGCCAAGCAGCCTGTGCCGTCCGTCCGAAAGTGCTGGTCTGCCCAAAAAAACACGTATTATTTTGCGTGACAGCCAGTGAGCCAGGCGTTCGGGCAAGCAGGAGGCTAATGCAGTCCGGCCAGGCGGGCTGTCAAGAAACGTGGATTGCTTCCGAGCGAGACAGTCAAGATACCGGAAGGATTCAGGACTGGAAAACGGGGAAACAGGTTGCACCCGAGCGCTCGGGTCGAGTGGACGGCAGTCAACCCCGTACGTCTGGCGCTGGGAACTCTGAGCAGGTTACTGGTGATAGAGCTGACTGGTTGGCAAGCAGTCAAGCAGAAATCTTGATCTGCGGTCGTATTGGCAGTCTATAACAGTACTGACGATTAGGATAATTAGAAATAAATTTTCTTTTAAAATTATACTAAAGCAATAGGCCCGTAATGTGATAGGGCCTAATAAATTTTAAATCTTGATAAATATGTGCAAAAAAAAAATTTTAATTGTTTGTATCCGGTCAGGTCTGATTGCCCTTGGCTCGGAATAAGCTAGCCCTGGGCCCGGCGAGATGCTATTCCGGTTCTTGAGAATTGAAGCCCAGGTTCTTGTTAGATTTTTTCATGCTTTCAATTAGAAACGGGAACTCAATCAAAGAAATTTTATATTTATCAATATGCTTATTGTAACAATATAAAAAAATATTTATTGGTATCCGATCACGGAAAAAGCAGCTATGTCTGGAGTTTTGCCATTCCGGGCACGGATGGAGTCTGCCCTGCTTTAAGGAATGCAGAAAACCTAAACAAAATATGAGTTTCCGTGAACATGACTGACTGAAGCCACACTTCCAGCACCTGGAATGCTTCACCTCATGACCAAGCAGGAAACCAGCTCCTTTCAGACCAGGCCCATCCCAACAGTCCGAGGATGTCCTTCACATGGATAGGTTTACCCCTTCGGCAATCACATGCTCCAGCTTGTCTTAGCCTGGTTAGAGAGATCGACTGGCAGGTCATGTGGGACTTGCTCACTGTACTGGGCCTGTCCAGTTCGGTGCGAAATTTGTGATGTGTCCACGTGGACGGATTCTAAGCTGAGGCAATGTTCTCGGAGACAAGCGGATCAAGATTGGCCGCCACAAGGTTGTTGTCTGGTCATCTTCCAGGGTTCGGGCCGTCCTTGGAGGTAACACGCCGTCCGGCAAAGCCAGTGTTTTATGCCATTCCTTAAGTTGGTGACATTGCTTTCCTATCTCCACAAGCTCTTTTTATATCCCTCATGAATGGTCTCTGCGTCCCTCAAGAATATATTACCCCGGAAATTAAATCTGGCCCTATGGGATATCTTCACTGTCAGCTAGGCAGTGAAACTGGACCTGCCCTCCCCCTCCGCCCCTAACCCTTCCCCCAAAGCTCTCGCCCATTCAGTACTCGCCCCTGCCCAAAACTCTCTCGCCTCTTGCCCCTGCCAAAGGGCCAGATTTAATTTCCGGGGTAATATTTTATTACCCGTCCAATGAAATGTCGGAATTTAGCTATCAATCCAAAGGTGAAAAGGTCGGGAAAACCCCCAGACATGGTATCTCCTCTCTATGATTCGCTAATGAAATATGGAAGATGA
>JAISFP010000390.1 GCA_031263525.1 Deltaproteobacteria bacterium | reverse complement strand
TCACTCCCGTTTCCTCCCGCCCGCTCCCGTTTCCTCCCGGTCGCTCCCGTTTCCTCCCGCCCGCTCCCGTTTCCTCCCGACCGCTCCCGTTTCCTCCCGACCGCTCCCGTTTCCTCCCGCCCGCTCCCGTTTCCTCCCGGCCGCTCCCGTTTCCTCCCGGCCGCTCCCGTTTCCTTCCGTTCGCTCCCGTTTCCTTCCGTTCGCTCCCGTTGACTTTCCCCATCTCCCTCAGCCTCAGCATCGGTCACGGTCTCGGACTGACACTCCTCATCATCTATTCCGTCTCGCTTTCGCTTTCGTCCCGACTTCCGCCGACTGTCCCGGCAACCATCCTCCCCCCGCCTCAGCTTCGACAGACGCCTCCCATCCACCCCAGGTCCAGGCAACTCTCACCCCCTTTCTCCTCAGCTCAGGACACGCCCAAACTCCCCGTCCGTCCCGACGACCGCCCGTCTCTCACTCCGACTTCGCTGTCCGCCCGTTCCGCCTTTCTCGCTTCCCGCCCGTCTCTTCTTCGCTGCCGTCTGTCCAGCAGCCGTCCAGCCGTTCCTCAGATCACACTGTCCTCTGGCCCTGTCCAGATGTCCGGTCGTTAGTCCTCAAATATTTAGACCAAATTTAAATTTATCAATATTGATATTTGAAAATTTTATATTGCCAGCCCGTTTGCAATCAAGCAGTGCATTTCTCCGAATCATCTGCGTTTCCCCTGAATCGTCTCGCATCAGCCGTCCCGGAGCGTCATGCTTTTGTCAACGTAAATCTTCCATCTGTATCAGCGCATCCGGCAGCATTCCCCTTCAGCCGCGCGCTTCAGTCGCGGCATCACTTGTCTTTAAAGGATTTCCCACATACCTGCCTGACCCATGCGTCCGTGACGATCCGGCAACATTTCGTAAAAACAAATATTTTATGGTTTTATTCCGGATGTCAATGATTAAAGGTGCCTCCGGGCGTATAAAGTTCTCGGTCTAGATGAAGGCCGTCACGCCGTCCTTGAGGCGGCCACGAAAGAGTTTGGGCAATTTTTTTACTCTAGCTTCATCGACTTGGAGAAATGCTTATGCGACTAACGCGTTACCTCATGGCGATTCCTCTCGCGGCGGCACTCATTCTGTCCGCGGCAGGGGTGTCCCACGCCGCGTCCCCGGTGACCTTCGACGGCCACCTCAGGCTCCGTGCCTGGTTCTTCGACAACTATTTCAACGACACGGCCGACGCCAGGGGCCACCACGCCTCGCGTTCCGACCGCTGGGCCGAGAGCAGGCTGAGAATCAACGTCTCCTTCAGGCCCAACGACATGATCGAGGTCCGCTGGCGCGCCCAGGGCCCCGGCGCCGCCAGGTGGGGATCCCAGAACCCCGGCGACCGCGCCCTGCGCTCCGAGCACTTCTTCGGCATCGCCCGCACCTCCGTGGGCGACTTCTCCGTAGGCCGCGTGAGCTCCGACATGGACTCCGCCGGCCTCCAGACCCTGGGCTACCTCCCCGGCTACGGCATGGGCACTCAGTTCTACGTGTTCGACTCCGACAACGACACGGACGGCGCCATGTACCGCTGGCACTCCGACACCTTCGGCGTGAAGGCCTACTACGCGAAGAGGGCCGCCACTGTCCCGGAAGCCGACCGCTGGGACACCGACGCAGACTGGGACCGCTTCTCCCTCGAGCCCTACTGGACATGGGAGACCGGCGGGGCCTCCCTCGCGGTGCAGTACGACAGCGACAAGACCGCCGGCCCCTCGGGACGCGACAGCCTGAAGTACGTCTCCGTCAACCCTGCCTTCGCCCAGTCCTTCCAGGTGGGCCAGCAGTCCAAGCTCACCTTCCACGCCGAGGCCAAGGTCTCCTGGGGCAAGCGCTCCTACGCTCCCGGCTCGGCCGCCTCGCTTGACCGCCGGACGGAGACCAAGGTCACCGGGGCCGGCGCCTACGCCGATCTCGACCTCGACTACGGCTCCGGCGACGTGGCCCTGGCCGGCTGGTGGTTCGACGGGGCCGACGAGAGGGAAGGCGAGTTCGACTACCGCCGCAACTCCAAGAACCTTGTCGACCCCGGCTCCGCCTTCTACCCCTTCCTCATCTTCTACAGCGCCTACGGCTCCCAGCCGGCAGGCACCAAGGGGCTGGACGGCCGCGACCTGCCCGGCCACTGGGCTGTGGCCCTCATGGGCAAGCACACGCTGAACGACTGGGCGACCCTGACCTACGGCGTGGGCCACTTCCGCAGGTCCGCGGACTTCACCCTGGCAGGCGGCGCCAAGGCATCCCGCAGCATGGGCACCGAGTTCAACCTGGGCCTGCAGGTCCGGCTCATGGACAACCTCACCTGGGGCACCAACCTGGCCGTCTTCGACACCGGCCATTACTACAGCGACCGCTACGGGCACGGCGCCAGCGGCTCCGGCCTCGACAGGACCATCTGGGGCTGGGGCAACGAGCTCATGTTCAGCTTCTGATCCCGCGGCGCGGCCCCCTTGCCGCGCCAGTGCCGGGCACGGACCCGGACATGCGAAGGGCCCCGGAGGTGACTCCGGGGCCCTTCGTGTTTCCTGGGCAAGAACCGGCCTGCGGGACGGGAGCCCGGGCGAGGCCCGTCGGCGGAAATCGCTTCGGCGCGGCCGGTCGCCGGAAAGCGGCAGGCGGGGACCCGTCCGGCATGGCAGTCCGTCGGAAAGCGACCGGGGAGGATGCCTTCGGCGAAGTCAGCCGTCAGCAGGCGGGCGGACGGGGATGAGCCCTTCGGCCAAGCCGGCCGTCCGCAGGCGGGCGGCCGGTGATGAGCCCCTCAGCCAAGCCGACCGGCAACCTGAACGCAGCCGCCGGGGAGCCCCCTCTGCGCCAGGCCGTCAGTCCGCTGGAAAGCGGCCGGTCCTGGCTGCCGAAACGGCGGAACGCAGGCCGGGCCGGAGGCCCGCGAGCCGGGAGCAGGCGGGCCACAAAGGCGCTTGCAGAACGCCCGTCAGTAGAGCATCTCGTTCAGCTCGTTGATGCGGTCGTAGTACATCTGCTCCAGGCAGTCGACCGCCCGGCGGCTCCTGCCGCACTGGCTCTCGCGCTGCCTCCACCAGCTCCGCTGGACGGAGAGGAGCTCCTTGTTGTCGATGTAGGGGGACCTGCGGGCCTCGTTGTAGAGATCGGACATCTGCCTGTCCAGCCTGGAGAGGTTGGAGTTGTTGCAGATCGTTATCTCGACGGAGCTGGAGGCCTTGCTGCAGTCGAAGGACGGCTGGGCCGCAAGGGCGGACGGGAAGGCGAGGTACAGGGCGGCCGTGGCCAGGGCCGCCGCCAGGGTCGCGCGGAGCATGGCGTTCCTCCTTGATTGTGGGAGCTGGCGGGAGTGAGACTCGCAGTAAGCTTGCCGAAATATTACCCCACCGGCCTGCGGCCTGTCAAAGGCGGGGCCGGCCGGAGGACGCGGTTCCAGGACCGGGAGGAAACCTCACGGATTGGGACCGGTCGGGCCCTCCGTGAAGGATTCGGGCCCTCCGGGAAGGACAAGGCATCCTTCAGGGCCGCGGCACGGACGTCTCCGCGCCCCCGGTCCGGGCCCCTGCCGCCTGGTTCAGGCGCCCCGGTCCGGCCCCCGGCCGGCCGGGCCTCAGACGACCCCGCCCTCCCCTTGCCGTCCAGACCGGGCCAGCCACTCCTCGCGGCCCATGCCCCGCCTCTTGCGGTCCCGGTTGAACGGTTCAAGGTCCCCTTCCCGGAGCCCCCAGCGGACCCGCTCGCTCATGACCTGAAGGCTCAGGGCCTCCTCCTCGCCTATGGCGCCCCCCGCCAGGCAGTAGGCCAGATAGCTGTCGATAACCAGCGCCGTCTTGTCGCAGTACCGCTGGTTGAAGGAGAGGTTGTCCACCCCTCCCTTCAGGCGCGCCGGCGGGGAGCACTGCCAGAGGCTGGCCGCCCCATCCCGCGGTTCCCAGGCGTCGGCGTCCCGAGCCAGTTCCGAATCGGGGTCCGGATCCTCGCAAGGACCGTCCTCCCGGCCAGGCTCCCGCTCCCGGCCGGAGTCCCGACCGGCGTCCGGGCCGGAATCCGGGCGCCCTCCCGTGTCCGGCGCGGAGGACGGGTCCCCAGCCTCCTGGGCCAGGGCCTCAGTCCCGGTCTCCCGCCCGTCCCCGGAAGTCCCGGAGCCTCCCGAGGCCCGGCCTTCCGCGCCGCCCGGCGGCGTCCCGCGGTCCGCCGTCCCGCGGTGCCCGGCCCGCGGCCCGGTCCCGGCCCCGCCGTCACCGGCTGCCCCGCCGCAGCAGTTCCCGGCCCCGCCGTTCCCGTCGGCCTCGGGCCCGGGATCGGAATCGGCCCCGGCTTCCGAGCCGGACGGGGCCGCGAGCAGGCCCGAGCCCGCGACGGCAAGGATGCTCCTCACCGTGCTGCCGTCTATCCACATGAGGAGGGTCCTTACGGTGGAGAGCACCTTCTGGAGGAAGGTGTCCCGGAGGCAGGCGCTCACCTCCCTGATCTGGGCGGAGCGGCGGAAATTCTCGCGGAGGTGGCTGTCCACCGTGGCCCTCCCGGCCGAGCGCACCCTCTCGCACATGGCGCGGGCGGCCTCCGGGCCCAGGCCCGCCCTGGCCAGCAGGGCCTCGACGGGTGCCGCCGCCCTCCTGAACCATGCCTCGGCCTCGTCCCTGTCCGTGCGGGCCTTCCGCAGCATCCCCTGCGAGAGCATGCGGGGGTCGGTGAACACCCTGCTGAAGACGTAGCGCATCTCGGTCAGGAGCGGCGCGGCGAGCAGCGCCCTCAGCCCGAACAGCTCAGGGGGAAGCCCCCCCTGCCCGCCGCCCAGCCCGGGCAGGAGCCGGTCGAGCTCTTTCAGTGTGTAGGGTGACGTGCCGTTGCGGGCCAGGTTCGAGCAGAGGGCGGCCGGCATGTACCTGCGGCCTTTCCCAGACCCCCGAACCTCCAGGACGAGGCTCCCGAACTCGCGGGCCAGGTGATCCAGGAAGCCCGACAGCCCCTGGAACAGCCCCCTGCGGGGTGCCTGCCCCGCCGCCGCGCGGCGCTCGAGCGAGCGGACCGCGTAGGTCTCGGCCAGGAAGGCGGCGGCCCCGCCGGCCGTGACCGCGCCGCCCCCCGCGGCCTTGGACGCGTGGAGGAGCGAGAGCATGTAGAACCTTGCCACGGGCCCGGGATAGTCGGACAGCCTGTCGGGGACGCCCCTCACCAGGTGGCCCTGGAGGTCCCGGCAGTCTATCTCGGAGGCGGGGCTGGACGACGCTATCTCCGCCAGCACCTTCCTCCTGGCCTCGAAGACCGAGGGGGAGCTGACCGAGCGGCCCAGCGGCCAGTTCACCACCACGGTCGGTATGACCCCGGGCTTTATGTGCCCGTAGCGGCCCACCCGGCCCACGAGGTTCCGGAACTCGTTGGACGTGAGCGCCTCTATGGCGGAACAGTTCCTGTACCGGCTCCTGGGCCAGGAGATGTTCTCCAGGAAGAGGGCGTCCGCAGGCAGGTTCACCCCGTACGAGATGGTCTCCGTCGCGCACAGGACGAAGGGCTCGCAGGGGACGGGGGAGAACCGCCTGTAGCCGTCCGCCATGAGCCGCCGGGTCTCCCTCGACAGCCCCGAGAAGTGGAAGAACACCCCCCGGCTCGCGGCCTCCAGGTAGAAGCGGGCGCTCTGCTCCCTCGCCCCGGTCCTCGCGAGGCTGGCCTCCAGCTCCCTCAGGTAGAAGCCGTCCTCCACGATGGAAGGCACCCTGCCCCTCCCGAAGCGCTCGACCGCCCTCCTGGCGAACGCCGTGAGCGACACCCCGGAATACGAGGCGTAGATGATCTTTTCGTGGCCGGGGACCCAGCCGTCCAGCGACCCTATGAACCTCGCCCCGGCCTCGCGGTCCAGGACGAAGTCGGACGGGCCCAGGCCGGGGTCGGCGATCCTCCCCACGTGGACGGGGCGGCACCTGGCCACGGGGCTAGTGGGCTGGATGTATGTGAGGAGCCTCTGCGGCCTCTCGAACACCGACAGGACCAGGGGCCCCCAGCCCGCCGGGGCAATGAAGTCCGGGCGCCTGGCGGCCTCGTATACGGAGTCGGCCCGCGAGGCAGTGGCTTCCCCAGCCGGCCCGCCGGGCCCCCCGAATCCGCCGTGCGGCCCCTGCGGGGTCCCCGGCTGCCCGGAGCCGGGAAGCTGGAGCCCCGGATAGGCCGCGAGCACCCCGGGCACCGGGATCCGCACCAGGGGAGAGGCCGGCGCGGGCGCGTCCCCGGAAGGGACGCCGCCGGGCCACGCGGAGGCGCGGGAGGGATCCCCGTAAGGCGTCCCGGCCGCCGCGGGCGCCCCGGCAGACGTCCCGGACGCCCCCTGGCCGGGCGCCCCGTGGCCGGAGAACGCCGCCGAGGGCCAGGAGCTCTTGACGAGGCTGGGCGGGGCCAGGCCGGGGTTGTGCAGGAACCCTGGGCTCAGCCGCTCCGCAGGATCGGCCGAGGGGCTCTGGCCCAGGGCGTCCCGGATGTCCGGGGCGTCCGGGTCCTCGGAGCCTATCTCCTGGGGGAGGTGGATGCCTTCAGATATTGACAGGTGCATGAGCGGAAAAGGCCCGGGGAAGGCCGGACGGGCTGTCCCCCCGGCGCCGCCGGCCTGCAACTTCCCGTCAGGGTCCCAGCCGTCCGGCGCCGCGCGGCCGCCGGGCACGCCTTCCGGGGAGCCGCCCGCTCCACGCATGTCAGCCGACGCCGCCGCCAATTGCGTTGACGCTGACGCTGACGGCGATGATGGCGCTGACGGTTCTGCTGATGACGGCGATGATGGCGCTGACCGTTCTGCTGATGACGGCGATGATGGCGCTGACCGTTCTGCTGATGACGGCGATGATGGCGCTGACGGTTCTGCGGATGACGCCGATGATGGCGCTGACGGTTCTGCGGATGACGCCGATGATGGCGTTGGTGACGAGTACGAGGAGGCGGTAAAGGAAGATGAAGAAGGACTGGAATTCTCAGAGGAAGAACCGGAAGGCGGCACGGAAGGTGAAAATGAAGCTGAAGAGGCCGGGGAGGTCGAGGACGACGGGGACGGGGACTGGGACTGGGAGGACGAGGACGGGAGCGGGGCGAATCCTGGGCCGGGGAAGCTCTCCTGTCCCGGGGGGGACATCATCTCAAGGAGGCACCTGTCTCCCGCCATGGCCCCCGTGGACAGGCACATGATGCGGAGAGGGTTCCCGCCCGCCCTGAGCCGGCTCCTGGACTCGATGACGAGCCGGGCAAGGGTGGCGTCCAGCGCCCCCCCGCGGCTTCGGTCGCCCAGCATGTGGAGCTCGTCTATGAGCACGAACCCCAGCCGCCCGGTGAGGTCCGTGTTGAGGAAGAAGTTCCCGGCCTTCTCGTAGACGATGAATGCCGCCCTGAAGTCGCCCGCGGCTATGCGTCCGTCGTCGTAGAAGCTCTCCCCCGTGGAGAGGAGGACGTCCGCCCGGTCGACGGTCCCGGGCCGCGCCGCCTCGCGCTCCACAGCTGCCAGGAGCCTCATGAACTCCAGGGCCGCGTCCTCCACGAGCATCCTGGTGGGCCCCAGGTAGACCGCGGGGATGCCGCGCTCCACGCACTCGTTCAGCATGGCGAAGGTCCCCAGGAGTGTCTTGCCCGTGCCGGTGGGCCCGCAGATCATGACGTGCCGGGACGGGACGGGCCTCCCCTCGCCCACGAAGACCTCGGCGCGGTGGGCGCCGACGGCGTTGTCAAGGAGGCTCCCCGAGAGGACCGGCACCGGGAAGAGCCCGTCCGCCGGGCCCTTGATGTCCAGTGACGGCGCCGCGGCCCGGAGCACGTCCCCCCAGCCGGCGGAGGAGGGAGACCCCTGGAAGAACCCGCCCGAGGCGGCCCACTTGAGGGGGAGCATGCCGAAAAGCTCGGCGGTGCGCTTCATCCAGGACTCTTCCGGGAGCTCGAGCACGCTCCGCGAGACCGGGTAGGGCGGCCTGCCCCGCTCCTTCAGCGCCGCCCAGGCCCTCCACCCGGAAAGCGGTGCCGAGCCCTGGCCCCCGTCCGCCGCCGCGCCGTCCGGCAGCGTCCCTCCCGACCGCCGCCTGCGCCTGAACTGCCTGGCCGCCGCGCCGGTCCTGATGAAATCCGCGTCCCGCCTGGGGAAGAGGCCCACCGCAGGCAGGGACGTGAGCCAGAAAGCCAGCTCGGACTTCTCCTCGTCAGTCAGCTCCATGGGCGCGTGGCCGCCCTCCGTGAGGGTGGCGCCAAGGAGCACCGCGGGCCCGTCATCGCCCTCCAGCGGAGGCCTGAAGCGGGAGAGGAGCTTCAGCGGCGCCCTGGCGTGGCGCTCGTCGGCCAGGAGCGGCGCCAGGGCCTGGTAGGACCCGTCCCCCTCTGGGTGCGCCAGCTCCACGACGAGCTCCCTGCCGAGCCCCGCGAGCTCCTCGGCCTTGTGCCACACCTGGAGCCCCGCGAGCTCGAAGGGGGGGCCCTCCTCCACCGGGAAGCTCCGGTCGCCCGCCCGCAGCTCGGGCGGGTCTTTCAGGAGCGGCACGGTCCTGAGCGACACGACGCACAGGGATCCGAGCGTGAAAACCGGATAGAGGACTCGCATGGCATGCCTTCGGGCCGGGCAGGGTTGAGGCCCGGCCATCCGGCCATCTTATACGTTGACTGGTCGTTTTGCCAGCGGGAATGCGCCTCTTGGCTGAGGGAAGGCGAATTTTGCCTGAGGGAAAACGTCTCCTGTCCCGGGGCTATGTGCAGCAAGAGATTATGCGAGCCAAACGGACTAAGCGTCTGAAATCATTGAATTAGTCTGCCATTACCCTTTCGCATAAACACGAACGAGCAGGGGGGCACGGGACCTTACGCGAAACTTGAGGCTAACGAACAACAAATCGTGCCTGTTTCCTGCAAAACGCATCATGCTGAGACGAGAGGTCAGCAAACAGCCGCCGCCGATACCGGTCGGCTTCGCCAGCTCGCCTCCTCATTCGTTCATGTTCTCGTGAAAGGGTGATATTACCTCGGAAATTAAATCTGACCCTCAGGCAGGGGTAAGAGGCTAGAGGGCTTTGGGGAGGGGCGAGTACTGAATGGGTGAGAGCTTTGGGGGAAGGGTTAGGGACGTAGGCAGGGCTGGGCCAGTTTCACTGCCTAGCTCACAGTGAAGAGGTCCCATAGGGCCAGATTTAATTTCCGGGGTAATACTGAAAATTGTGCCCTCGTTCGACACTGATGATGCATTCCCATTTCGTCAGCTTCAAGTTTTTCCTGGAGTTATTATTTAAAATAATTCACGTCAATACTGAGCGTCAGGCACAAAGACCGGTAGCATATTGGTGATGCGAGGATCCCCCCTCATTCCAGACAGTAGATGATCTGTGGATATTACCCCGGAAACTAAATCTGGCCCTCTGGCAGGGGCAAGAGGCGAGAGGGCTTTGGGCAGGGGCGAGTACTGAATGAGTGAAAGCTTTGGGGGAAGGGGTAGGGGCGGATGGGTTGGACAGGGCCAGTTTCACGGACTAGCTCTTAGTGGAGAGGGCCCAAAGGGCCATATTTAAATTCCGGGGCAATATTCTACTCGCCAAGCTAACATGGCGATGCCAATTGTCATTATTTTTTTACTTTTCCGTTTCTGCTAATCATCGGACATATGGCTAAATGAACCCCAACGCCTGCCAGCAGGCTATGTCAGGTGAGGCTCACGTCTCATCCTTATCAGACTTCCAAAAGAAGGCAGTCGGCTTGATTTTGAGAATATAAGCTCGAGCGCTTGCCCTGATCCAGAAAATCTCCTATAATTCTCGAGTCGTACATCAGCGTATTGGTTCATTCGCCAGTGCCGGGCTGACAAACCTCTCTAGCGCCAGAGAAACTGACTTGTTCCTCGTTGAAACATGGCTAGCATTAAGGTGACACCGTGAAAATCAAGTTGCCATTCGGCGATCCTGGCTTTAAGAAAATCAGAGAAAGAAACATGCTTTACATTGACAAGACTGAATATATTTACAAAATGCTCAACCTCTCTGATTTCTGTTTTCTGTCCCGGCCCAGACGATTCGGCAAGTCCCTCCTGATTGACACAATAGACAACCTTTTCAGGGGAGACCGTAAGCTGTTCGAGGGCCTTTGGATAGGCATGCCGAACAAGTTCGATTTCAAGCAGCACCCGGTCTTGAATCTCTGCATGACCTACGCCAAAGTCAACCACAAGGCCGAGCTCATGAAGAAGATTGCTGACAACCTGACCGAAGTGGCAACCGACGAAGGAATCCCAATTTCTGCCGAGTCCTACGAAGAAATTCTCGGACAGCTCCTAAAAGGGCTTTCCAAAAAATATGGAGTTGGCACTGTCGTCCTAGTCGACGAGTGCGATTCTCCTGTAACCAAAAACATAACGAACTTGAACCTTGCCTTGGATTGCCGAGACGTCTTACATGATTTTTATGAATCCATGAAAAAAAACCGTAATTACATCGAGTTTGCCCTTGTGACCGGCATTACCAGATTCGCCATGACCTCTCTTGACTCCGGACCAAACAACTTCTTTGACATCTCTCTTGAACCAGAATTCGCGGGAATCTGTGGTTTCACTCGCAAAGAATTGAAAATTTATTTCAGAGACAGGTATCCAAAAATTATTAAAAAATTTAAAAAAAATGGAATAATCGCTCCTGACGACCACTCCAAAGCGCTCAGGGATATGATCCTGGACTGGTACGACGGCTACAACTGGCTCGGATCCGGTCAAGTCCTGAACCCCTACTCGATATTCCATTTTTTTAAAAAAGAGAAATTCGGCTCGTACTGGCCAATGTCAGGACATCCGTCCCACCTGACCGCACTTGTGAGAGATAATCCTATTGCTTACATGTTGCCAAGCATGGACGCTTATTCCGCAGACGAAGTCAGAAAATCCGACATCTCAAGCATGAACCCTGTCCCCATCCTGTTTCACAGCGGGTATTTGACCATCGATACCGAAACAACTGTGAAGAAGATAGAAAAAATTCCAGGACCAGAACCAGGACAAGACATAATATCAGAAGTGGAAGTTGAGGCATATACTTTCAGATTACCTAACAAGGAAGTGCGATCGAATTTCAAAGAATCGATTTTCCAGGATGCTTTCAAACCGACACACGACAATTTAAGCAATTTGACTAAAATTCTCCCTGCCGCCCTCCTAGAAAAAGACTCGGCTAAAGTATCCAGTTTACTCCATAACCTTCTTACCTCAATTTCTTACCACCAACACCCAGCAACAAAGCAGCTCCCTGGGTCCGCACAACTCTCCGCATCCGAGCAGACAGCCACGTCCGCGCAGCTCACCGAATCCGAGCAGGCTGCCACATCAGCGCAACTAGCCTCATCTGACAGCTTCACCAAATCCGAGCAACATTGCCATGCGGTACTACATGGTTCATTTCTCGCAGCTGGTCTGGAAGTATATGGCGAAGGATCAGGCGCTAATGGCCGATCCGACATCGTCGTATATCTCAAAGACAAAGTCCGCGTTGTAATTGAACTGAAATATTGCTTTCCCACCAATACATCATGTGAAAGGGCCAAGGAACCAATGACTTCTAATCTCAAAAACGATGACACAAATTGTGCAGATAGCGATCAAGCCCAAAAGGAGCTTTCGTCCGCGCTCGATAGAGGCCAAAAACAGATAATTAAGCTTGATTACGCCGGACCTTACAGGGCTGCCGGCTGCGTGGTGATATGCATGGCACTTGCGATCCGTAATCGTGACGAAGTTGACGTACGTTTTTTTGAATACTAGAACACTTTGTGGATGTTATTACCCGTCCAATGAAATGTCGGAATTTAGCTATCAATCCAAAGGTGAAAAGGTCGGGAAAACCCCCAGACATGGTATCTCCTCTCTATGATTCGCTAATGAAATAGGGAAGATGA
>JAISFP010000386.1 GCA_031263525.1 Deltaproteobacteria bacterium | reverse complement strand
GGCATGATGCTCGAGGGCGGCGGCTTCGAGGTCGTGGACCTGGGCTCCGACGTCGAGCCCGCCAAGTTCGTCGCGGCGGCCAAGGAGAAGAAGGCCCAGATCGTCGGCCTCTCCGCCCTCCTGACCACCACGATGCCCTACATGGAGGAGACCGTCGCGGCCCTGAAGGAGGCCGGTCTCACCGCCAAGGTCATCATCGGCGGCGCCCCCGTGACCCCCGCCTACGCGGAGAAGATCGGCGCGGCCGGCTACTCCGACGACGCCCCCGGCGCCGTGGAGCTGGCCCGCAGCCTGGTCAAGTAGCCTCCGTCCCGCCCTCCCAGGGGTTTCCCATGGCGGCCGCCCCCGCGGCCGGCCGCCTGAAACCCCGCATGACCGGGCCGCCGCCGCCCGGTTGACTTTCCCGTCCGGCCTCAAATCGAAACACTCCGTGTTCTGTGTAGGCCTATGATTATCGGCGGCATTGATAATTGTAGGCCTACATTCAGATTTTCACCCCCCGAAGGCCAGACAGACGCCCGGCGGGCCGCGCACGAGCCTCCCAGAGGCCGGCAGGCGGCCCGCGCGGCGGGCGGCCCCGCCCTCCTCCCGGAGGGGACCGAGGGCCTGGCCGGCGGGTCCCCCGGCGCCTCGGAGCGCGCCGAAAGCCGCCGCAACGGTCAAGCCTCACGGCCTTTTGCTTTTTCCGGCCTCTTCCTGTATAATCCCGTCAAAACTAAGGAAATCCCGAGACCGGCTCCCCCCCGGACAGTTCCGAAATAGCCTCCGCCCGCCCCCCTCACTGGCGTCCGGCGGCCCCGTTCCGTCCGGACACCGGCCTTGATACAGATTTCAGACCGGTTTTTTTATTGTCCCGCGGGTCCTTCCGCCTCCCCGGCCTCCCTCGCGCGGGGACCGGGGCGGCCCGCCCGGCGGGCCCAGAAACCAAACTCCCCGGCGGCGGCGCGCCGACGGGGTATCCGAGAGACCGCCCCTGCGGCGGGGCCGGAATCCAGGCCAACCCAAACCGCCTTCCGAGGCGAAATCCAAGGTGAACATCGATGATTATCGTAGGTGAGCTGATCAACGCCAGTCGCAAGAAGATCAAGGAGGCCATCGACAAGGCCGACGACGTCGCGATCAAGGACATAGCCTCCAACCAGGTGAAGGCGGGCGCGGACTACGTGGACGTCAACGCCGGCGTGTACGTGGGCGAGGAGCCCGAGAAGCTGGTGTGGCTGGTCCAGAACGTCCAGTCCGTGGTCGAGAAGCCCCTGGCCCTCGACAGCCCCGACCCCAAGGCCATCGAGGCCGCCATGGCCGCCCACAACAACTCCTGGGGTCCCCCGATGCTGAACTCCATCACGATGGAGAAGGACCGCTGGGAGAAGCTCTCCCCCGTCATCGCCAACACCGAGATGAAGATCGTGTCGCTGTGCATGAGCGACGCGGGGATGCCCACCACGGCCGTCGACCGCCTGAAGATCGCCGGCGACCTGGTGTCCGGCCTCACCGCCCTGAACATCCCCCTGGACAACATCTACATCGACCCCTGCGTCCAGCCGGTCGGAACCAACGACAGCTTCGGCATCGAGTTCCTGAAGGCGGTGACCGAGACCAAGGCGAAGTTCCCGGGCGTCCACATCATGTGCGGCCTGTCCAACATCAGCTTCGGCCTCCCCGAGCGCAAGTTCCTGAACCGCATCTTCATGGGCCAGGCGATCCTGTCCGGCCTCGACGGCGCCATCATCGACCCGCTCGACGGCCCCATGATGGGCACCATCGCCGGCGCGACCGCGCTGGCCGGCAACGACAAGGGCTGCCGCAAGTACCTGAAGGCCTTCCGCGCGGGGCTCGTGAAGGCCTAGGCCTCCAAACGCTCTCCGTTCCGTTCTCGAAAAGCCCCGCCGCCCCACAGCGGCGGGGCTTTTTTGTGCCGGGCTGCCGGGGGAGCCCGACTGTTTGGCTGCATCCGACTTTTCATGGGGGACCCAGCCAGCCTGCCGGAAGCCCGCACGGCTGGCCCTGCTGCCTCCGCAGGCGCAGGACCCGGTGCCGGCGCGCCACCCGTCCGGGGACGGGCCTCCGCAGGGCCTCCGGGGGGCTATCCAAAAGCCAGAGTTCCGGGGTAATATCATGTCCCGGCGGCAGTCGCCCCCTTCCGGACGACCTCCGCCCGGACACGGCCGCCCTCCGGAGCCCGTCACCTCCCCTGCCTGCACCGTCCCCTTCCCTGTCTTCAAGGGGCGTCGTCTGCAGACAGGGAGTCAGGCCATCCGCTTCCCTCCCAAACGGACGGGCCCCGCAGCCGGCCCGTTTCCTTCGTCCTCCAGGGGCCGTCTCTTCAGCTACCGGCCCGTTTCCTTCGTCCTCCAGGGACCGTCTCTTCCGCGACCGGCCCGTTTCCTTCGTCCTCCAGGGACCGTCTCTTCCGCGACCGGCCACGTTTCCTTCGGCTTCCAGGCCCCGGCTCTGCCGCGACCGGCCAGTTTCCCCCGGCTCC
This sequence comes from Deltaproteobacteria bacterium, assembly GCA_031263525.1. Taxonomy (GTDB): domain Bacteria; phylum Desulfobacterota; class Desulfarculia; order Adiutricales; family Adiutricaceae; genus JAIRZX01. The sequence goes on along the minus strand of JAISFP010000386.1, from coordinate 2,255 downwards.
GGCCCGTTATATCCTGTCTCTCCTGCGACCGGCCACGTTTCCTTCGGCTCCAGGGCCCCTAGGGCCCTCCGCTCACCCACTCCGTCCTTCTTCCGCGAGCCAAAAGCCCGCCCCTCCGCTAGGCCCCCTTCATGCGCGATATCGTCATTGCCGCCCACGACACCCCGAAGTGCCTCAAACTCGCGGAGTGGACCGTGGACTTCCTGGACCGCTTCCCGGACGAGACCTTCAGGGTCATAGTGGACCGCCACAACCACGTCATCCCCTGCGGGCCCGTGCCCGAGGACGCGGACCCGTTCCTCGTCATCACCCTGGGCGGCGACGGCACCCTCCTCCAGGCGGCCCGGTGCTGGGGCCTCTGCGGGACCCCCATCCTGGGGGTGAACCTCGGCACCCTCGGGTTCCTGGCCGAGGTGGAGCCCTCCCGCTACGAGGAGCTCCTGGTCCCGGCACTCAGGGGCGAAGTCGCCTGCGACGACCGCAGGCTCCTGGACATCAGGGTCATACGCGGGGACGATACCGTCTTCGGCACGGCTGTCGTGAACGAGGCTGTCATAAGCAAGGGCACGCCCGCCAGGATCCTGAACCTCCGGCTTTCCGTGGACGGGGCCTGCCCCTGGAGCTACCGTGCGGACGGGGTCATCCTCGCCACTGCCACGGGCTCCACCGCCTACAACCTCTCCGCGGGGGGGGCCGTGGTGCATCCCTCGCTCCCCGCCTTCGTGATGACCCCCATCTGCCCGTTCACACTGTCCAGCCGCTCGCTCGTCCTGCCCCTGGACTCCAAGGTGGAGGTCTCCATAGACGAGTCAGCCCCCTCGGTCTTCCTCACCGTGGACGGCCAGATAAGCTTCCCCCTGCAGGTGGGCGACCGCATTGCGGCCGCGAAGTCCGGCTCCATCGTGAGGTTCGTCAAGAACCCCGGCAGGGAGTACCTGGACGCCCTCCAGCTGAAGCTCGGGCTCTTCCACACCACGCGGCCTCCGGAAGCCCCCGGACGCCCCTAGCCTCTCCGGACGCCTCCCCGACCTTCACGGGGATGCTCCCGTCCCGGCCGTCGCCTCCGGCAACTACGGCCTGATACTGGCACCAGATTAAGATCTGGGCCCCGTTTCACCGCCTGGACAAGCCCCCTGTCTGCCTGAGAGCGCCTCCGGCCAGATACTGGCTCCCCCCCGCAAGCGCCGCAGTCTGATTTTTCATCAGTAACTCATGACAATTTCCTGATTCCGATACAACATCTGGACTCTAATTATCACACAGCTCCCTGCCTCTTGCGGCTACCGCCCGCAGGCACGGGAGCCAAATTTTTTGCGGTTCCTCCAGACATGTTCAGGCTCCCCCTCCTGGGCCGCCTGCGGGAGAAGACGGCCCACCTCGCGGGGCAGTACGGGCTCAGACCTTCAGGTTGATGACGGTCCCCAGCAAGGAGTCCACCGTGGGGATGACCTTGGCGTTGGCCTGGTAGCCCCTCTGCGTGACTATCATGTTGACCATCTCCCTGGCCACGTCCGTGTTGGAACCCTCCACGTAACCCTCCGGCACCCAGGCGGGGGTGGCCGGGTCCCTCGGAAGCCCCTCCCACGGGATCAGGGGGCCGTCCGGGCCCATGCGCGTCTGCACCTGGGCCGCGGTCCCCGAGTAGCGGGGGAGATCCTGGTAGGTTGTCCTCCCGGCCTTGAAGCCGTTGGTCAGGACGTTGGCCAGGTTGTGGGCCGTGACCTGGGTCCCGATGCCGAATGCCGAAAGCGCCGTGGAGGACGCGTACATGGCTGAGCTCAAGGCCAAGAGGGCTCCTTCCCCGGCCGTCAGGACGGGATGGGGGGCAGCAAAATGGCGGGGCCTGCGGGCCCGGCCCGGGGCAGGCGGAGGAGGCGCGCTTCCGGGGGGCCCGGACCAGGCCCCGCACGAACCAATATTACAACTTTTCCCTCGGGAAAGCATCACGAAAGTGAGTCGTGCCGCCACTTTTCGACCGTCCGGACGCTTCCGCTCCTCTTCCTTCCGGTCACTCAGACCTCCCGGTCCCTCAAACCTCCCGGTCCCTCAAACCTCGCCTGTCCGGCCATGACCCACTCCGACCTGACAAACGGTGCCCGGAAGGCCATCCCCGGCTCCCTCCGGCCTGGCAAACGCGTATCCGTTCACGGGTAGGTCTCCCTGGCCACGGAGGTAGCCTGTCCTGGAGGTGGATGAAAGCCGCTCTGGCCCCGGAGGAAAGCTGTCCTGGTATCGGAGGAGGGCCGCCCTGCACC
>JAISFP010000330.1 GCA_031263525.1 Deltaproteobacteria bacterium | reverse complement strand
AAGCCTTAACATATAAGCGTTATGAGGATGTTCCCTTGCTGCGTCTAGTGAGCCCAGAAAAAACTCAGATTGTGGCTTATTTCCAGGGGGTTTGCCTGAAATGCCTCCCAACCACGGTCAGGGAAAATTGTCCCGGGCGTCCTTGCCTGTAGTAATTCCGTGCCGATACCCACTATGCTGTGGCATGAGTTCCCGGGCGGCACTAAGACGGGCGGACAGCCGAGCCGTTCCGGAATCCCGCCTGTTTCCGGGGTTTCATTGTGTTTTGGGGGGTTCTCTGCTATCCTTCGATCAACGCCTGGCAGGAAGGCGGGGGGAAGCCTGAGCGTTTTCGCCCCGTGCGCCCTCCGGGCACAGGCGACTCACTCCGGGCTTTCTTCTGGGCCTCACGGCCTTCCAGGAGACAACTATGAGCAGCGCAAGTTCACCGAAAGGCCAGCCCGAGCTCAGCAAGGGAAGGGCTGCCGGCCAGGAGGGAAAGTTCCTCACGTTCTCCCTGGCCTCCGAAGAGTACGGCATAGGCATCCTGAAGGTCCGGGAAATCATAGGCATGATGCCCATCCGGACCGTGCCCCAGACGCCCGGGTTCGTGAAGGGGGTCATCAACCTCCGCGGCAAGGTCATCCCCGTGGTGGACCTCAGGCTCAAGTTCAACATGTCCGAGACCGAGTACACGGACAAGACCAGCATCATCGTGGTGGACGTGGCGGCGGGCGCCGACCGCTTCATCCACATCGGCATCGTGGTGGACTACGTCTCCGAGGTGGTGAACATCAAGGCCGACGACATCGAGGCCGCCCCTGCCTTCGGCTCCAGGCTCAACACGGAGTACATCCTGGGCATGGCCAAGATCGGGAAGGGCGTCAAGATCCTCCTGGACATAGACCGCATCCTGGTGGGAGAGGAGCTCGCGGGGCTCGGCCTGGGCTTCTAGGCCGGACCGGACCCTGACAGCTGCCTCGGGCCAGGGGGCCGGGAAGTCCCCGGCACCTCGCCCCGAGGCACCGTCCATCCAGGCTCCAGGTCCGCCGGAGTTGCATCGCCCTGCCGCACCTGGCATCCCGCGCCGGCCCGGCCTCCGGAATTGTGCGGAAAGGGACCGGACTGATTGCTCCGTCTCGAATGGGTCTGAAGGCTCTGTCTGCCAAAGGCCGTGAGGCTCCTGTTGCGAAGGGCCGGAAGGCCCCGCCAGTGACGGGCCGCAGGAAATCCACCTGACAAGCGGACCAGATATCTTGACATGCCGATCTGCTCACACGCCGGAGGTTCCCTCCGGCTTTTTTTTTAGACTCTGGCGGCAGAACGCCAGCCGTCAACTGCCTGTTGGGGCCATTTTCCTCAAATTTTAGATTTTCAAATTCTATTTTATTCTTTCGAAAATTTTAAATGTCTGTTTACCCTGTTTGCCTGCTGAACAGATACTATTTTTTATATTATATAGGAAATATTATTGTCACTAATATCAAATGGTGGCAAAAGCATCTTAGAAACAAAATCGACAGATATTTCCATTGAAGTATCTGAAATGTAACTGTTCAGGTGCCCCCCCAAGGTGAACTCAACAGATGGATCTTCCCAATTGAAATGCCATCTGCAGATACTCTTAACCCCCACATGAAGTATCCATCATTGACTCTTCAACTTCTAGGGTTCCTCGTTAGGGCTCTCTTCCTCCGAAAAGGTCCTCAATAGAGGGGCTCCTGAACAGTTACGATAAATCATCAAAAAAGTCAGCTTCTTTAGATATCGAGACAATTCGCTCATCTCGTCAAAATAAGTGCATTATATAATTCTTACAGTTCGACTGGAACCAGACTGATGCTGACGTTTGTGATGTCGGGCAGTGCCTTGGTCTTTCCGAAGGGGTCGTTTCCGGAAAGGGTACGACCGGCCCGGACTTGGTGTTGGATGTCAACATTAGTCAAGATCTAGATTTAAATCTTAGAATGCTATATAATTACTGAAAATGACTGGCTGACAGTCGGCCTCCTGGCAAACTCCCAGGCTTCAGGAAAACCCTAAGCCGGAAGGAAGCATATGACTCAGGATTCTACGACTCAGGATTTGCCTGAGCTGCCTGTCGGGTTGGCCGAATTTAGTGAGCTGAGACAGGGAAATTGTGTCTATGTCGACAAGACCGCAGATTTTCCAGAATTGCTGAAGGCGCGCAAGTTTATTTTTTGCGCTAGGCCCCGCCGTTTCGGCAAGTCGCTAACGCTCAGCGCATTCGATGAGTTCTGCTCAGGGAGAGAGGAGCTTTTCCGCGGTCTTGCGGCAGAGAGGTATATGCGCTCCCCAGATTTCGTCGCCCACCCTGTCATTCGACTGGACATGTCCGTAGGAGCGGCTGGAGACAGCATTGCCGATTTGTCAGCAAGTGTTATGGTCATTCTAGGAGAGAATGCTGCGAGGCACAATGTCTCACTGCATGGCCCTAATATCGCACTTGCTTTTTATAATCTTCTTTTGGATGTCAACAATTCAACGGGGAAGCAAGTTGTTCTCCTTATAGATGAATACGATGCGCCGGTCATCGATGTTATAGGGTCAACCAAAGAAATTGCCAACCCTGGACTGCTTTCAGCAAGACGAAACGCCATGCAAGATTTTTATTTGATGATCAAATCTGCCAATAAAAAAATCAAGATGGCTTTCATCACAGGGATTACCAAGTTTACCAGGATGGGCGTGTTTTCCAGGCTCAACAACCTGACAGACATCTCACTATCCTCTAAATTCAGCTCTTTTATGGGTTATACTCAGGAAGAGCTGGAGACATATTTTGCTCCTTTCATCACCTCGACTGCCCTTGAGCTCGGGATGAGCAATGATAAGCTGTTACGTAAAATACGTCACTACTATAACGGATTTTCATTCGACGGGAAACAAAAGCTGTACAACCCCTATTCAATTAACAATTTTTTTTATGACAGGGATTTTTTGAACTATTGGACAGAATCCGGTTCCGACTCTTTCATCAGAAAATTCTTAATGGATAAGGCCATCACGGCTGACCAGTTCCAGGACAAGCATGTCAACTCAAAATTTGTCAGAGCTCCAGGGGAAATCGATGCTACTCCGGCACATGGATTCCTTTACCAGGCAGGATACCTGACCCTTCGAAAAAGAGGAAAGAAGAATTATACCTTGAGATTTCCCAACCTTGAGGTCCGCGAATACTTTGCCAAATTATTTCTACAGAACATCACATATGAATCTTTTGACACTGACGATGTCGCTAAAGAGCTTTCCCGTTACCTGGCATCCTGCGACATCCCAGGCATGGTAGATATCTTCCACCGGCTATTTGCCGGAATTTGCCACAAGGATCATCGGGAAGCCAGCCGCAGTCCGGTGGTCAGGCTCATCAAGAAAATCATACGCAAGTTCACTGGTTCAGACCCCTTGGACGAATCGGTGCTGAACGATTCCGCAGATCTTGTTGAAACTCTTGAAAAGTCCAAAGGTGAGAGCTTCTACCGCTCATTGTTGCAGGCCTGCCTGTGGACAGCCGGGGCAAAGGTTACTCCTGAGAAGCCTGAAAACATCGGGGCCCTCGATCTCGAGACCTATTATGGGCGCCTTACCTACGTCTTCGAGCTAAAAATGGCCAAAAACGCCAGGGACGCGAACGTTGCCGTTCGGAATGGCATGAAGCAGATTCATGAAAAGGGCTACGGTCTGGCCTCGAAAGACCCCATCTTCGTGTCGCTTGCTTTCGGCAAGGCGGAGAAGAACATCGTGGGCTGTATTTTCGAGAAGAACGGGCAAGAGACGACCGTGGAGATCAAGAGAAAGGCGGGAAACGGAGGGGGGAGCTAACATGCAGCAGACACAGAGAACGAGAATTCAGGAGGCATGGCTCAATTCTTCAGGAGGCGGAGCCGTTCGATGGTGATTTGGTGCGCAGCGTGTCCGGAGAGACGCGCCCGGGGCAAAGTGTCCGGCGATGTCGATAGCTTCGAAGGCTGCTGATCGAACTTGAGCATGCCCTCACTGTGACCTTCTTCACTTCAAAGCTATGTATTTTTCACTTGCCAGAATGCAGAAAGTGATACTCATGGATGAGCTTCTGGACGAATTAGATGCCCTTTTCCCCTAATATCCGGACGGCATCGTACCCAGACACGATATAGTCAGCGCAACATCTTAATTATTCCAACTTTTAACCCAATAGACTATTATTCGTAACCATTCAGGCTTCCCTTTTTAGAGGACCTTTTTCGGAGGAAGAGTACAATGATTAGGAACCCTTGAAGGTTGAAGAGCCCACTTTGGATACTTCATGCGTGAGAAAAGAGTTTTTATAGAGGGCTTTTGGGTTTACACGATCCCCCTGACGAGTCCCGCTTGAGGGGCACCTAAATGGTTATATAATTTTTTCACACTCTGTCCCCCAAAATCCCGTACGCCTTGCCAGGGCTCCGGAACAGCGAACCAGGCTTCTCCGGCCATCGAGCGACCGGACACCCTGATTCCGACCGGGTCCGGCCTTCCAGAGGAGCGGCCTGGCCGAGCCGGTTCCGGACCTCCAGAGGAGCGGCCTGGCCCGAGCCGGTTCCGGACCTCCAGAGGAGCGGCCTGGCCCGAGCCGGTTCCGGACCTCCAGAGGGGCGGTCTGGCCCGAGCCGGTTCCGGGCCTCCAGAGGGGTGGCCTGGCTCGAGCCGGTTCCGGACCTCCAGAGGAGCGGCCTGGCCCGAGCCGGTTCCGGACCGCCAGAGAGGCGGACTGGCCCGAACCGGTTCCGGACCGCCAGAGAAGCGGTCTGGCCCGAACCGGTTCCGGACCTCCAGAGGGGCGAACTGGTCCGAACCGATTCCGGACCGCCAGAGGAGCGGTCTGGCCCGAACCGGTTCCAGACCTCCAGAGGGGCGGACTGGCCCGAACCGGTTCCAGACCGCCGGGCTGGCCCAGGTCCGCTCCTGCCGTCCGGGACAGGGCGGCCCGGCCCGCGCAGAGCTCCCTGACCAGGATCCTTGCGGCTGAACGGGAGCCCTCCGGGCAGGGACTTCGTCAGCTACCCCCCAGGATCCCTGCAAGCCTCGCGTGGAGAAGGCCGTTGGTGGCGAGTATCCCGTCCTCCCCTCCCGGCCGGTAGTCGCCCCCGTCCATGGCGCTCACCCTGCCCCCGGCCTCGGAGACCAGAAGGGCCCCAGCGGCGGCGGCCCAGGGATCGCCCCCGGGACGGAAGAAGGCCTCCGCGCGGCCCCCGGCCACGTAGGCCAGGCCCAGGGAGACGGACTCCTCGGCGGCGAGGGCCCTCACGGCCTCCTGGACCCTCGCGCGTGGCCCGTGGCCGCCGGATCCGGGATCCGCCAGAGCGGTCCTGACCGCAGCCTCCTCAGTCCGGCCGCAGTCTGAGACGCTTATGACGCCCTCGCACAGCCCGATTCCCGGCACCTGCCGCCACTGGAAGGCCCCGCCCCCGGCGACGGCCCAGAAGAGCTCCATCAGCACCGGCGCCAGGACCACCCCCAGCAGGGTCTCGTAGCCGCCGTCTGATCCCTTGTGGACCAGCGACAGGGAGATGCTGAAAAAAGGGCTCCCGCGCCCGAAGCTCCAGGCCCCGTCCAGCGGGTCCGCCCTCCAGAACGCCTCCGGGTACTCCCCGTGAGGCGGGCCCTCGCCCGCGTATATCTCATGATCGGGGAAGGCCTCGTAGATGATCTTCCGTATCTCCCGCTCCGAGTCCCGCGCGGGCACCTCGGCGGAGGAGACGGGGCCGTCCCAGCGGCCCTTGACCTGATCGGCATAGGCGTCCAGGAGCCTGGAGGCACCCATCCTCGCGGCGTTGAAGGCGGTGATGAGACAGTCGTCAAGATCCAGCGCCTTCACCGCGCTCTCGGTTATTGTCATGTGTTTTTTTTAGCCTCCGTTCCCCGCTGGCCCTGGCCGGGCGGGCATGAGGCGGCACAGGCCGCTGCCCGGAACCCAGCCAGGATCCCCCTCACGCTGAGACTTTCCGGATCCTGCCAGGATCTTCCGGGCTCATTCCCGGATCGCCCGTGCCGGACGTGCCAGGGGCTGGCCCCGGGCACGGGCGGCCCGGGCTCCGCCCCCCTGTTCAGGGGAAAGGGCCCCTTGCCTCGTCCGTCTGGAGCGGGCGGCCCTGTCCCCGACCCGCTGTTCAGGGGAAAGGGCCCCTTGCCTCGTCCGTTTGGAGCGGGCGGCCAGGTCCCCGACCCGCTGTTCAGCGGAAAGGGCCCCTTGCCTCGTCCGTCTGGAGCGGGCGGCCCGGTCCCCGACCCACTGTTCAGCGGAAAGGGCCCCTTGCCTCGTCCGTCTGGAGCGGGCGGCCCGGTCCCGCGGAGCGCAGGGACTTTCCCGAATTGCCTGGCCTGTCAGCTCATCTGACGGCTCCTGCCGGGACAGCCCTGGCAGGCGGCCCATTTATCCGCGCGAAGGTGCGGCGCGGGGTGTTGATGTGCCTCGGGCACCCGCGGCGTCCGCCGGGAGAACTCGGCGGGCCCCGCCGTGGCCCTGAACTTTTAACATTATAGACAACTTGTCAAATTTTTTTCCCGTCCGGAGGTCATCCTCGGAACAGGAACATGACACGCTGCCCATTTCCGGAGGTGCCCTGCCGTCCCCTCGCAGCCCGGCAGGGTGCCTCCGGCCGCCCGCATGAACGCTTTTGACAGAGTCCTCAGTCCAATCCTGTGCTATAATGGCTGATTCAGTTCGTTTCGGGCTCACCTTCCCGAGGGTCAGCCGGCCCGCCCGGACCCGGAATTCGCTCCCGGACGCCTGCCTTCCACGTCTCACTGATCCTCCACCCCAAAGACAGCCTTCCGCCAGGTCACACCCTGCCCACACGGGCCTTGCGCCAGGCCCGGGACGGGACGGGACAGGCCGGTCCGCGCCCACTCCGGCCCGATTCCGGGCAGGGGCAAGCAGGGCCTCGCCCTCTCCGGCACCCTTCACCGGGCCGGGGTCCGCCTGGGCCAGGCTCGCTGATGCCATGCCAGGGCCCCCAACCGTGCGCCCTGTCCCGGAAGGTCAGGCCGGGAGCGCCCCGGACATGATTTGAAGCCGGGATCCATCCCTAACGGGAGACTCCGGGCCGAGTTCCGAGTAAAATTCTGATTAAGGGCCCGCCCTCCAAGGTCCGCAGGCTTCCGGCCCTTCGGCTCGAAGGCACCCTGACCTCCGGGCTCCCTGGCCTCCGGCAAGCCTGGCCCCCGAACCGTCCGGCCCTCACTAGCTTAGCATGTCTGGCATCCGGCCTTCCGGCCCCCGAGTTTCCAGTTTCCCGGCCTTCCGTCCCCCCTGCCTTCGGGCTTCCGCCTCTCCGCACCCCCGGCCTTCGGGCTTCCCTGCCTGTCCGCCCCCCCGGCCTTCTAGTTTCCCGTCCCTTCCGGCCCCCGAAGTTCCGGTTTTCCGGCCTTCCGGCCCCCGAGTTTCCGGTTTCCCGGCCTTCCGGCCCCCGAGTTTCCGGTTTACCGGCCTTCCAACCCCAGAGTTTCCGGGTTCCCGGCCTTCCGGCCCCTCTGCCTTCGGGTTTCCGCCTCTCCGCACCCCCGGCCTTCGAGTTTCCCGGCCTGTCCGGCCCCGGCCTTAGGGTTTCCCGGCCCCCCGCCTCAGAGTCTCCGGCAGGCCTGCAACTTCTGGGGACGCAACGCTCCGGGACCCTCAGGGCTCCGTAGAGAAAAATTGATTTCGCTTTTTCCCCCCGCCGCGGCGCCAGACGGCTCCGAGGACGGGGCGGCGACGTATCCCCTCCGGAGGACGATTGTCATATGAGTCAGGCTACCGGCAAATTCACACTGGAGTACCTCCTAAACCTCCTCCTGTCCGTGGGGCTCCTGGGACAGAAGCAGGCCAGCTCCATCACCACGGACTACCAGCAGTCCCTGGAGGCCGCTGCCAAACGAACCCGGAGCAGGGGGGGATCCTCCGGCACGGGGCCGCAGGAGACGGCCTCCGCCGACCCGCTGGACTTCATCATCGCCCTGCAGCTGCCCCTGGTGGGCACCCAGAACGGGAAGAGGACGATAGACGACGAGGTCCTGGCGCACCTCATGGCCAAGCAGAGCGGGCTCCCCTACCGGAGGGTTGAGCAGAGGGAGCTGAACATCGACTTCATCACCTCCCTCCTGCCCCAGACCTTCGCCCAGAGGCACCTGATCCTGCCGCTGGGCTACGAGGGCCAGAACCTGCTGGTGGGCGTGAGGCACCCCTTCTGCCAGAACGTCCTGGAAGACGTGAGGAAGGTCTCGAGCCACCCCGCCTCGCCCGTCATCATGAGCCAGTCGAACCTCCAGAAGCTCCTGGGCGACATCTACGCGTTCGGCTCCTCGGTGAGGGGGGCGACGGGGCTCTTCAGCGGCGGGTCTCGCCTGGGGCTTGACGTCTCGAACCTGGAGCAGTACGTCAAGCTCAAGAGCGCCTCGGAGATCAACGACGACGACCAGCACATCAAGAACCTCATCGACCTGCTCTTCGCCGAGGCCTTCGACGGGCACGTCTCGGACATCCACCTGGAGCCCAAGCGGGAGCACCTGCTGGTCCGCATGCGCTTTGACGGCGTCCTCCACGAGATGTACCGCCTCCCCATAGTCATCCACCCGGCCATCGTCTCGCGCATAAAGACCATCTCGCGGCTGGACATCGCGGAGCGCCGCCGCCCCCAGGACGGCCGCATAAAGATTGCCCACCGCGACTCCGAGGCCGAGGTGCGCGTCTCCACCGTGCCGGTCGCCTTCGGCGAGAAGGTGGTCATGAGGATCCTGGACCCGGAGGCGCTGTTCCTCGACCTGCAGACCATGTTCTACAACAAGGACGACTACTCCAGGTGGCAGGAGTTCACCCAGCACCCGCACGGCATCATCCTGGTCACTGGTCCCACGGGAAGCGGCAAGACAACCACCCTCTACTCCACCCTGCGGCAGATCGCCACATCGGAAGTGAACGTCACCACCATCGAGGACCCCATTGAGATGGTCCACGAGGAGTTCAACCAGATTGCCGTCCAGCCCAAGGTGGGCATCACCTTCGGGAGCATCATCCGAACCATCCTCCGCCAGGACCCCGACATCATCATGGTGGGCGAGATGCGCGACCGGGAGACCGCCGAGAACGCCGTCCAGGCGGCCCTGACCGGCCACCTGGTCGTGAGCACCCTCCACACCAACGACGCCCCGTCCGCCGTGGTCCGCCTGGTCGAGCTCGGGCTGGAGCCCTTCCTCGTCTCATCCACCGTGGTGGGCATCATGGCCCAGCGCCTGGTCCGCCGCATCTGCCCCAACTGCATAAACGAGTTCGTTCTGACGGCCAAGATGGCCCTGGACCTGGGCTTCATCACCCAGGGGGACCTCACCCTCAAGCACGGTCGCGGCTGCGAGGCCTGCCGCAACACGGGCTACAAGGGCAGGATTGCCACCGTCGAGGTCATGCCCTTCTCCGACAGCATGAAGGACGTCATCCTCCACGGGGACTCCAACGCCCTCTCCATCAAGGCCATGGCCCGCAACGAGGGCATGACCACCCTCCGCGAGAACGCCCTGGACCTTATGCTGGCGGGGCTCACCACCATCCAGGAAGTGCTGAGGGTCACCACCGCAGACTGACGGCTCCCCGCCGCCCGGCCCTGGCCTGAGTCCCCGGCCCGTCCGGAGCCCGGCCCTCTCACGCGCCCGCGGCCGGACCGGAAGCTTGAATGCGCATGAATACTCTTGAATACTTTTAAATGCTCTTGAATATGCGCCAAAACGTATGAATTCACGCAAATACGTTGGACGGCTCCTACAGCTGCAGCCGAAACGTTCCTGACATGTTCGCCAAACGAAGAAGACATTTCACACATGCCGCTGTCCATGCGCACCAGCCACCAATGCATTTTCGCAGTTTTTCTGAAGACAGCATTCCGGTCTTGCTCCTCCACGATCAGCAGACTACTCCGGACGCACCGAAAACACTCGAAGCGCGTTAATCGGAATACTTTACGCGTTTGTCAGGCTCCCTTAACGTGTTTACAAAATTTCGAACACGTTTAAATAACTCAAGCCACGTGTAGCACCCCCCAAACATGAAAAGGTAATCCTGAAAAAATGCCAAATGTTATCCGCAAAACAGTGATGAAGCCTACTCTTTTAGAATAACTTTCGCGAAGCTTTCGCTTTCGTCCATGCGAATATTTTCTGAGCATATCGGATACAACTTTTTTTCAATTCCGTAACGTTTAAACAAATTGCTTTCGAAATTTTAAGAATACTTTTTACAAATATTTTGAGAAAATTTAATAAAACTTTAGTCTCATTTGACTATTATGAATTATGTATGTAAAATTTAAATATCTGATGGAATATTTGATGTTTATCTAATTATCATATAATTTTAAATTAATTATTTAAATCTATTCAATACAAGTTTTCAATAATTTGATTTTTTCACTGCTCTTCCTTTTGATTTTAGTATTTTCTTAAAATATTTTTGCCTGTTTTCATTGAAAATTTTTGGATGGTTTTGCGAATAATTTTCGCTTAATTTTCCTGTTTATGTTCGCAAAGCTTTCTAAGCTTTTCCATAAATTTAAAATAGTTTTTCCCACATATAGCTTATTTAGTATAGCTTTATCATCAAACTGCCATCTAACTCAATACGCCTGACTCCCCTATCAGCAGGCTACAGTTTACGCCATATTCCTTCATGCCAGAACCAAGATCGTCTCTTGCGTCTTGCAGTTTTCTCCCGGAAGGGTTATCCTATCGTTATACTGTTGCTCCGGCCAGAGGACCGGCTCAGGGGATCTCCAGCTCCCCCCTTGCTGTTCCGTCCAGGGCGTCAGGCGTCTTCCGTCCCGATCCGCCCCACGTTGCCAGAGCCCCGTAAGCTCTCAAAGAGCCTTCACCTACCCGGCCTCCATGACCACGGGATGCCGCCCCGCCCTTCCGACCGGCAGCACGCCCCGCACTTCAGCTCTTCCGGGCCTTCCTGGCTCCTTGGCCCCTGCCAGTCCGGCTAAGATGCCTGCCCGTCCGGCTCCCCGGACTCCTGGGCTTCTGGGCTTCTGGGCTCCTGGACGCCAGGCTCTCCTGCCTTCTCACCTCCTGGCCTCCTGGCCGCCAGCCCTTCCTGGCTCTCCGGCCTCCCGGGCTCAGGACCGCCCTGCCTTCCCGGCCCCTGGCGCTCCGGGCTCCCGGTCGTCCCCTGGCTCCAGGCTGTCAGTCCTCCCGACCGTCCCCCCTTCCGGCCCCAAGGCCGCCACGCCTCTGGCGGATATCCGGCTGCTAGCCGCCCCGCCCCATCCAGGATCATCCCGGGTCAAACGCAAGGATGCTAGTTCAACTCCAGGTTCGCAACCTCGCCCTTATAGAAGCCCTGTCGCTCTCCTTCGGCCCGGGGGCCAACATCCTCACCGGGGAGACGGGGGCGGGCAAGAGCATCCTGGCCGGCGCCCTCGGCCTCCTCCGGGGCGGTAAGGCCTCGGCGAACATGGTCCGGGCCGGGGCGAGCGAGCTCACCGTGGAGGCGCTCTTCACCCTCTCCGGGCCGGAGTCGTTCGAGGAGCTTTTCGCCTCCCAGGGCATCAGCCCCTCGGACGAGATCATATTAAAGAGAATAGTGCTCCCCGGGGGCAGGTCCCGCGCCTGGCTCAACGGGAGCCTCCTGACCGTGGCCCAGCTCTCGGCGTGGGGGGAGGAGCTCCTGGCCCTCTCCGGGCAGCACGACCAGCAGAGCCTCCTGAACCCCGCCCGCCAGCTGGACTTCCTGGACGCCTTCGGGAGGCACCAGGGGCTCCTGAAGAAGATGGCCGATCTCCACAGGGACAGGGAGACGGTGAAGCTCAGCCTCGCCGAGACCGACGCGGGCATAAAGGAGCTGGAGGACAAGAAGGACTTCCACGAGTTCCAGCTCTCCGAGATAAAGCGAGTGAACCCGCAGCCCGGCGAGGACGACGCCCTCATGGCCCAGAAGGCCAGGGCTAAGGAGGGGGCGAAACTCAACACGATCCTGGACGAGGCCATGCGCCACCTTTACGGCGACGAGGGCATCCTCTCCCGCCTGGACAGGCTCGGAAACCTCCTGGACAAGGCCTCTTCCCTGGAAGTTACGCTCGCCCCGGCGCTCGAGGCCGCCCGGGAGAGCTCCTCCGTCATGGGGGACGCCGCGAGGGTGGTTAAGGACGCCTCGAAGTCCGTGGTGAAGACCTCGGGCGGGCTGGAGGAGGCTGACGCGAGGCTCTCCTCGCTCGCCCGCCTGAAGCGCAAGTACGGCCCGACCCTGGAGAACGTCATAGCCCGCTTCGAGGAGCTCAAGGGTGAGAAGGCCCGCCTGGAGTCCCTGGGCCTGGACCGCCAGAACTACGTGAAAAAGCTCAGGGATGCGTCCAGGGCCGCGGGCGAGGGGGCGGCCAGGCTTCACGCTGCCAGGATCAAGGCCGCAGGCGATCTCTCTCGGGAGCTCACCGCGACCCTGGGGGCCCTGGGCTTCCCCAAGGTGGAGCTCAAGATCGAGCTGGAGGCCCCCGCCGAGGCCGAGATGGGCGCCGCCGCCGGCCCCAAGGGGGCCGACCAGGCCGTCTTCCTCTTCTGCCCCAACCCGGGGGAGGGCTTCAAGCCCCTCGCCCGGATAGCCTCCGGCGGCGAGCTCTCCAGGGTCATGCTGGCGCTCAAGACCGCCCAGGAGCCCCACTCCGACCAGAGCCTCGTCTTCGACGAGATAGACTCGGGACTTTCCGGCGACACCGCCGGCAAGGTCGCCGCCAAGATGGCCGAGCTCTCCGGACGCCAGCAGGTGTTCGTCATCACCCACCAGCCCCTCATGGCGGCCATACCCGGCAAGCACTTCATGGCCGAGAAGAGCCCGGACGGGGGAGGGAGGACCCACACCGTCATCTGCGAGCTCGACCCCGACAACAGGCTCCTGGAGGTGGCCAGGATGCTGGACGGCTCCGAGCCCTCCCCCCAGGCACTGGCCCTTTCCAAGAGACTCCTCGGGCAGGGGGCCTGAAGGGCCCCTGCCCCGAATTCACCCACCGCCCGTCTTCCGGTCAGGGCTTCCTACCTCTCCTCCTGCCTGCCTCCCGGCCTTCCTGCCTGCCTCCCGGCCTTCCATCCTGCCTTCATGCATTCCTGCCTTCACGCATTCCGGCCTTCCTGCAAGGCCCATCCTGGACCAGGCCGGACCGAGGCCTGTTGCCCGAACCGGTCGCGACCTCCTGACCGACCGGTCTGCTGCACTGCCAAAGACAGCCGACCGGAACATGCCAGCCCGAGGCATCCTGCCGGTACCTCCCACCCTGTTCCTCCTTGCCGGAAGCCTCCGTCCCCCCCATGCCGGGAACCCAGTCGATGCCGACGTCCTGCCGCCCATCAGCGCCGCACGTCCGTCCGTGGCACCGTCCGGCCCGTATTGGCGGGACTCCCCCTGCCTCTGCTATACTGTGGCAATTCCACGCGCGGACGGCTCGGCCGACCCGCGAGCCCTACCTGTTCACCGGGCGACGGCTGGACGCGGGAAGGAAACTTCCCGCCTCCCCGAAAAAAGTTTTCCTAGCCGCATCGCGGCAAGAAAGGCCCGGATCGACGCGAACGGTGCCGTACGGCCCCTTGCGAAAAAACGAGGAATGGCCACAATGATCAAACGGATCCGCTTCTCCGCCCTGCCCCTCTGCCTCTGCCTGTTCTCCACCGGGGCCCGCGCCGCCATGCTGGCGGGCATGGTGGCCGCCCTCATCACGGTGATGGCCTCCAGCCCGGCCTCCGCCCAGTCCGACAGTTCCAGGAGGCAGTCCGCGCTTCCCGGGGCAGTGGACTTCGGCGCCGACCCGGGCCCACCTGCGGCGCCCGCTCCCCCCGAGGCCGAGCTGCCCGCCGCGACCGACCCGGTCCCGGCGGCCCCGACCGATCCCGCTGCGGCCTTCCCGACCGATCCTGCGGCGGCCGTCCAGGCAGATCCCGCTGTCGCCCCGACAGAGCCCGTTGCCGCCCCGGCCGAGCCCGCCCCCGCCTCTGAGCCTGCGCCCGGCCACGAGGAGCCCGCCGGCGGCCACGAGGCCTCCTCCGGACACGGCGGCAACCCATGGACCGCCCAGTCGGCCATGACCGTGCTCTCCGACGGGAACGCCCGCTTCGTGGGCGGCGGGGTCTCCTGCCGCGACCCCCAGGCCGAAAAGAATCTCCGCCACGCCCTGGTCGAGGGCCAGACGCCCCTCGCGGCCATCCTGTCCTGCTCCGACTCCAGGGTCCCGGTGGAGGAGATCTTCGACATGAACTTCGGCGACATCTTCTCGATCCGGGCAGCCGGCTCGGTTCCGGGAGTGGACCAGCTCGGGAGCATCGAGTACGCCGTCGCCCACCTGGGCGTGCCCCTGGTCGTGGTGCTGGCCCACACCCACTGCGGCGCCGTCACCGCGGCGGTCCAGGGGGCGAACGAGCCCGGCAACCTGGGCGAGCTCCTCCACAAGCTCGACCCCATCACCCAGGCGGTGAAGGACGTGGCCGACGCCGACAAGATAAACGCCGCGATCTATCTCTCCGCCAGGCGCTTCACCGAGCAGCTCCCGGCGCTCAGCCCCGTGATCAAGGAGGCCATTGACGCCGGCAGGCTAACCATCGTGGACGCCGTCTACGACCTCGACACGGGCAAGGTCCTGTTCCATCCCCAGACGCAGCCCTAGAAGAAGCCCGTCCCACCCGGAGGCATTCATGCCCAGCACACCGCCGCAGGGGGCGCCGAACCGCGCCCCCGGGGCCCCCCCGGCCCTCACGATCCTGGCAGCCGCCCTTGCCATCGCGCTGGCCTGGGCCGCGTACCCCGCGTCCCAGGCCCTGGCCCAGCCGGGCGGCCCGACCCAGCAGACGGCCCCGCTCTCGCCGCCGCCCCAGGCCGTCCAGCCGGGGCCCTCCGTCCCGTCGCCCCCCGGCGCGGGCATCGGGGCACCCGACGGGAACGCGCTCACGAGCCTGGACCGCGCCGCGTCCGCCCACAGCGTGGGGGACAACGTGACGGCCCTTCTCTCCGTGTGGGAAGCCATGCAGTCCATCTGGAACATGATGGGCGTAATGGGCATCAGGAACGCCGTCTTCGTCCTCGAGGAGCCGGAGTTCTTCGGGAACTACCAGCCCAAGCAGGGCCAGGACTTCATGCCCGGGGAGCTCATCATCCTCTACTGCGAGCCATTCGGGTACACCATGAGGCAGGAGCCCGACGGGACCTTCACGAACTCGCTCAGGTGGTCCTTCAAGATCCTCGACCAGACCGGCAACTCCATGGGCGGCCAGGACAACATAGGCCCCTACACCCACGGCGGATACAGGACCTTCATCATGGAGAAGATGCTGGCCCTGACCATCAACCTCAGCCAGTTCCCCGCAGGGTCCTACATCCTGTCCGTCACCATCACCGACGACTTCAACCCCCAGAAGTCCGTGGAAATCCAGAAGCCCTTCAACATCCTGGCCGCCACCCAGTAGAGCACCCCGTTTCCGCCGATTTCGGCTCCCCCCGCCCCGCAGGCGGGGGCCCGAAGGCGGCCTCCGCCCGACCGCTGGGGAAATCCGAATCCGGCCTCCCGGCGGGGCAAAAACAAGCTTCAGCCGCCTCCAGTCTGCAGTACCAAGGCTGAACCGGGGCATCCGCCGCCCGGGGCGTGACCGGGCATCAGCCGCACGGGGCGGGACCGGGGCATCAGCAGCCCATGGCGTGACCGGGGCATCCGCCGCCCAGGGCGGGACCGGGGCATCCGCCGCCCAAGGTTTCAGCCGCCCAGGACAGGACAGGGACTTCAGACCCAGACAGGTTGCTCGCCCGCCGAACGCTTCACGACCCCCGCAGACCGCATGGCCAAGAACCGGACCGAATTACCGGCCTTTCACGCCTCATGCCGATATGGTCCACAAACAGCATGGACACTTTCCATGCCTAACACCTCATCTGGCGTTCCGGACAAACAGTCCTGAAGCCAAAGACCTCTTTCGCCGGGAACCGCCCGGCCCCTTCTTCCGCTATCCCGGACTACCTTTCTATGACAACTCAAGCTCCCCTCTCCCCCGCCGTCCTGTCCTCCTCAGTTCTCTCCCCCACAGCTCTCCCTCCGGCTCCCGCCTTCGGCCCATCGCCCCAGACATCCTGCCCCCCGGACAGCCCCGCGTCCGGCCCGACGGAACCGCATGGCGCGTCCTGCGTGTCCAAGGTTACCGGAACGTCAGGCGTGACCGGCGTTTCCTGCTCATCAAGCGTTTCCGGATTGTCAGCCGCTTCCGGAATCTCCTTGGCATCTCCCTCCAAGAACCTGTCCGACCTTTCCCCTTTCCTGAAAACGCATCACGGAGGTTTCCTCCTGGCCCTGGAGGGCGTGGACGGGAGCGGCAAGAGCACCCAGGCCGGGCTGGCGACAGAGGCCCTGAGATCATGCGGCTTCCGCGTGTCCGCGTTCCGGGAGCCGACCAGCTCCACCGTATGGGGCAGGGCCATTCGCGAGGCCGGACCTGACCCTTTCGTGAGGAGAGCGCCCCGCGAGGAGCTGGAGCTCTTCCTGAAGGACAGGGCCTGGGACGTGGAGACGAACATCCTCCCTGCACTGGAGGCGGGCCAGGCTGTGGTCATGGACCGCTACGTCCTGAGCTCGGTAGCCTACCAGGGGGCGCTGGGCATAGAGCCTCGGGAAATCCTTGAAGCCAGTCTTGCATTCCCCTGGCCGGACATGACCATAGTCCTCGATCTGAAACCGGACGACGGGCTTGCCCGGATAGTCAGCGGTCGCGGGGCGACTTTCGGGGCCTTCGAGAACGCGCCTTACCTCAGAATGGTTAGGGACGTTCTCGCGCTCGCGGAGGTCCTCCCCGGCGTAAATTTTCTGGACGCGAGGCCGCAGGAGGCCGAACTCACCGCAAAGATAGCTGTAATGATCCGGGATGCCGTGAAGAACAAGGTTTCTGGCAACAGCTGCTGAACTACGTGATGATCTGCGGCATTTAACTATTGAATTCGCAAACAGTATGCTTCACAAAAAACTTCATCGGAATCTGTTGTGAATTAGTGATTATCAAAAAAACTAAATTTTTATAAATGTTAAATTTTGATTTCGCCAAAACTATCTGAAATAGAAAATTATAAGCATCCGATATACTTTCTTCAAACTGATGAGGATGATTTTCCTGACGCAAATGGCTAAACTGAAGCGAATGAATAAACTGAAGCGGATAACATTCCTAGAAGATGATCGCATTTCCCCGGAAATTAAATCTGGCCCTCAGGTATCCTTTTCACTGAGAGATTGTGAAAGGGTAAGGACAGGAGCTGGAGGGCTTTGAGGGGGGGGGTGAGGCAGACAGGGGCGAGAGGACTTAGGGGCGGGGTTGAGGCAGACAGGGGCAAGGGACAATACCGTTTACTTAAGTCAAACTTTGTGTGAGAACTTCGCCAAGAATGCCTCTGCAGGTCTTTTAGAGGGTAGCTACCTCATTATCACCAGCATAGTTACAAAGTATTTTCTATCTTGAAAGACAAGAAAACACTCAATACTATAATATTCTAATTATTATAGGGATTATAGAATATTCTAAATTTCAATGGTAAGAAACAATAATCCCTTTAAATTTTATAAACTAAATAAATTTAGCCAGAACTCTTGATCAGATACAGTAAGAAAATTTCAATGTATCTTCTCAAAATGATGTTAAAGCATTATGAATCTTTAATGGAAATCAAATTAATTTTAAATATAATATTTTAGAATTGATAACAATTAAGCTTTAGTAAATTCATAAACGAATGGGCCGATTAGTTGGACTCACTCGCCTGCCACACTGTCTCTTAGTCCATCTTCATTCGTTCATATTTGTGTGAAAAGTAAATAATTACTTTATAAAAGATTTTTTTCGATAATTACGATGAGTGCATAGAATAATGTGATTATTAGTATATGAAATTAATTACTGGATAAGTATTACCATTTCGAGTTTGATAGGTATATGTAAAGGTTGATCTCAGTACCTAACAGGATATTTACTAAGCCTTTGCTTGACACCACGCGGGTTACTCTCCCCTTTGCTCCTATCAGCTCGAGTTAAAGAGATTTTGGAAATAATGTTTTGTATTTCCATGT
>JAISFP010000087.1 GCA_031263525.1 Deltaproteobacteria bacterium | reverse complement strand
GGGTCTGCTCCGCACCGGAGGGCGGTTGGCAGGGCCAGCAGGGCGGCTGCGAGCTCCCGGAGGTCTGCTCAGGTCCTGAGGGCGGTTGCCAGGGCCAGAAGGGCGGCTGCCAGGGCCCGGAGGTCTGCTCAGGTCCTGAGGGCTTCTCAGGTCCGGAGGGCTTCTCAGGTCCGGAAGGCAGCTCTGGCCCGGAGGGCTTCTCAGCTCTGGAGGTCGGCCGGGGCCAAGGTGTCTGGCAAGGCCCGGAGGTTGGCCAGGGCCAGGGGGTTGGCCAGGGCCCGGAGGGTTGCTCAGTTGGCTGCACTGGCCCAGATGGTTGCTTGTGAAGCGGAACCCCTATAATGTTTGCACTCGTGTCCTTGCGGAGATTCTTCTTTTCCGTCTTGTTCTGAGACCCGACTAAAGCGTCCAAGTGGTCGTAATAACAAATGCCGGCCAGAAGCTTTGTGAAAACCCTTACCATGCCCCGGATGTCGCCGTTTGTCAGGTGCTTGTTAAGCTCTCGTCCACATTGGCTTATGCCGTCCCAGTCGGAGTTTAAATTTTCCAGGAACAGTTGGGAAATCGCCTCACGGACTTCACTGTTGGGATACTCAAGGGAAAACTGATTATTGTCATTTTCTCGCAACGTCAGATAACCTGACTGGTAGAGAAATCCATGCGGAGGTGTTGCATCAATTTCACCTGGATCGTTCGCGAAATTCAGTTCAACTTCCATGCCTTGAAACTGGTCAACGGTGAGGGACTTTTCCCGTAGAAATTCTCTTACAAAACTGTTAGAGCCAGATTTCATCCAAAAATTTAGAAATTTCTTGAACCTGAAAAAAGAAAGTATGGAATATGGATTGTACAGCATCTGTGTTCCGTCGAAGGAAAAACCGTCATAGCGGTCATTAATCTTCTGTAAAAGGTTCTCCTCGCTAATCTTAAGATCCTTGGCCGTTTTGGCTATGAAGGGAGCAAAATTATCTTCCAGTTCTTTCTGAGTGTAACCCATAAAATCGCTGTATTCTGTCATTAGAGAAATGTCAGTCAGGTTGTTGAGCCTTGAAAATACGCCCATCCTGCTGAACTTGGTGACTCCTGTGATGAAAGCCAGCCTAATGAACCTAATCAGCAACTTTAGATTACTTCGTAAAAATCCTGCATGATGATTCGTCTGTCTTCAAGCATTGTATTGTCATATGTCAGCTTGTCTCTCTGGGCAAGATGAATTATCGGCGAGTCATACTCGTCTATCAACAGAATGACAGGTTGCCCGCAAGCAGCATGAACATTCTTGATAAGGGATAAAAATGCAGCTGGACAATCGATTTTATTAAAAGAAACATTGTACCACTGAGCGTTGTCTTCAAGACATTCCATGATTTTTTGCGATATAATTAAATTGTTGCCGCTTCCTGCCACCTCAGACATGTCCAGGCGGATGACCGGGCGGACAACGAAGTCTGGAGAGTTTACAAGTTTCTCGACCTCTAACCCCCGGAAAAGCTCTTTCTTCCCAGAACAGAAGGCATCGATGGTGTTAACCGAAAGCGACTTGCCGAAACGGCGCGGCCTGGCGCAAAAGATGAATTTTTCTCCCTCCAAAAGTTGAGGGATAAACTTCGTCTTGTGAACGTAGACGGAATTTCTTTGCCTCATTTCCTCAAAAATTGTCATTCCGAGGGGCAAAAAGGGCAATTTTTTTGTAATGCGATTCTCATTCTGGCAGTGGAGCCGTCTAGAAAGCTGGAAGGCCTGTCAAGACTTTAAAATACTCTACACCATTTTGGATTTTTGATCGACTCTTCGACTTGATTTTGACTTGCTCGCGAACTAAGGGATGGGTCGGTTAAAATCAATCAAAAATTCGAATTTATCCAGTATAATCACGAGGTTAGCATTACGCTTCCGGATAAATATTAGAAAATGTTGAAATCTTTTCCCACATTACGGGAGCGAGTCATGGCAAAGAGATGCCGGATCTAGGGTCTTGCGCTGATTTCTCACCCCTGGAACGATAGCCAAAATTTTAACATTTAACCGAACTCGTAATATCTGACGATCTCTCTCGTTCTGACCCGGGAGAGGGGGCCCTAGCAGGTTCCAACGCTTCCGGAGGGTCGAAATCCGTTCAAACAGTCTCTCCAGTGATGTCCACCCTGTCGTCTCGAATGTCGACACAGTTGCCATTCCTCGACGAGGACTGTTTCATGACCGTCTCATTATCGAGGTATGCTGTTATTGGCTATGCAAGATCATGGACTTTCCGACCCGACCCTCAAAAAACTCAACCCGAACCCGTCTCAGAGCCCGTGCGGTCCGCTCACATCGGGCAGGATGGCCAGCAGTATCACGGATTGTGCTGAATGGATAGTCTCACTGGCCTGTCAGGTTTCATGGGCAGGGAAGGTTCAATGGGGCAAAAATTCATCTCCAACTGCCCATGATGACGAATGACGCCCAGTAGTATGGGTGGGAGAATCCCGTGCCCTTCCAGTCGGGAGCTACGGATCTGGCCGCTCCGGCGGCAATGGCAGACGAGGTGAGGGCCGTCCCCCGCGAATCAGGATCCTCCGGGCCAGTTTCCAGAGTGCCGGAACCGGCGGCGGATCCGGCATTTTTGTCAGTCTTGGGTGCTTTCCCTGAACCTTCGGCCTCAGTGCCGGTCGCAGACGCGCCTTCGCCGGCCGTCCAGGTCCCGGCGGACGGCGGCCCTCCGGATGCCTTTCCGTTTCCGGCTGACTTGGTCCCTACGGCTGCCGCCCCGGTTCGGGCGGACGGCGGCCCTGCGGCGGCCGCCCCGGTTCGGGCGGACGGCGGCCCTGCGGCGGCCGCCCCGGTTCGGGCGGACGGCGGCCCTGCGGCTGCCGCCCCGGTTCGGGCGGACGGGGCCCTGCGGCGGCCGCCCCGGTCACGGCGGGCGGCGGCCCGGTTCCGGTGTCACGCATGACGAGGAGCTGGGCACCCCGTAGCGCCTCCGCCTTGTTTTTCCCCTCCAGGTAGCGGAGCCGGTAGAACTCCCGCATGAGTTCCGGGGCGGAGCGGTCGTCCACGGGCATGAGCGTGGCCAGGACGGCGGAGGCACCGGCCCGCTGGACCACCTCTCCCAGGCTCTCCACCTCCCTGCCCTCGCCGCCCCTCGTTCCCGATGCTGTGTCGCAGGCGGAGAGGGTCAGGAGATCCAGGCCCCTGAAGTCCAGGTCCGCCCCGGAGCTCACCTCCCTCAGGCTGAGCCTGGTCCCGTCGCCCAAGAGGAGCACCGTGTTCTCCAGGCTCAGGGGATCAAGGCGGAAGTGGCTGGCCAGGTGGACCACCGGCGCGTCCGAGGCCAGGCCGTCGGCCAGTGCCGCCCTGTCGAATGCCGCGTCCAGCCTTGACTCGCCTGCAAGCGCCCCGTCCGGCGTCTCGGGGGTCCTGACCACCGCCGCGAGCTCGGCGGCAACACCCGGAAGCGCCGGGAAGCCCGGCCAGGCTGCCGTTACGCCCATGGCGCGGACCGACGCCTCGCCCGTGTAGGGGGCGTCCCCGAGCCGCGCGGCGGTGGAATCGGTGAAGAGGGCCGTGGGGTACCTCTCCGCGAGCCACATCTTCCCGTCCCAAAGCGCGGAGACGGGCGCGTAGCGGAGCTCTCCGTCCAGGGAGAGCATCAGCGTCTCGGTCCCGAGGGCGGCGAGGTCCGCCTCCACGGGCCTCACCAGGGCGTCGTAGAGCCTCGCCCCGGCCTCCCTCGGGTCGCGATCTGGGGCTGACACGAGATCCCGGAACTCCTCGGCGAGCGCCGCGAGCCTCGCCCGGCCCGTCCCCGTCCTCCTGGCCCTGACAGAGTCCGGCGTCACCAGGACGAGCCAGAGCGCGTCGTCTGAGGAGACGGCGTGCAGGAGCGCGGGGCCCCGGCCCATTCCGGAGATTGCCGCCTGGCGGGCGGCGAGTCTCGAGGCGGTCCAGGAGCCCGGAGCCGGATCCTGCGGGGTGCCGGCGGGCGCGGTCCAGTTCAGACAGACATCAAGGAATTCTTTTCTGGCGCTTTCGAGCTCTTTCGGGAGTCCGTCCAGTCGTCTCTTCTCGCTCGCGGCAAGGTTTGCATTCGCGCGCTTTTTTTCAAGCGCAGAGCGCTCCGCCTCGAGCAATTGCGAAAGGGTGGCGTATGCGGCGTATGCCAGCCGGTTGTCGAAGTCGCGCGTGCCGCCGAATAGATCGGCGACGGAGGAGGCCGGCCTCCCCTGGCCGGTCTGCCCAGGCAGCACAGCCTGTCCCGTCTGGTCAGCCTGCCCAGATGATGCCGTCCGGTCAGCCTGCCCAGATGATGCCGTCTGCTCGGCCTGTCCCGTCTGCTCGGCCTTTCCCGTCTGCTCGGCCTGTCCCGATGACGCCGCGCGGATTTCCGGGCGGCCGTCACCTGCTTCCGGCACCGGCCCGGACGGGGACGCGGCATCGAGTCCCGCGAGCTCCTCGTCCTTGAGCAGGCCCAGGACGGCGAGCGCCTCCGTTTCCCGTCCTTCACTCATGAGGATGCTGAAGAGCTCCCTGTAGCGGTATCCAACCGTCGCGAGGTAGCTGCGTCTCAGATCCCTTTCCAGCGAGGAGAGCTTCCCCCGGGTCCGCTGGGCGGCTTCGACCGACAGCTTGAAGAAGAACACTGCCCTGCCCGGATCCCGGAGATCCCTGAAGACCGTGCCCAGGCTGGCAGCGAATTCCGCGGTCAGACGGTCGTCCGCGCCGTAGACGCGGTTGGCGGTCTCCAGTCCGTCCAGCAGGACGTCCCTGGCCGCGGCGTACGCCCTCTGGTCCCTCATGACAGAGGCCAGGCTGTTCCTCGAGTTCAGCGTGCCGGGGTGGGCCGGCCCCAGGTTCCGCTCGTACTCCCCTGCGACCCGCTCGCACATGTCACGTGCCGCGGCCAGGTCTCCCAGGTCTTTAAGGATGTTGCACATGGAGAGCTTGGAACTCAGCGTGTCCGGGTGGCCGGGCGTGAGTTTCCGTTCCCTGGCCCCGATGACCTGGCCCATCATCTCCTGTGCCGCCCGGTAGTCGCCGAGCCTTCGCAGGACCGTCGCCAGGTTGTGTTTGGAAGCGAGCGTGCTCGGGTGGTCGTGCCCGAGCGCCTGCCCGGACTTCTCCGTGACCCTGACAAACATGTCCCGTGCCGCGGGATAGTCCCCGAGCGTCTGGAGGACCGTCGCCAGGTCGTTCATCGCGGATAGCGTCTCCTGGCTGTCAGGCCCGAGCATCCGCCCTAAACCGTCGACGGCCAGGGCGCAACTGTCGCGCGCCGTGGCGAAATCCCCCAGGTCGGCCTGGACCATGGCAAGGGAGATTCTCGAGACGAGCGTGACGGGGCTGTCGGGGCCAAGGACACGCTCGTTCGTCGAGAGCGTCCGGAGGCCCAGCTCAAGGGCCGCGGCGAGGTCCCCGGTCTCGCGCAGCACCGACACCATGTTGCCCTTCGCGACGAGCGTCAGCATGTTTTCCGGTCCGAAGGTCCGCTCGTAGGCATCGATCAGCTGGGCGTTCAGCTCGCGGGCCTCCTCGAAGGCCCCCAGTTCGCGCAGCGTCGCCACGAGCTGGAGCTTGGCCGAGAGCGTCTGCGGGTGATCGGGTCCCAGCCTCCGCTCGAGGCCCTCGACCACGCTGGCGCCCAGTTCCATGGCG
Organism: Deltaproteobacteria bacterium; assembly: GCA_031263525.1. Lineage (GTDB taxonomy): Bacteria > Desulfobacterota > Desulfarculia > Adiutricales > Adiutricaceae > JAIRZX01. Next base: position 8,074 of record JAISFP010000087.1, on the reverse strand, counting down.
GCGGCATTCTCGCCGGTCGCCGTAAGCACTATGGCCAGAATGCTTCTGGACAGCTGGGTCTCAGTATGATCTGAGCCCAGGGTCCGTTCCTGCCCCTCGATCGCCAGGGAGAGGGTTGCCGCCGCGGCGGCATGCTCGCCGGCGGCGGCCAGTGATGTCCCCAGGGAACGCCGTGAGGCCAGCGTCAGCATGTGGTCAGGTCCGAGGGTGCGTTCATAGGCCTCGAGCAGCTGCCTGTTGACGTCCAGCGATCCCTGGATGTCGCCCATGGACATTAGGATTTTGGCGAGGCTGCTCTTCATGCTGAGCGTCGAGGAATGTTCGGGCCCCGGACTCCTTTCCATGCTCTCGATGATCTGGACGTGCAGATCGCGGGCCGCCGGGTAGTCCCCGATCTTCATCAGGGTGTCCGCCAGGAGCATTTTCGTCACCATCGTCATGGGGTGTTCGGGCCCCAGCGTACGCGTGCGTTCCTCCACGTCGCGCTCGAGCTTTTCCCGCTTGGAGACGGTCTCTCCCAGGGCGGCTGGCGGCGATCCCGCGAGGTGGAATCCCAGGACGGCAAGGACGGCCAGGACGGCGAGTCGCGCGAAAGCGAAAGGAAACGGCCCGCGGCGCGGACACGTTCCGGAAGATTCCTGTTCCATCGGCTGCTCTCCTCTGCGTGGGGCCCGCAAGGATCGGCTTGACGCGTGGCGATGCGTGGCGAAGCGCTGAGAAAGGTGGAGGGGGCTAGCCGATCTTCCTGGCCGACACGGCAGTGACGACGTGGCCCGGCTTCTTGCGCTCGGTCTCCGCGACAGCCGCCGCCCTGGCTTCCGGCTCGGAACCGGCCGTCACCGTGACGTTCGTCTGGGTCCCGGAACTTGCCCCTCTCGGGACAATCCTCACTGCCACTGTCCATCTGGCCATCTTCTGTCCTCCCTGAGCCAGGACCAGCTCCGGTCCCGCGTCATGGCTGCAGGCCGGCGGCATCCTGCCGTCGGCGGTCATCGCGATCCGTCTCGTCTGTTCCACATGCATGTCAGCATTTCGTTCCCGCAAGCATGCCTGTCCGTGCTGGAAGCCTGCAAGCCCTGACTTCATGTCAGCCGGTCTGTCCGGCATGACGGATTGTCCCTCATTCAAGCCGGGCTGTCCGTACTGCAGGCCTGCCTGGGTCAGCGTGATGTCCGCGTCCGGAAGGGTTCCGGCAGAGACGATCTCTTGCGCGAAAGCGCCGGAGGAAAGCAGAATCACGAACGCCAGAACGGAAAAATTGGACTGCGCACACAAAAACGACGGCGCACGTTTTGGCGTCTTGTTTCTCGGAGTGCTGTGCATGTTCTGTCCTTTCTCTGACGGAGAACTCCAGCACGCGGGCAGGGCTCCTTCATCTTGGACCGGGCCGGCATCAGGATGAACATAGAGACAGGAGTGCCGGATCCGGATGCCGGAACCGGGGTAAACCCCGTGCCGGCAACATATGGAACCGATCTAAGCTTGACTTTGAGTTCACCATACACTTTAAAGGACAGGGTGTCAAATTAAAGGACAGGGTGTCAAATTAAAGTTGATTGTCCTGCACTTTGAAACAAACAGAACGACTTTACAGCTGAAGGATAACGCATTTCCGCGAGAATGGATGATTCGTGCAGTATTGCAGGATTCATCACGGCTACGGTTTGGATCAGATGACACGATGAGGATGTTTATGAAATATTCAAGCTATTGCCATGAGCTAAAACAATGAATTTTAAAAACTTTTCAATTCAGAAAATTGAGATTGGTCCATAAAGATAAAATCTAAGTCGTTCCACAGTGAGACAATTTAGGATGTTAAACTTTTAAAAATAATTTTAATGGCTTGAGGTTTAAGGATTGGAGCGATTGTGCGTGGGGAAAGGCTTCGAGAATCGCATTTCATCTCCAGCTTCCCATGACGACGAACTGTGCCCAGAATGCAGGGTGAGAGAAACCTCTGCCGTCCCAGCGCTGGGCTGAAGGGGGCTCTTCACCAGATGCCCGACCTCTTTCCTGGGCGTTGCTTTGGTTTCCCTCCCTGACGGCAGTTGGCTGACCGTCCGCCGTTCTCGCTCCAGTTCTCTGGCCAGCAGCCGTTCCGGAATCGGGCCCAGTTTCGGTTCCATGGACCGTTCCGGGCAAAGTCCCGGTTACCTGGCCCGTACCCGTTCCGGCTCCACCATCCGTGTGACCTGCTCCGCTTGAGCCCTCACCGGTGGCCGCCTCCACGGGTTCCGGGCGGCGCGCCGGCGCGCCCCCGACGTCCCTCATGACCGTAAGCTGCGCCTCCCTGAGAGCCTCGGCCATGCCCATGCCTTCATCGAAGCGCAGGCGGAAGAGCGCGCCCGCGAGTTCCGAGGCAGCGCCCGTGTCGGCGGGCGTCAGTGCGGCCAGGACGCTCGCGGCCCCCGCCCCCAGGAGAATTTCGCCGAGGGCCTCGGCCTCCCTGCCGTCCCCCCTGGCGATCCCTTGAGAGAAGTCCGTGCCCTCGAAAGCCACTAGATCCGTGCCGGAAAGAGCCGTTCCGGCCCTCATGGCCCTCAGCGACAGCTTCCCGCCGTCAGCCAGGAGTATCGAGGAGTCCGCGAGCGATGCCGGGTCCATGCGGAGGGGGGCGTCCGTGAAAATCGCCCTGCCGTCCGGGAGCTCGGCCAGGGCCGCAGAAAGGGACTCGCGGGTGAGCTTTCCGGCAGGCATGAGCCTCCTGCCCAGGTTGCCATGGGCCCCTTCCGGTGAGGCCACGGGCATCTGTCCAGTCCCCCGGTCCGTGCCCTGCGCCCGGCCCGTCTCCGGACCTCCCCCTTCTCCGGCCCCCCGGCCCTGGCCTGAGGCCTGACTCTGGCCCGGCGCCTGGTCCTGGGCAGCGCCCCGGTTCCGGCCGGCTTCCTGGCCCGGCACCCGGACCTGGCCTGCGGCCTGACCCTGGCCCGGCCCCCGGCTCTGGTCTGCCTCCTGACTCTGGCTCCGGTCTGCCTCCAGTCTCAGGCCCGGCTCCTGGTCTTGGCATGCCTCCTGACTCTGGCCCGGCCCCCGGCCCCGGGCTGCCTCCTGACCCAGGCTCTGGCCTGTTTCCTGACCGCGGGCCGGCTCCTGGCCCTGGGCAGCGTCCTGACGCTGGTCATCTTCCCGGCCACGGGCTGTGCCCAGATTCCGGCCAGCTTCCTGGCCCGGCTCCTGGCCCAGGACTGCGTCCTGATTCTGGCCCGGCTCACAGCCCTGGTCTGCGTCCTGGCTCAGCCCGGCATCCTGGTCCTGCTCCGGTCCCGTCCCCTGTCCGGTCCGCTGCCCCCGGTCGGGACCGGGGGATGAGGCGGAAGCCGGGGATGTCCAGGCACGTCCAGGACGGCCACTCCGCCCCAGGGCGTCCCAGCCCGTGAACAGGGCCAGCGGGTACTTTTCGGCGAGCCACCTTTCGCCGTCCCAGAGTGCGGCCAGGGGCGCGTAGCGGAGCTCCCCGTCCAGCGACAGGAGGAGGGGGCCCGTGCCTGCCGCCTCAAGGTCGGCCTCGACTGGCCTTATGAGCGCGTCGTAGAGCCGCGCCGCCTCGGGCCGGGGATCCCTGGCCGGATCCGCGGCGGCCTCCCGGAACTCCAGGGCCAGCCTCGTGAGCTCCGCGCGTCCCGTCCCGGTCTCACGGACGATGACCGAGCCGGGCGTCACCGTGATGAGGACGAGGCCGCCCTCCCCCGCCAGGGCGCAGACGAGCGCCGTCCCCCCGCCGGGGCCCCCGAGCAGCCCCTGCACGGCCCCGAGCCAGGCGGGAGGCGTTGACGGGGGCGGGAGGACGGCCCGGGCCACGTCGCCGTCCACAAGTTCAGGGAGCTTCCCGAGGAAGTCGGCGAATCCCGCCCTGGCCCCTTCCAGCTGCTCCGGGACGGCGGCGAGCCGGATCTGGTCGTATGGCGCGAGGCCGCCCGCGGCCCTTCTGGCCTCCAGGGCGGCCAGCTCGGAGGAGAGGGAGAACTTCTGGGCCGCCGTCGCCAGGTAGGCCTTCCAGGCTTCCCCGTCCGGGCCGCCGGCGAACAGCCAGGCATCCGGGCCGTCCGGGTCGTGGTCGTCTGATACTGCCCCGCCGGAATCCGTTCCTGCTCCGCCGGCACCCGTGCCGGGCCGTTCCGGGGCGATGTAGGAGGGATCGAGGCTGCGGAGCTCCAGATTTTTCAGGAGCGCCAGGGCGGCCAGGGCCTCGCCGGCCCTTCCCTGGCGGGCGAGGAGTTCCGCGAGTTCCCTGAGCCTCAGCTCCGGCTCCGGAACGAAGCCCCTGCCCGGACCCCTCGGCAGCTCCGGAGCGGCCCGCAATGCGCCCCCCCCGGCGGACGGCCGGTCAGGACCGCCTCCAACGGCCTGCGCGGCTGAGAGCTTCAGCATGAAGGTCCCCATGGCCACGTCGCCGTCCCGGGCCAGGATCCTGCCAAGCGAGGCAGCGGCAGCGCCCGTCCCGGGCCCCAGGGGGCCGCCTGACTCGACCGCGTCCGCGAGCGTCTCGGCGAGGAGGGCCCGGGCGGCCGGCGCCTCACCCGTGCGGTCCAGGAGCGTGGCCAGGGCGATCTTGGCGTCCAGTGTGTCGGGATGCCTGGGTCCCAGGGCCCAGACGCTCCCTTCCAGAACTTCCCCGTACAGGGCGAAGGCGGCTTCAGTGTCCCCTGAGCCAGCGACAGCCGCCGCGAGATCGCGACGGACCGCCAGGGCGAGAGGGTGCATCTCCCCGAGGGACCCGGTCGCCTCTGCCAGGGCCTGCCTGAGAACCGCCAGCTGCGCCTCTAGCCCGGCCACGGCCTCCTTAGGGCCTCCGTCCTGCGCGGAACCCGGGCCTCCCTCCAGTCCGGCACCGCCTGATTCTTCCGGTCCAGTTCCCGCGACGACCTCCCGTCCGGCTCCCGAAGCCGCCTCCTGTCTGGTTCCCGAGGTGTCCACCTGTCTGGCTCCCGCCGCACCCTCCGGTCCGGAACCTGCGGAGCCCTCCTGTCCGGCTCCCGAAGCCGCCTCCTGTCTGGTTCCAGAGGTGTCCACCTGTCTGGCTCCCGCTGCACCCTCCGGTCCGGAACCTGCGGAGCCTTCCGGTCCGGCTCCCGAAGTCGCCTCCTGTCCGGCTCCCGTGGCGGCATACTGTCCGGACCCTACAGTCCCCTCCTGTCCTGCTGCCCCCGCCTGCCAGGTTCCCGATGTCCCGTCAGGTCCGGCTCCCGATGTTCCAACAGGTCTGGAACCCGTGCCGCCCTCCGCCCCCTCGCCTGCGGCGCTCGCCCGCCCGGCCCCCGCAGTCTCCGCCTGTCCGGCTCCTGCGGAGATCGCCTGTCCGGGTCTCGTTGGCTCAGCCTGTCCGGATCCTGCGGTGCCCACCTGACCGGATCCAGAAGCCTCCTTATGCCCGGAATCTCCGTTGCCCTCAGGTCCGGAAGCCGCGCCGTTCTCCGGCCCGCCTCCCGAGGAGTCTCCCGGAAAGGTCCGGGCGGAGTCCCCGAGGGCCCCCTCCGCTGCGGCCAGGGCCCTCATCGCCTGAAGGGTGTCGGGATGTCCCCGGCCCAGTGCCACCGAGCGCCCGTCCGCCACGGCCCGGTACGTGTCGCGGGCCCCGGCCAGATCCCCAAGAGACCAGAGCGCCCCGGCCAGGCCGAACAGGGGGTCGAGCGCCTCGGGACGGCCCGGCCCAGACGAGGCCGACCGGAGCGCCAGCTCGCGGGCGAACAAGTCCCTCGCGCCCTCCCGGTCCCCCAGATCGGAAAGCGTCCTGGCAAGCACTGCCGTGGCGGCAAGGACGGCGGGACTGTCGTCTTCAAGCATTGCGGCGGCTGCCTCGGGCTCTCCAGGCGCCTCCTGGGTCTCAGTGTCGCCGGCCGCCCCAAGGTCATCTGGGACTTCGGCAGCTTCCGGTCCCTCGGCCCCCTGCGTCCGTCCTGGCCCTCCGCCCCCCCCAGCTCCTGCCTCCCCCTCTGACCTGGCCGTTCCGGGCGCCCCTCCAGGTCCTGGAGTCCCGGCCGTCCCTTCTGCCCCGGTCGCCCCGGCTGTTCCTCCGGCCTCTGCCGTCCCGGCCGCCTCTCCAGGCCCTGGAGTCCCTGGCGTCCCCTCTGCCGGGACCGTTCCGGCCGCCCCTCCGGCCCCGGCCGCCACTGCCGCGCTTTGCGCTTCCTCCGGTAACTCCGGCCAGAAAGATCCCGCCTCCCCGACAGAGGCAGGCGCCTCGCCGATCTCCGGCCTCCCCGTGGCAGCCGCGAGGGCGGGAGCCAGGACGTCCCTGGCGGACCGGGGTTCGCCCAGGGCCCGCAACACGGAGGCCAGGCCCGTGGCGTAGCCCAGGGTGTCCCGGTGGGCGGGCCCGAGAGCCCCTGCCGCCCCGTCGTAGGCCCTCCGGAGAAGGGCGGCCGCCTCGTCGAGATCGCCCATGGCGGCGCTTGCCGAGGCGAGGTTGGACGCGGCGGCGAGCGTCCGGGGGCTGTTCAGGCCGTGGGCGAACTCCCGGGCGCGGAGCGCCTCCCTCATGAGGGCCCTCGCCCCGGGAAGGTCCCCCGCCGCCAGGAGCGCGGCCGACAGCCCGTCGCGGGCGTTCATGGAATATGCATGCATGGGCCCCAGTGTCCTCAGCGCGGCGTCCAGGGCCCTCGAGAGCAGCTCGCTGGCCCCCTCGGGATCCCCGGACATGGCCATGAGGTTCCCGAGATCGACCGCCGCCCCTATTACCTCGCGGCTTTCCGGGCCGGCCAGAGTTTCGGCCAGGAGGCAGGCGCGGGAGAGCGACGCAATGGCTCCGTCCCGGTCCCCGTCCCGGTCCGCGAGCGTCGCGAGGTTACGGGCGTCGGAGACGGCATCCAGGCATCCGGGGGAGGGATCGGAGAGGCAGGCCTCGGTCACCGCCGCGAGTATCCGCCCGCCCCCGGCGGGGTCGCCGGCCAGGGCGGCGGCCGTGGCCAGGGCCCTGGCGCTCGAGAGCGACTGGGGATGGCCCGGCCCGAGGAGCGCGAGGGACCGGGCGTGTATGCCGGCGAGCCGGTCACGCGCCCCTGCGGCGTCGCCTGCCTCGGCCCGGAGCCTGGCAGCGGTCTCGGCGGCGAAGAGGGCCTCCTCGGAACCTGGGCCCGCATGGCGGGCGAGCGCCGCCGCCGCCGTCTCGGCCGCGTCTGGGGACAGTATGCCCCCACGGCCTCCCGCGATCCTCTCCCGGTACATGCGGACCCTTGCCGCCATGGCCCTGGGATCGTCCGGGCCGTAGGCGCCGGCAGCCCTCTCCGCGAGCTCCCTCCACGAAGCCTCGGCACCGGCGCTGTCGGAAGCTCGGGAGAGATCCGTCGCGCCCGACCGGAGCACCTCGAGCTCGGGGTCCATGGCCTCGAAGCTCCAGGCGGGACGCCAGGGGCCCGGCGCCGTGGCCAGCGAACCGACGGCGGGCGACTGGCGGCCCCGGGCGCCTTCGTGATCTGACGCCGGGTCGCCCTGCGAGCCTGCGGGAGATGCCGCCCGGTCGTCCTGCGCTCCAGCGGGAGCGGACGCCGGAGCATCCTGCGCGCCTGCGGGACCTGACGTCCGGTCGCCCTGCGCGTCTGCTGGAGCGGTCGGGAGGGCGGCGAGGACAGCGACAATGAGCAGGCACAGCTTCAGCGCCGCCACGCCCCGGGCCGGCACGGCGCGGTATCGGAGGGGTTCTGCTGGCGGGGCTGTCATGGGCGCTCCTCATAATTTAAGAAAATGGGTTGTAGAAGTTGTCGCGCAAGCCCATATTGTAGAGGAATTGCAGGCTGTGTCAACGGCTGGCCTTGCCCCGGCGGGACGTTCCGGAGGATCCGGGAGGGTGTCGACTGAGAGCGGCGGGCAGACACGCGGATCGTGATGAGGGAGCCTGCCGTGTCTTATTTCTGGATTCGCGGGAGTCGAATGGCCCGTTCGCTGCCTGCAGCGAGAGCCGGATCGCAACTTGAGTTAGATCGTCGTCGCAGGTTTGCCATGCCTGCTGTGTGGAGCATTTATTACGCTTCCGGATAAATATTATAAAATGTTGAAATCTTCTCCCACATTATGGGAGCGAAGCATGGCAATGAGATGCCAGATCTGGGATTAGCACTGATTTTTCACCCCTGGACCG
>JAISFP010000478.1 GCA_031263525.1 Deltaproteobacteria bacterium | reverse complement strand
AAAGAGCTATGTCGAGGAACGCCTGAAGTTGAAGAGTCAACTATTGATACTTCATATTGGGAAAATAATTTCCATAGAGGTCATTTTGGTCGGTAAGATCCCCCTGTTGAGTTCCAGTTGGGGGGGATGCCTGAATGGTTACGACCTGAGAATGTGAAGCCGCATTACTTCCAACTTCCCATGAGCACGAACGACGACCAGTAGTACGGATGCGAGAAGCCCTCCCCCTCCCATACGGCTGCACCAGCGGTCCCCTGGACATTAGCTCCCGCCGCGCTCAGCGCAATTCCACGCATGTCATCGCCAGAGACCGGGCTCCCTTCCGTCCCGGGAGCGCAAGAAATACCCGGTCTGTCAACCGCATCCTGATGGCTGCCGGCTCCAGGCACCGAAGCTGACGACGGAGTAACGTTACTCATGACCAACATCTGAGAGCCGCGGAGGGCTTCCGCCTTGTCCCTGCCTTCCACGTAACGCAGGCGGTAGAATTCCCGCATGAGATCCGGCGCCGAACTGTCGGCCACGGGCATCAGGGTAGCCAGCACGGCGGAGGCTCCGGCCCTCTGGACGGTCTCTCCCAGGCTCTCCACCTCCCGCCCCTCTCCCCCGCGGGCCGCCGAGGCGGTGTCGCAGGCAGAAAGGGTAAGCAGATCCAGGCCCCTGAAGTCCAGATCTCCGCCAGCCGCAAAGTCCTTCAGGCTGATCGTGGTACCGTCTCCCAGAAGGAGCGCAGTGTTGTCCAGGCTGTCCGGGTCCAGGCGGAAGTGGCTCGCGACATGCGTCACCGGCGCCCCGGAAGCCAGGGCGTCCGAGAGGGCCTTCCGGTCGAACGACCTGTCCAGTCGGGCCTCGCCGTCCAGGGCACCGTCCGGGGTATCTGGAGTCTTCACTACAGCCGCTATCTCCGACTCTACCCCCGGAAGAGCCGAAAAGCCTGGCCACGCGGCTGTGACGCCAAGCGCCCGCACGGAGGGAGGGCCCGGCCGGGAATCCTCCGCGATCCTCAAGGGAGTCGACTCCGTGAAAAGCGACAGCGCCCAGCGCTCCGCGAGCCATCTTTCCCCGTCCCACATGGCGGCAACGGGTGCGTAGCGGAGCTCTCCGTCAAGGGAGAGCATGAGGTTCCTCACGCCCGCGGCCTCGAGATCGCCCTCCGCCGGCGCCAGCACCGCGTCGTAGAGCCGTCTCGCCGCAGGTCTCGGGTCGTGGGTGAAATCCATCACGGCGGCCCGGAACTTCCTCGCGAGACCCGTCAGCTCCTCGCGGGATACAGCCGAACTCCTTACGACGACCGAGTCCTTCGTGACGAGTGCCAGGTGAAGGGTCTCGTCGGCGGACACTGCATGAAGTAGGGCCGCACCTTCCCCCATGGCGGCGATCGCCGCCTGACGGGCGGCAAGCGACCGGGCCGCCCATGAATCCGGTGCCGGAGCCGCGTCAGCGCCGGCTAGCCTGGCGGGCATGTCCAGGCAAAGGGCAATAAAGGCAGCGCCGCTGGCCTCCGTCTCCCGTCCGAGCTCCTCCAGGCGAGCCGCCTCCCCCGGAGATAGGGTTCCCGCGCCGGCTCCTGGCTCAGAAGTCTGTCCGTCGAGTCCTGGATCCGAAGCAGGCCCGGCGGCCCAGGCACCTGGGCCCGAAGACTGCCCGGCGACCCCGACGTCTCCTGGGCCCGAAGACTGCCCGGCGGCCCCCCCGCCTCCTGGGCCTGAGGCTTGCCCGGCGGCCCCCCCGCTTCCTGGGCCTGAAGCTTGCCCGGCGGCCCCGTCGTCACCTGGACTCGAAAACTGCCCGGCAGCACCGACGCCTCCTGGGCCAGAAGGATGCCCGGCGGCCCCGCTGCTTTCTGGGCCCGAAGCTTGCAAGGCGGCTACGCCGCCTTTGGTGCCCGACACCTGACCGCTCCCAGGCACCTCACCGCTGGCCGACTGAAGGCCCTGGTCACCCGTGCGCCTGGCTCTTCCAGACAGCGACTTGCGCTCTGTCTCAAGCGACCGGAGCTTGCCGGCAGCCGTCAGGTAGTCGGCCCATGCGGCCGCATCCCTCGTGCCCCCGAAAAGATCGGGCTCGGTCTCTCCCGCATCTTCCCCGCCTGAGGCGTCGGGCCCTCTCGTCCAGGCCGCTCGATCGAGGCCGGCGGCCTCCTCCTCCTTTAAAAGTCCGAGCACGGCAAGAGCCTCGGCGTTCCTGCCCTCGGATATCAGCAGATCGATGAGGTCTCTGTAGTGCCCCTGGACGCTGTTGATGTAGCTCCGCCTCAAGGCCCTTTCGAGGGTGGAAAGTGTAGCCCGCGTCCTCTGAACGGAGGCGACGGAAACTTTTAGAAAGAAGATTGAAGACGGCAAATCCCCGGCCAGGGCCGCGGCCCTTCCAAGGTTAGCGGCGGCGCTGGCGGAAAGCCAGCTGTCGGACCCTTCGACCCTCACGGTGGCTTCCAGGACACCTGCCAGCATCTCCCTTGCCTCGGTGGCTCGGCCAGCCTGGGCCATAAACGAACCGAGATTGAGCCTCGGTTCCAGAGTCCAGGGATGCTCGGGCCCGAGTGACGTCGCCATGCCGTCAGCCACCCCCGAAACGAGAGCGACCGCCCTGTCCCAGTCGCCCTGCCTGCTTAAGACGACGGAGAGGTTGTTCTTGATGGACAGGGTCACGGCGTGGGACTGCCCCAGAACCGACTCCGCCTCCTCCAGCGTCCGAGAGAGGATCCCTCCAGCCCCTTCCAGGTCTCCGAGCTCCATCATGGCGGTCGCCATGTTGTTCTGGGCCACGAGCGTTTCAGGGTGCCCGGGGCCGAGCCTTCGCGCGTTCGCTTCCGAGCACCGGCGGTAGAGCTCCCTGGCCCTCCCGTGGTTACCCACCTTCTTATGGACGGAGGCCAGGTTGCCTGCCGCGAGAAGGGTGACCGGATGGTCCGGGCCGTAACTGGACTCCGCCTCGGCCAGGGCCCGGCCCGTCTGTTCCAGCGCGGCCGGGACGTCTCCCGAAGCCGCCAGGGTCAAAGCGTAAGAAGCCCTGGCTTGAATCGTCCTGTAATGGCCGGGAGGAAGGGAGCTCTCCAAGCCGTTCACGGTCCGCTCTATGAGCTCCCTCGCCTCGGACGTCTTCCCGGCGTCCATGAGGGCCGCCGCGAGGTTGCCCGCGGACTGCAGCGTTTCTGGATCGAGCGGCCCCAGGGTCCTGGTCAGGGCCTCCAGGACGTTCCTGTGGATCGTGGCGGCCTGCCTGAAATTGCCGGCGTCGTTCATGACAATCGCCAGGTTGCTGGCCGTGGCGAGCGTCAGGCGATGGTCAGGGCCGTTCGTCTCTCTCTGGGCGCCCAGTATCTCCCGGAAGAGAGCCTCCGCCTCCCCTAAATCCCCCTGCCCGCGCATGACCGCCGCGAGGTTGTTAAGGGCCCTGAGCGAGGCCGCGTCGTGCCGCCCGTGAAGAGCTTCGGACGCAGCCGCCGCATGCTCCAGGAGAGCCCTTGCCTCCCGGAAGCTGCCGGCCTCCCTCAGCACGTGGCCCAGGTTGGACTCGGTCTCGAGCGTGAGCGGATGCTCGAGTCCCAGCCTTGACTTCCCGGTCTCGTAAGCTGACCTGAGTGCCGCCTCCGCGCCCATGATGTCCCCGGCTTTCATGGCCAGAGCGGCGGCCAGGTAGGAGTACCGCTGCACGTCGGAGCAGCCCAGAACATGGCTCCCGGCGCACTCCGAAGCTATCTCTCCCACCCCGGAGACTGCCGAAGGAACGTCGCCCGCTATTCCGCGGGCCACTGCCAGCTCCAGCAGGGCAGCCACGGCCGCAGGATGGCCCCTGCCGAAGACCGACAGCACCTTCCCCGAGATCCTCTCCAGCGCCAGGACGGCTCCCCGAGGATCCGTCCTCGAAAGGAGCCCTGCCTGGGAGAACTCCGCGAACATAGTCTCCTCCGAATCCTCCCCGAAGGCGCGGCCCGCCTCGCGGGCAAGCCCCGCGACGGCTTCGCAGTCCGGGCAGCCGTCGGTCTGTGCCTCGCAGGCGTACCTGACGGCCCGCACTTTGGCGGCGACGGCCCTGCCGTCTCCCTCCCCGTAAAGGCCGGCAACTTTCCTGGCGAGCTCCCCCCAGGCCCCTGCTGCCTCCTCGTCGTCCCGTGCGTCCGAAAGCGCCTCGGCCCGGGACCTTTCGGCCTCCAGTTCCGGGCTCATGGCCTCGTGTTTCCAGGCAGGACGGTACGGCCTGTCGTCGGCCTTTCCAGAAACGGCACCTGACGTACCGTTCGGGGCCTCCGAAACCTCCCCGGCCCAGGCTGTCGAGCACAGGATCATAACGACGGACATGGCCACCACGCCGGCGAGGAACGTCGTGGTACCCAGTAAGCGCTGGACGGAGCGGGCGGAAGTGACAGACGGGACTGACGGGGGTGACGGCAGACCAAAGGGAAGGACATATTTGGACGTGGACGGACATGCGCTGGCGGAAGTCATGGGATGCTCCTGAAGTTTGGCATGGCGCGGAGATCTCGGAATTCCTGTTTTCCTGTTCGGAAGGTTAATATTTTACAGTAAATCGTATTTAAGTCAACATCAAGCCTTGCCTGGCACATCAACGGAAACATCTGCATTCATTTTAAAAACATCGCTTTAGAACATTTCTGCTTCCTTTGTCCGTGTCTTTGGATATGGATATGGCAACCTGATACAAGGCGCTGATTACACTAAAATATGCCCGTAGAAACTGGCCAGAAACTGCTGCGTGAGTCTTTCAAAAAAATTTCGTGGAGGCAGTCAAAAATCTCCTAGGGAGGCTGTCAAAAAATCTGCCCGGGAAGTCTTTTTTAAAATCTGCAAGGGATTATGTCAAAAAATTGTCAGGTCGGCCTGTTAAAAATCTACGACAACACATGTTAAATTATCCGCTTGTCAGACAAAAGTAATCATAATAGTAATATCAATTTCAAAACAACAAAATGAATTTTAATAACCTAAATCATAGTGTATTTATTGAAATTTAAAAATGGAATGTTTAGAAATTATCAGAGGATAATTATTACCCGTTTAATTAAATGCCGGAATATTCTTCAATCTTTAGAGACCGAATCATGGCGATGTCATACCGGATCTGGTTGGTTTCAAAATCTTTCCTCCCATAGGCTGATTGCCAAAATTCCTACATTTAATTAACCTGGTAATACTTTCATTTGCCTGATAGATATTAACCTATAGTCATTGACTACTAGAAACTATTGAAAATAATTAATTCGGCATATCAAATCTAATAGATATTCACTGTAAAGAATGGCAATATAATTTCAATGAACGTCAGCTCCGAGACTTCTCCTTCTCCGCGAGTTTCAGGTGCCTGTCGTTGATCCTGTCACCCTTGTCGACATGGTACCAGGGAGCGGACTCGGCGTCCTTCCCCCGATCTTTGTCCCACCGAATATTTGGCTTATATCTCAGGATTCCTGCGCCCTTCTTTTTGACGTCCGGCGGCATCATGAAGGGGCGGATGTTTATGCGTACACCGTCGTTGATGTCAGGGTTCCATCCGAGAGGCTGTTCCTCCAGAGGCTTCCACCTCACGAAGATGTCGTAAGGGGCCTCCCCGTCACGAATCGCCTCCAGTCTCTTCCGGAGTGACATGGCGGCGTCCAGGCGTTCCTGCGCTCCTTTTGCCTCTGACCCGCCAGTCTTTATGGCGTACCTCAGACGAGCTATCCAGTCACCGAGATACGAGTAGGTTAGTGTCACAATGAGGTGCCGATCCAGCTTGTGGCAGTTGACCAGCGCCGAGAAGCCGTCCCGAAGCCCGTCCCATACCTGCCATATGAAAGGTCTGTCCCGGAACAGCTTGCAGTGTTGAGCAAAAAACTTGTCCCGGAGCCAGGACTCGAGGTCTCCACCCTCATGATCGGAATTTTCAAGAAGCCTGGACACCATGCTGTTCGACCACGACTCGCCATAAGCAGCAATAAGAATGCCCAGAAGCCGGTCAGTCGCCTTGGCCTCGCCATTCACGGCCGGGATGGCGACTATGCCGTTCCTGTCTCTGAACTCTGCCAGGTCTCCGCACCGCCGGACCCATTCGCGCTGCTCGTCAGCAAGTTCCATCTCCGTGTCGAGCTCAGCGGGCCAGCGGTATCCGAGGAGTCTGGCTACGGCTACATGAAGCACAGTGCCGTCGATGCGCAGAGGAGCGTGCTTGACTCGCTTGGACTTTTCGTCCCATACGACCGAGCCGCAAGGGTGGCCGTGGAATATCCACTGTGCCGGATCGTCCGAATGTGGAGCAGGAAGACCGTTCGGATAATCAGCCTTCGCGACTTCCGTCCACCGGTCGATATCGAAAGGGACCTTGCCAAGCGTAGCGTTGGTAACTTTCAGCGTATTATCTATCGTCTTGATACTATCACGGTATTCCGGAGAAGAACAAAAGCTCCAGAGAGCGGGTACAAGCGAGGGATCTTTTGGCAGGATGACCGCAACGTTCTGGTGGAATCTCTCCTTGGAATAACGGTAAGGGAATATGTCTCCCATCCTGTTGATGATAATCCCGTCCTTTCCGACCGCCTTGAGTCCTTTTGTCGGATAGGAGAAAGGAACCGAAAACAGGAATCCAGCACCTCTCTCCCAGCGAACGACGCGCGACATTCCCGCAAACTCGGCCTTCTCTGCCGGAGTCACCTGCAGGAGCTCCCAAATGTCCCTGTCCAGTTCCGGCAACTCCCAAAACGACAGTGTGAACATCGGATCGTCACCGGTCTGGATTCCAACCAAACTGCTTGCATACTTTTCCAACAGTGACAGGTCGTCTGAATCACCGAATTTATCAAACGTCACCCTAGCGTCTGAGCTATCGAGTTTCCCTGGCAGAACAGAGATTTTGAGTTCCCCGACGGCCAACAGAGAGGATTTATCTACAGGAGTCTTGGCATCCGAAACGTCCAACCCCCTTACCATGAACTCCAAGTCCTTCGGTTTTCCGTAGCTCATTGTCAACAGTACTGCTTTTACGATCTCACCTGAGATAGCATCGAATGCTCTGGCACCGAGTTTGGCCAACATATTCCATGAGTGATTTTTCAGAAGACCAATCCGGAACCTTCTGTAACTTGACAGGAAAAGCCAATTTTGTGGAAGCACGACGCTAACCGTGCCACCCTCTTCACATAAACTCACACACCTCTCAAGACAGACCGTCGCAAGATCGTTCTTAGCCTCAGTATAATATTGACTAAAAAAAACTCGGAGGGTATCGTTTTGCTTCGATCTCGACAGATATGGAACGTTTGTTGTGACAAGCCAGTAACAACAGGAAAGCAATTCTGCGGCCTTGACGACACCATGCGCAACAACGGCTGTCTCTTTCCGTTCGTAAGAAGCTTCAGCTGTAAGCGCTCTGTCAAGCAAAAGCTTGACATCATCCCATTTGGCCCGATAAAAACCCTCTCCGGTTGCGGCCAACTTAGGGTCTATCAGGCTTCCGATTACTGGGGCATCCCTGAACGAATCATAAAACGTGGCAAGAGTTGACTCCAGTGCAACATCGCCACCGGCCAAGTCCGTCCAGGCGTCCTTGCTGGCACCGACGGCGATACCTGAACAGGCGATGTTAAGCTCCGGCAACTCGCGGAACCCTCCCGCGCCTGGATACGTCCAAGCAGCCATCGCCAGAGAGAAGGCGGCTATCTCTACACAGCGGCTATCTATCTCGAGTCCGTGAATGTTGTCTCGTAACACGGCATCAACGGCTTCGCAAGCCGAAAGCCCATCGGCATTCATGCGCATCGGGACAAGCATGTGCAACGACGCGACCAGGAAGTGACCGCTGCCGCAACAGGGATCAAGGAGCCGGAAGTCTGATAGCCTGTCGGGCCACCGCTCGAACCTCCCAGCCGCAGGTTTCCATGGCCCGTCACCCTCCCGAACAAATCGCAGGTAGTTCATGGGGACTCCGGGCAGGCTCGCCAGTTTACGCAACTCGGATTCGTTCTCGGCAGTTGACAGTTCGGAATCCGACAGCCGCCTGGCCGCCCACCAAGCTCCCAGGGAATTATCCAGGAGGAATGAGACCATATACTCATCGGTGAATAGCTGCGTGACCGCCGGCAGCTCCCTCTCACCAATCTTGACTTCGGAGGCGTTGATCTCTTCCTTCCGTTCCGACTGCCAGTCTTGGAAAATCCAGCCTAAAGTATCCGATCCCATATAGATTTCGTGGGGCAATCCCTCCAGAATCTTTTCCAGATCCTGAATTGTCTCATGAGGAAAGACCAGCTGGAACACAGGGGATTTCACACGGAAAATCTGCGGGAGCATTTGGGAGGCAAGGCGTGCCGCCATGGACCATCTGTCCGGCTCACCCGCCTCCCAGGCCAGATCGCCGCACTCAGTTATGGTCACGGACACCGGACTGCACCCCTCCGCAAACATCAGGAGGTCGTTCCTCTCCAGGATGCTGGCGAACAGCATTCGGTGCCAGTGCTCGTAGGCGGTCTCCTCGACGAGGCGTCCCATCGTCTGCGTCTCGTCCCCGTTGAGGCTGTCGCCCAGCTGCAGTCCGTGGACCCTCAGACGCTCCCGGAGAGCCCGCTGCTCCGCGTTCAGGTAGGGCGGACAGGAAGCCTGAGCCACTCCCAGGTAACCCAGGGCGGATTTCGCCCCGTCCTCGGCGGTAGCCCGCGCTTTCAGGACGGCGGCTTCCAGCTGGTTCCTCTGAATTTTGTCAAGCGGGGGCACGAAGAGGCTCCGGGTATCGGGGTTGGGGGGAGTTCGATTTAACCATGGACATCCTTTTGCAATTTACCACATGCCCTTGATCTGGGTCAATCGGTCCTGCCTTTGCAAAAGGAGGCGTAGTGCTTCATGACCGCTCCCCTCCGCTCCGGTCAGGACCCGGTCCACCTCGGTATGTCTGGGCTGCATACTAACCATGCCATTCATGGCTCTGCATGCCACCTAGATCCCTCCTCTATCCGGCCCTTGTCCCGGGCACAGCACAAACCGTCAGGCATCCGATTCGGGGACTCGGCCCCTCAATCAGGCCGAGGACCGGCCCCCTCCGGCACGGACCTCATCTCCAGTCCCCCATGAGGATGAACGGGGCCCAGTAGTACGGATGGGTGTTTCCGGCCCCCTCCCAGGGGGGGGCCGCTCTGCCCTGGGGACCTCCCTGTCCGGACGCACTCACGGCCCTGCCCCGTTCCCCGGCATCCACTGCTTCGCTGCCCTTCCCGGCCTCAGCGCCTTTCCCTGCCTCACTGCCACCCTTCCCGGCCTCACTGCCGCCCTTCCGAGCCTCAGTGCCCTTCCCGGCCTCACTGCCGCCCTTCCGAGTCTCAGTGCCTTTCCCGGTCTCACTGCCCTTCCAGGCCTCACAGTCACCATTCCGAGCCTCACTTCCCTTCCCGGCCTCACTGCCGCCCTTCCGAGTCTCAGTGCCCTTCCCGGCCTTACTGCCGCCCGTCCCCGCTTCACTGCCCTCCCCGGCCTCACTGGCTCCCTTCACCGACTCGCTGGACTCCCCGGCTTCGGGATCGGAACCTGGGGCGTCGCGCTCCGGCGTCCCCGGAACCGCCTGGGTCTGGCCGGAGGCTCCGGATCCGGGCCCGTCCGCCAGCGACCCGGAACCGGCAGGCGAACCTGACGGGGCGGGACCGGAGGATACGGTACCGCGCATGACAGCGAGCTGTGCATCATTCAGAGCCCTGGCCTTGCCCTTGCCCTCCAGGTAGCGTTCCCGGTAGAACGTCCGCATCAGATCCGAGGTGGACCTGTCGTCCACGGGCCACAGGGATGCCATCACCGACGATGCGCCCCGCCTCCGCACGACGTCGCCCAGGCTCTCCACCTCGCGCCCGTCCCCGCCCCTGCCGCCCGAGGCCGTGTCGCAGGCCGAGAGTGTGAGGAGGTCCAGGCCCGTAAAGTCGAGTTCCGGGTCTCGGGCCATCTCGCCCAAGGTGATCCTGCCCCCGTCCCCCAGAAGGAGGGCAGTGTCGTCGACGCCACCGGGAGATAGCCCGAAATGGCTCGCGACATGCACGACAGGCGCGTCGGAGGAGAGGCTCTCCCGCAGCGCGGCCAGGGTGAACTCCTTGTCCAGGTAGCTAACGCCCTCCAGTGCGCCCCCGTTGCCGTTGCCCCCGCCGCCTCCGTAATCACGTCCCCCGACCACGGCCTCTATCTCGGAAGGCACCCACCTGAGCGCCCCGTGGGGAGGCCAGGCGACGGAGACGCCCAGGGCCCGGGCCGTGACGGGGCCCGCCGGGTCGTACCTGGCGTCCGCCCCCTGAGCGGATCTGGTGTAAAGAGAGGAGGGCCAGCGTTCCGCGAGCCACCTCTCTCCGTCCCACAAGGCCCCCATGGGCACGTACCTCAGATCTCCCTCCAAGGAGAAAATGAGGGTGCCCGTCCCCTCGCTCCTGAGCTCCGGCTCAACGGGCCTCACGACCAGATCGTAGAGCCGCCCGCCCGTCGGGCGGGGGTCCAACGAGGGCGAGGATAGGGCCGAGCGGAACTCGCGGACGACAGCCGACAATTCCGCCCTGGAGACAGGCACCTCCTTGAGCGCTACGGTCCGGTCCGTGAGGAGCATCAGGCTGAGCCTCTCCTCCCCCGAGACGACGACGAGCATGGCCTCGTCACCGCCCATGAAGACGGAGCCTTCCGGGACTCCCGCGAGCCGGGTGATCGTACCGGCACCCTGGCCTGACGGGGCCGTGTCCGGGACAATCCCGTCCAGGCTCCCCACCAGCGCAGTCAGCTCGTCCGCCGCGGCCTGGCGCTCGGCGCTCCCACGGGGAGCGGAGGCGAGCCTCCCGGCAACGGCGGAGAAGTGCCCGATGGCCTCCTCCTCCGGCGTCCCCCCGAACAGGATGTCGTCCGCCGTGAGCGCCCCAATTCCGGTTCCGGCGGCAGATGGCGCCGGAAGAGCCACCGGCCCCGAAGGTACGGCCGATTCAGCCGAGCAGGACCCGTGGCCCTGGCCTGCTGGCACGTCCGCCTGAGCCGAATCGGCCGCGTCCGCCCGTCCATGGAAAATGACCGCCTGGGCCGTGGCAGCCGCGTCCGCACGATCCTGAGTTACGGCCGCCTGGGGCGGGGCACCAGCGTCCTCACCCCCCTGAGAGCCGGACGCCTGGGCCGGGGCTGCCGCGTCCGCACGCCCCTGAGAGCCGGACGCCTGGCCCGGGGCCGTCGCTTCCGCATACCCCGGTGAGCCGGACGCCTGGCCCGGGGCCGCCGCTTTCGCACGCCCCGGGGAGCCGGACGCCTGGGCAGGGATGGCCGCGTCCCCCGGCTTCAGGACGGCCTCCGAGGCCGCAGGAGGCGCTCCCGTACCGGAAGCTCCACGGGGATCCTGCTCGGCCAGCTCGTCCCTTTTCATGAGCTCCAGGGTCGCCAGGCCCTCCTCTGGCCTCCCCGAACGCAGGAGCGCCTCGAAAAGCCAGAAATAGCGCTCCTGAATGGCCTCCTGGCCCACGAGCAAGAGATCGCGCTCGGCACCCCGCATCCTGTCCCTGGCGCCCTCGTAGGCCGCGACCGACAGCTTCAGGAAAAAGACGGCCCGCTTCACGTCCCCAGAGGCGTAAAATGCCTTGCCGAGCATGGCCTCCACGGAGGCCGTCAGCGGATGCGCCGGGCCGAGCGAGGACACCGAGTCCGCGAGCGCCGGGACCAGCTCTCGGACCGCGGATTCTGGATCGCCCGCCCCCAGGCGGGCCGACGCCAGGCTGACCGCCGTCCCCAGCGTGTCCGGGTGTCCCGGCCCGAGGATCTCCCTGGAGTCCGCGAGCACCCTTTCGAGGGCCGCAGCGGAACCTGCGGGATCACCCAGGCTCCTCATGACGAGCGCCAGGTTGTGGGCGGACTGGAGGGTCCGGGGGTGGCGGGGGCCAAGGAGCCTGGTTCTGGCCTCCAGGGCCCTCGAGTGGGCGGCCCTCGCCCCCTCGTGGTCCCCCGTCTCGTGCAGGAGGGCACCCACGTTGTTGAGGGAGTCGAGCGTGTCTAGGCTCTCCGGCCCCAGCGTCCTCTCACGTACGGCGAGGGTCTTCCCGGCCAGCTCCAGGGCCTCGTCCAGATGCCTCAGCTCCGTGAGATCCGAGGCCAGGTTCGAGGCAGCGGAAAGCGTGTCTGGGTGTTCCGGCCCCAGGGACGACTCGTAGGCCGCGAGAACGCGGGAATGCAGATCACGTGCCGTGACGGGATCGCCTAGGCTTCCCTCGACTATCCCCAGGTTGTTCATCGACCCCAGCGTGTCGGCATGCCCCGGTCCGAGCGCGGCATCCCTCCCCGCGAGGGCGCGGGCGAACATCGCCCTCGCGCCTGCGCGATCGCCCATGGCGTACAGGTCCCTGCCAAGGTCGTCGACCGCACCGAGGGTGTCGGGATGATCGGGGCCGAGCGCGGCTTCCATGGCGGCGAGCGTCCTCGCGTCCAGCTCGGCCGCGCCCCGAAGGTCGCCCTGCTGCCTCAGCGCCCCCGCGAGATCGGTCGCCGCCGCGAGCGTCTCGGGGTGCTCAGGGCCCAGGGTCCTCTCCCTGGACCGGAACACCCTGTCGAGCATCTCCCGGCGGAGCGGGAAATTGCCTGTCATCTCAGCCGCGTCCGAGAGGCTCGCGGCCGCGGCCAGGGTGAAGGGGTGGTCGGGGCCGAGCGCCTTCTCGGACTCAGCTAGAAGGCGCGAAAAAGCTTCCATCGCCCCTTCGTGGTCCTCGGAGAAGAACATGAGGGCCGCGAGATTGTTCAGGGCCATGAGCGAGGACTCGTCGGCCGGCCCGAGCGTCCTTGCCCGCGCTTCGGCAATCCGAGTGAACGCCGCCTTGGCGGCCTCGACGTCCCCGGACATGTACAGGGCTGCGGCCAGGCTTTCCAGCGCGTCCAGCGTTTCCGGATGGTCGGGCCCGAGCCGGCCTTCCTTCTCCGAGAGATCGAGGGCGAACAGCTCCGCGGCACCTGCCGCGTCCCCGCTCTCCAGGAGACCGGAAGCCCTTTCAGAAACCCCGCCGACGTCCGATGCCAGAGGAGTTGCCGGAGTGTCTGGGGATTCACGTGCCGCGTCCACGGCCGAAGTCCCGTGAGCGTGAGCCGGGGAGGCATCTTCCCGGACAGGGATACCCTGCTCAGGAATCGGACCGGACGCGGCCAGGTCAGGAGTGCCGGATTCCCGAGCGCCAGCACAGGGAACGGAAAAAGACCTCGAGAGAAAAAACAGAGTCACGGCAAAGGCCACAAGAGCAGCAGTTCTCATGTATCATCCTCCGACACGGATGAATCAGACTGGCAGAAGACACCTTCCCGGTTAGGGTAAGTTCAGACAGCAGGCGAAACAAAACCGTACGATAACAAACATATACTACGGAAACACATAAGAGTCAAACGATAATTGAACAGACATGGACTGTTCGAAAGGAATATACTGATTTATTTCTATTGCCGAACATAATTTTTGAAGATAATTGAGTTACAATAAATATTTAAAACGATATTGCTTATCTTATAAATCACAACATCCATAACCAATCATTTGTTTGTGTAATAAATAATAATTAACAAATTTATAATATTCAAAATATCCTGTACAAACTTAATCATCTTAGTGTTTTAATAATTTTGTTAAAATTTACAATATTGTTGTTATTTATTATTTACTCATTAATTGTGACAATATTCAAGTCAAAATTGTTTTATAGTATTTCAATGTATATATTTTAATCAATTTTCCATAAAATCTGAAATCCTGGTTTATTATGTGACAACATGATTGTTATTTTTTAAAATTATAATTTCTTTTCGTTAATGATTTGGTAGTGAAACATATGATGATCTTGGAGCCAAGCCAGTGTTCGCTCAAGAACTGTAGCTTGTCAATATTTTTGATAATTTAGTTAAAATGATATCGTCTTCACTTTTTTCAACAGGCTAACCCTGTAGTTGCCAAATTGTAACTATGTTTAGAGAACAAGGCAACTACAATTCTGCTGATTATCCTCATCAATAATAATAATTTTACTCTTCAGTTTTGAAATTCTCAATGTAGTCGCCTACTATACAAGTCAGAAATTTATTAAGATATTTAAATTCTATAATAAAGATATTTAAATTTTTTTGTTGATTGTTAAATAATTGGTCTGTAGTTACAAAATATGCTACTATTTCATATTAACAAAAATATAATTGAGTATTGGATCTGAGCCAAACCATAGCGCGCAAAATTGATTTTTCTCGTCAAACTCCCATATGAACGGATTCACTTCAGTCAACAAGCAAGACCGTATGCAAAGTATGCATTGCTTGCAACATACATTATACCCCGTTGCAATACTGCCTCTAACTTAATCTGGTGACAATGACGATATAACGCCAGCCATGACTCCCGCTTGCCCTCGTGACAGATCATCAGATCTTCAGAAATTTTGCGTCAAATTAATTTTTCGGTTATAATCCTATGTATGGAGCGTGAGCCTTAATGCTCTAACCTGCTCCTGTTAGCCTTGGGGTCCTCCCCAATGTTTCATCCGGCACCCAGAACTAGGGTCTGGCGGTGTTGCTCAGCAATATTTGCAGCTACCCAATGGCTCTTGACCTCAGAAGTTCGCCCCCCTCAAAAACCTAGCCGCCGGAGGGAATCAGGCTCCATTGATAACGGAGACCTAGGTTCAGACCTCCACAGACAAGGATTTTCAGGTGAAAAACTCATATGTTGAAAACGATATACTCTCACTTCACAAAGTTTATGTTCGCCTTCGTCATAATCGGCTTGGTTGTCATGTCCTCCCCGGCGGTTGCCCTGGCTCAGGACAATGACCAGGCCGGTGCTGGCCAGCCGACTCCCGAAATAACTGATCCATACGACAGGTCATCCAATCAACAGGATGAGTTATTCAAGCGATTGGATGAAATAAACAAGCGACTGGATGAGATAACCAAGCGACAGGATGAGTTTACTCGTGTCCAGAATGAGTTTTCTCGTACCCAAAATGATATGTCCGCTGAACTTAAGGTGCAGGCCAACGAACAAAAAAATCTATCCGATAAACTTGGAAGTACAAACACTTTAGTAATAATTTTAATTTTACTTGTCGGCTTATCTCTGACAATTTTTAGCTTTATGTTCTCACATGTATTTAATAGAATTTCGTCCATTGAGACTAATGTAAACAACAGAATAAACGCATTAGATTCCAAATTTGATGCTAAAATTGACGCACAAACTAAAATTATTTCAAAAATGCAATCTGACATAGCAAGATTGGACTTGGGTATAATGGTGATATTTCAAGGCCTTAAAATTAATTACAATGTAATCCAGGCTGAAGAAAATCCAGCAAGCGGGGAGGCCGCCAATTTAAATCTCACTTCGTCAACCAGTCGGACAAAACAGCTCCCAAGTCCACATGCCGAGATGCCGCCCCCGGCACCCTCCCCAGACAATCCGTCCGGCTCCTAACCAGGTTTCCCCCGTAGCCTTACCAGCCTGGCGATAGGCCTATAACATATGGGCTACCGCTCGGCAGGCCTCTGCGGCTGAGTGGGTTCCAAAAGAGACGGATGCGGACTGTAAGGCCGTCTCCCAGCTGGGCTGAGTCAAAGAAATATCAGACTTGCGGCGGTTAAGTTGAAGAGCCCCCACAGCCGGTGGTGAAGACACCCTCCATACAATCGAACTGACGACCTCCAGCATGAGTGAGGAAGAAAGTCCCCCTGGGGCCAAAGGATCCACGCCGGTGGGAAGCAGGAATGCCCCTGGGAGCCTGAAGGTGCCCCGCCTGGAGGGAAGGAGGATGACCCATGTGATCCCCGGAGGAGCCCCCAGAGGTGATGGCCTCGGCGGACTGCCTTTTTTCCAGGACATGACGGGAATGCCCGCCCTGAACAGCACCGTGCCTTTCAACCTTTGACGTAAATGACTTGTTCAATATCCTGTGACTGACCTGAGATAGCACGCCTTACCTGGGCACTCCCTTCAACATAATCTCCAACTGCCTCATGAACGGACACGTCACCCCGCGCTTTCGCCAGGCCGGGCCCCGCCGCCCTGCCCGGACTTTCCAGGACCTAAGTTGACAGGCCGGAACAATGGTGATAATGATCATCATGTCGTCAGATCATGCCTGTGCCCAGTCCTCCCTCGCGATTCCGTTGCCCGCGCGGGACCTTCTCCGCCTTTCCCGTTCCCGGCCCGGCCGGCTCTGACGCCGGCAGCGCCCTGTCTCCTTCACCCCGTCAATCTGCACCGGCAGCGTCAAGACGTTCTCTCCGCCTCTTCGCTCACTCCCCCTTGACCTTCACTCCAGCCTTTCTGCCCTCTCCGCCTTGACACTCACTCCACCCACCCCTGACCCTCATCCGGGCCCGTGCCTTTGTTGCGCCTTCAGCCCAGCCACGCCCGGAACCAGCTCCCAAGGCGCGCTCCCCGCCAGTCGCCCCGGCATGGCGGCACTCCCGCACCCAGGCATTCCGTGCATCCGCCCTGCGGATGCGGCGGCGTGACTGTCGGAAGTTAAAAAAACGGTAACTGTTCAGGCCCCTCCAAAGGGAACTCTACAGGGCGAGCTTCCCAGTAAAAATACCCATACAGAAACTTATCACGCCCATATGGAGTATCCAAAGCTGACTTTTCAACTTCGAGGGTTCCTCATCAGGGGTCTCTTCCTCAAAAAAGGCTCTCAAAAGAGGGGCACCTGAACAGTTACAAAAAACGAAGGACAGCTGTCATGGCAGAATCCCAGACGTGGGAGAGACTCACGGGAAAGAACGAAGCGACAAGCTTTATGAGAGGGCGCGGCTCCAAATTGCCGTTTGTTGAACTGACGCGGCGGACGACACCCCGCACCTTTTTCGAGCAGAACCCCGCCCTGGAATTCGTCCGCTCCAAGGTTTTTGCCGACGGCTACCGTCCGGTGACCGACGGGGCCGAGGGCGTAAGCGGGGAAGTCATGGCCTTCTTCCGCTCCACGCTCGCCATTGCCGAGGGCAGGAGGCCGGAGCTTCCCTTGGATGAAGTCCGGGAGATCATCGACGGCTACATCAGGGGGGGCACGGTGGAACACCTCGCCGGCGAGGAGCTCAGGGTGTTCCTCATGGCCTTCACGAACGCCTTCGAGAATATTCCTCATTTCCCGCGCGACGCCTGGATACGGCTCCTGGGCACTGTGCCTGACGACTGCGGATGCGCCGACGAGCTTGTCGGGGCGCTCTCTATGTCGGCAGATTCGCTCTTCCAGTCCTCGGCAGATCCGGCCCTTATCGATCTCTACCTTGAAAGGGCTTTCCGGCTCGTCGTCTCGGGGGCTGCCAGCGAGGTCCGGCCCGTGTATCTGGCGCTCACCTACCGCCTCTGCCGCCCGAAGCCCGTGGACTTCGGACCCGGGAAGGGCCTGAAGGGCCGCGCGAGCACGCTCGCCAACCTGTTCACGATTGCCCCGCTGCTCAAGCACCCCAGCCACGCGTGCCTGCCCCTGGTCTACACCCTGTCGAACTGGGGCGGTTTCGCCCTCACCTGGGAGGAAATGGTCCAGGCCCGCGAGACGACGGGACTGCCGGACATACCGGAAGTCAAGTTCTGCTGGGCGGCTGCCGAAGCCTGCCTCGCGCCCGCGCCGGTGGCGCAGGACGCCCGCCGCGACACGTCCTCCGCCGCACCCTCCGGCCGCATCGGGGCGCAGCCCAAGAGCCAGTCAAAGCCACATGGCAAGGGCAAGGGCAGTGCCAAGGCCAAGGGAAAAGGCAAGGGAAAGGGCAGTTCCAAGGCGAGGGGCGCACAGAACGCCAGCCCCCCCGCCACCGCAGTCACGGGAATAGATCCCTCGAAGGCCCGCGACCCCTCGGGAGCTTTCAAGGCACTGAGGGCCATCGAGTCCGACGGGACGCTTTCGGCCGCGTGCTCGCCCGTCGATGACAAGGGCATAGCGGCGATCACGGGCTCGTTCGTTTTCGGTCATATTTTTCGACGCCTGGGGCCCGGGGAGGCGGAGGGCCTGGTTCGATTCCTGGCGCCGCGTCTCGCCGACGGCAGGCTGGACCCGCCCATCTTCGTAAATCTGGTCGGCGGAATATTGGAAGACTCGCCCTCGCTCTTCCGGGACGCCCTGGCGAGGGCGGCGGCCGACGGCCTTTTCGGGGACGGCACCGTCCTCCTGCGCATCATGGTCTGCGCGGTCTGCATTCCCAAGATGTCGGTCACGCCTCTGGACTCCATCCCGGAGATTGAGAGCCTCCGCCGCAGGGCCGGGCTCGCCGGGGCGACGCTCTGCACCCGGCTCGCCCGCTGCCTCGTGGACTGCGAGAAGGCTGCCAGGACCGGGGAAGGCTTGAGGGAGTCCCTGAAGACGCTTTCCGGGCTCTGGCCCGAGACGAGACGGAAGGCCTACAGGCCCGGGGAGGACAGCGGCCCTGACCCCGAGGAGGAACGGGGGATGTGCTGCCTGGCGTTCGCGGCCGCGCTGGTCGCGGCGTCCTGGGGCCCCGAGGGCGAGTCGACCGCCGGCCTTCTTGACGTCCTCCCGCCGGTTGCCCTGAGCGACCAGTTTTTCGCCGACGTCATGCTTCCGGGAGCATTGTACTGCGCCCTGTCCATCCGGCCAGACGCCCCCGGCCCGAGAAGGCTGGCCGACAGCTGCCTTGCCCCCGGATCCGGGATACCCGGTTCCGTCCAGCTCCGGGGGATCGAGGCCCTGAAGATCGTGAAGCTCGTCGGGTCCCGCATTCCCGCCACCAACTCGGAGGCGAGGGCACTCGTCGCGAGAATCCGTGCGTCGCTGGCCGGGCCCCTCCCCCCAAGGCACAGGGGCATGCTCGTGGCGGCAGGCGTCTGCGCGCTCTCCTCCAGGTGGCTCGCCGACGAGACGCTCGGCTTCTATTCCGAAAACTCCCTCATGCTCCTTCCCCCGCTGTCGGAAGACAGCCCCCCCGTCGTGGACCGCGGGGGCGGGTTCGTGCAAGACAAGACCCTCCAGATATCGTACCCGGCACCGCTGTCGGCGATCCTCGGGGCCGACCCGCTCCCCCCCGGAATGGAAAGGTGCGGGAGCGACGCCGCCGAGCGGGCCATAACGAGGTTCCGCGAGTGGATGGCGGAGGGCGACTTCAAGGCGTCAGATACCGTCGGCGTGCCGGACGGGGACAAGTTCGTCGCCGGGCCGGACACACTCACGAGGCTAACCCTCTTGGCAGACTCCAGTCTGTCCCTGGCCACGACCTTCTGGTTCGTGAAGCTTAACCTCAACTCCCCGGCACTGGACATCCTCTACGCCGACCCCTACAGGACAATGGACATTGACCTGAAGAAGGGGCCCGTGGAAACACTCTGCGTCAACCTGGCCAGGGAAAGGCGGAAGAACGACACGCAGCTGGCGCTCAATGTCCTGGCATATTACGGCCGAAGCACCCGGAACCCGTCCCTGCACCTCCGGACGAAGATTACGTGCAGGTCCCTGCTGGCGCCTCCCCAGAAAAGGCGGAGGTGAGCCGCTAAGCTCTCACCTGGCCTCAAGTCCGCCCTCGGACCCGGCTGCCCGTTTCGGAAGCTTTCCCCCCCTCTGTCCCGGAGGGCTCCACCCCTGAAGGACCTCCGGCCCATGCCGCTTCCAACTCCGCCCTCCGCAGGATCGGGCCGAGAGCCGCCCTGCTGGAACCATGGAAGGGCCCCCGAGAAGGACGCGGACTGTAAGGGCGTCTCCCGGCTGGGCGAAGTCAAAGAAATATCCGCCCTGCGGCGGTTCAGTTGAAGAGCTTCCCACACAGCCGGAGATGAAGACAACCCCTACTGAAGCAAACTCAAGGACTCCAGCATGTGGGAGGGAAGTTGACTTGTGGTAGCCGAAAGAGCCCCGCCTGGAGGGAAGGTGGAAGGCCCCAGGGAGCCGAAGAAGCCACCCCGAGGGTGAGGGAGGGAGGCCCCTGGGAGTCGAAGGAGTCCCGCCTGAAGGGAAGGAGGAAGGCCCCAGGGAGCCGAAGAAGCCACCCCGGGGGGAGGAGGCAGGCCCCTGGTAGCCGAAGAAGCCACCCCGGGGGGTAGGGAGGAAGGACCCTGGGAGCCGAAGAAGCCCGCCTGGAGGGAAGGAGGTCGGCCCCTGGGCACCGAAGAAGCCACGCCGGGGGGGAGGGAGAAAGGCCCCTGGGAGCTGAAGAAGCCACGCCGGGGGGGAGGGAGGAAGGCATCTGGGAGCCGAAGAAGCCCGCCTGGAGGGAAAGAGGTAGGCCCCTGGGAGCCAAATGTGTCCTCTGAGGAGAGGGCCCCGGCGGACTGACTATTTCCAGTACGTGACGGGGATGCCATCACTGAACTGCACAGTGTCTTTCAGCCTTAACCGTCAACGACTTGGCCAATATATTGCGCTACGTGTGAGATCGCCTGCCTTACCCGGTCACTCCCCTCAACATAACCTTCCACTGCCTCATGAACGGACACGTCGCCACGCGCTTTAGCCAGGCCGGGCCGGGCCTCGCTGCCCTGCCCTGACATTCCAGCATTACAGGACCTCAGTTGACACGCCGGAACAATGGTGATAATGATCCTCATGTCATCAGAACATGCCTGTGCCCCGTCCTCACGCGCGATTCCGCTACCCGCGCGGGACATTCTCCGCCTTTCCGGTTCCCGGCCCGTCCGGCCCTGACGCCGGCATCGCCCTGTTCTTCACCCCGTCAATTTGAGTCGGCGGCACCCCGACATTCTCTCCGCACTTTCGCTCACTCCCCCCTGACCTTCACTCCAGCCTTTCCGCTCTCTCCGCCTTGACACTCACTCCTCCCACCCCCATGACCCGCATCCGGGCCCGTGCCGCAGTTGTGCCTTCTGCCCAGCTAAGTTCAGCTCGGCCCTGCCCGGATCCAGCATCCAGGGTGCGCCACCGCCTGCCCTCCAGGCAGGCCGGAGCTCCCGCGCCCCGGCATTACACACTCCCGCAAGCGGCGGGAGCGAGCGGACAGTCGGAAGTTCCGTAGCAAAGGACAATTGTCATGGCAGAATCCCAGAACTGGGAGAGACTCACAGGAAAGAGGGCAGCAAAAAGCTACGTTGAACGACGCGGCAAAGGCTTCCCCTTCCTGGGGCTCTCGCGGCGGTCGATACCCAGCGCCTTCGCCGGGCAGACACCCACGCTGGAGTTCGGCCGCGCGAACATGTTTGCCGACAGCTACCGGCCGGTGACCGACGGGGCCGCGCTTGTCAGCGGGGAAGTAATGGCCTTCTTCCGCTCCACTCTCGCCATTGCTGAGAACAGGGAGCCGGAGATCCCCTGTGAAAAGGTCCTGGAGATCATCGACGGCTACATCAGCCGTGGCACGCTGGCGCACCTCAGGGGCGAGGAGCTCAGGGTGTTCCTCATGGCCTTCATGAACACCTTCTATGGATTGTCAAATTTTAACCGCACCAACTGGATAGCTCTCCTTGACACGCTGCCCGACGACTGCGCCTGCACCGACGAGCTCGTCGGGGCGCTCTCCATCTCGTCCGAGTTCCGCTACTGGTCCTTGGCCGACTCGGTTCTAATCGACAAGCTCCTCGAGAGGGCGTTCGGCCTCGTCGTCTCGGGGGAGGCCCGCGAGGCACGGCCCGTGTTCCTCTCGCTCACCTACCGCCTCTCCCGCCCGGAGCCCGTGGATTTCGGACCAGGGAAGGGCCTGAAGGGACGCGCGAGCACTCTGGCCAACCTGCTGGCGATATCCCCCCTTCTCAAGCATCCCAGCCAGGCGTGCCTGCCCCTTGTCTGCGCCTTGACAGACACGTTCAGTTTCACCCTCACCTGGGAGACCTGGTCCAGGCCAGCGAGAGGGCGGGACTGCCGGACATCCCGGAGGTGAAGTTCTGCTGGGCGGCGGCCGAGGCGTGCCTCGCACCCGCACCCGCACCCGCACAGAAGGAGCTGATCGCCCCCCGCGACACGTCCCCCGCCCCACCGTGCCGCCACGGGACACTGCCGAAGCCGAAGCCGAAGGCCAAGGGAAAGGGAAAGGGAAAGGGAAAGGGAAAGGGCAGAGGCAGGGCTAGCTGTGCCCAGAACGCCAGGCCTCCCGCCCTCACGGCAATCGATCCCTCGAAGGCCAGCGACCCCTCGGGGACGTTCACGGCACTGAGGGCTCTCGAGTCCGACGGGACGCTCTTCGCCGTGTGCAAGCCCGGGGGCGAAACGGGCATGGCGTCGGTCACTGGCTCGTACGTTTTCGGGCAGATTTTCGGACGCCTGGAGTCCGGGGAGGCGGAGGGCCTGGTTCGGTTCCTGGCGCCGCGTCTCGCCGACGGCAGGCTTGACCCGGTCGTTTACGTCAATCTGGTCTTCGGCTTAAAGGAGACCTCTCCTTCGTTCTTCCGGGAAGTCCTGGCGAGAGCGGCTGCCGACGGCCTTTTCGGGGACGGACCCACCCTCCTGCGGATCATGGTCGTCGCGGCCAGCTTGCCCGACAGGCCTGACACGCCGCTGGCCTCCGTCCCGGAGATGGAGAGCCTCCGCCGCAAGGCCGGGCTCGAGGGAGCGACTCTCTGTACCCGGCTCGCCCGGAGCCTCGTGGACTGCGAGGAGGCGGCGATGACCGGTGGAGGATTCATGGAGGCCCTGAAGAAACTTTCAGGGCTCTGGCCCGAGCCGAGGCGGAAGGCTTACAGGCCGGGGGAAGACGCCGGCCCGGACCCCGAGGAGGAGCGTGGCCTTTGCGGCTTCGCCACTGCAGCCGCGCTGGCCGTCGCGAGCTGGGGCCCCGAGGGCGAGGAGCCCTCCCGCCTTCTGGCCGCCCTCCCGCCGGAGGTCCTGAACGACCCGTTCTTCTACGGCGTCACGCTTCCCGGCGCCGTCTACCGCGCCCTGGCCAGGGTCCCCGAGGTACCCGGCGCGCGAAGGCTGGCCGACGCTTGCCTGGCCCACCGCTCCGGCATACCCAGTTCCGCCCAGCTTCGGGGGATCGAGGCCGTAAGGCTCGTGGAGCTCGTCGGGGACCGCATGCCCGTGAGACAGTCGGAAGCAAGGGAAGTCGTCGCAAAAATTCGGGCGTCGCTTGCCGGACCCCTCCCCCCCATGCACAGGGCATTGCTCGTGGGGGCGGGAATCTGCGCGCTGGCGGCCACGAAGCTCGCTGGAGAGACGCTCGGTTTCTATTTCGAGAACTCCCTCATGCTCCTTCCCCCCCTGTCGGAGGACAGCCCCCCCGTCGTGGACATCGGCGGCGGGTTACCGCTGGAAAGATCACTCCAGATAGCGTACCCGGCACCGCTGTCCACAATACTCGGGGCCGACCCTCTTCCTCCAGGAATGCAAAGGTGCGGGAGCCAGACCGCCGAGCTGGCCATATCGAGCTTCCGCAGGTGGATGGCTGACGGAGACGGCAAGGCAGCGGACGATGTCCTCATGCCGGACGGGGACCCGTTCGTCGCGGGGCCGGACACGCTCACGAAGCCAACGGTCCTGGCAGACTCCCAGCTTCACCTGGCCGCAGTCTTCTGGTTCATGCACCTGAACCTCAATTCCCAGACACTGGACATCCTCCTCAACGCCGGCTACCACAGGAATAAAGACATTGACTTGAAAAAGGGCCCTGTGGAAAAGCTCTGCATCAACCTGGCACGCGAAAGGCGGAAGAACGACACGGAGCTCGCGCTGACTGTCCTCGAAAACTACGGTCGACAAACCAGAAACCCATCCCTGCACCTCAGCGCGCTGACTACGGCCAGGTCCCTGCTGGCACCTCGACCGAACAGGGGGAGGTGAGGCGCGATTCTCACTCCTAGCCTGAAGTCTGCCTTCTGCCACGGCAACCCGTGTCGGACGCGTTAGGCCCTTCAGGCCCGGAGGGAACCTCCCCTACACCTTCATGCGGCACGGCGGCACCCCGGTCCATGAAAGCCGCGTCATGTAACACAGCTGCATGTCGCAGTGTCACCGGTGCCGAGGCCCCGGAAAACTCTTTCATGATAAAGGGGCTCCGGCCCGTGCCGCGACCAGCGCCGCCCGCCGCTGGATGCGACCGAGTGCCGCCCTGCTTGAAGTTTGAAGGTGCCCCCGAGACTGGCTGGCAGAGAGGGCATCTCCCGCTCGGTTGAAGTCGAAAGAATATCCGAACTGTGGCGGTTAAGTCATAACTTATCCACAACCTGAAGTGAAGGGGCCTCCCTTTTAAGGTATCCGTTCACTGTGGTCAAGGTTGTCAAGCCGGCCTAACCCTCAGCACAGACAACAAGCGATCTCTTCCACAAGCCCCTCAGCCCCCCGCGCCATTCAGTCCCATCAGGTCTCCAGTGTATCAGTTGTCCAGGCCAAAAGTGCCTCCAGCCTCCCAGTTACCCCCCCTGGACGGATACCTTTCCGGCATAGCAGAAGCCAGGGGCGGGGCCGGAGGCCGGGGGCCGACCGAGATCCGGCGAGCCGTCCGCGGCTACCCGAGCCCGCCGAGGAGTTCATCGGCGCGACGCAGGCTGGCCCTTGCTTCCGCGACCATCGCGCCTTCCCAGGAACCCAGCCGCTCGGCCACGGCCAGGACGTCCCGGGATACCTCGACGGCCCTCTCGCGCCTGCGGCAATGCGCAAGCGCGACTCCGACGGCAGTCCGGGCGGTGAGGGTCCTCGGCTCCTCCCGGCCCGGGCGCTCCGCGCTCGCGTCCGCAGCCTCCCCGAGGAGGGCCAGCCCCTCGCGGGGACGGACCGACATGACCATTGAAACGTCCATGTTGACCCTTCAGGCAAGGATTTCCGCATGATCGTGCCCCAAAGCCTTGCGCTGAAGGAGAGCGCCTCTTACAGGTACGGAAACGCCTCAGCGAGACTGCCGGCCATGAACTGCGTCCGGCCCAGGCTGTCCGGGAGCGGGAGCGCCCGTTCCCGGTCAGGGGCACCCTGCTCGGGAGATAGCGCCAGGTTCTCCAGGGCCTCCAGCCCCTTTGCCTCCGCCCCCGCGAAATCCCCGGCCTCGTTCAACTCCAGCGCGGGATCTCCGCGACCATTGACGGGGTTCTGCCACGAACAGCTGAAGAGCCCCATGCCTGGTTCCCCGCCTCCCGGCCGGAAGGGGCGGCACCGTCCCGGCGGACAAGCTCGAGGGCGATCCGGAGGTTCTCCCCCCCCATCTCGAGTCAGGAGATCCCCCGGAGCCTGGCGGAAGTGGATCGCCACGTGCGGCACGGGCACCCCCGAGACTGGGAAGCTGTAGCAATAATAAATGTTAGGCCTGAAGCCAACTTTAGGTGTTTGGCACAATTTATGCGTATAACATTGATGGTTTTCTAGACTAGTCCGTGCCCCCAGTCGGCCTTACGGACCCCGTTGCATGTCATGGTCTCTTGTATGGCCGGCGACAACAATCTGCAAGATATCGTTTTGCCTGACACCGTCAATAAGGCAGTGCATGCCCTGTAGCTCGCCGCATGAAACGTCGTTTTGTGTAGCATCCGACCGCGTTTCACCGGGAAATGATCATCCAAAATATCTGATCTGGTAGTATCTGACATCAAAA
Source organism: Deltaproteobacteria bacterium (assembly GCA_031263525.1). Taxonomy (GTDB): domain Bacteria; phylum Desulfobacterota; class Desulfarculia; order Adiutricales; family Adiutricaceae; genus JAIRZX01. Next base: position 1,995 of record JAISFP010000478.1, on the reverse strand, counting down.
TTTACTAAATTTTTCCCTATTTCAAATAATTTTAACTTCATATTTGTGTAAAATTATATAAATCTAGATAATAATTTTTAATGATAGCTTGAGTTAATAGAGCATATATATATATTTTTGACTGTAAGAAATTATGTGCATTTTCAACAAATATCAAAATTAATTATTTTTCATTTGGTACAAGAGGGAAATTATAAGCAACATAACGCCTAATGACATGATAAATATTTTAAGATGATTCCTATTTCTGATAAGATGCCAAATATTCATTTGCAAATGAATCTATAAGTTTATATCCCTTGATTATCAAAGATATCCAGCATTTCGGTTAGTCAATCCAGACATCTGAATAAATATATTCTTATTAAATTTGTCAACAGACAGAATATTTATCAAAAAATTTAGTTGCCTGGATCATTTCGCTTTATGCACTGACACACCCATATCTTCTAGTTAGTCCACCTCAGTGAGCCATGAACCACCTCTCATTAGTTGGTTAACCCGCCCCTGTGAAGTGAGTAAGCAATACTCTGTACCAGGCAAGCCATCGCATATGACCAAGAAATTTTATCATTCAATATTGTCTGATTCTCCATGATTAATGGAAAATTTAAAAATTTAAATTATTCATATAACTTTAAATATAAAAGTAGAGCTTGCCATAATGGATTATATTCTAGTAACAGTATACGGGTAGGCAAGATGCAAGGAGGAAGCGAGGTGTGAGTCGTATGCTATAGGCTGATACGGTGTCCGGAAGCCGGCGGCGGGATGCTGGTAGAGAGGTCAGAGAACAGTTTACGTTAAGCTGGGACGATGATTCTGCAACAGGAGACATAAATGAAGGTGTTGCAATTTTTACAACGCCGCCATCTATGTTCCTACTGGAAATTCAATCGTTATGAGAGCCATTTATCCAAAGCATAACTAAAAATTACTTCCGAAAATGCTCAGGATTACAGAAATGCCACTGTTAGGATCCTAGTGCTCAAGGAAGCGAACAGCGACCTCGTCACGTCCACGAACTGCAATGGCAACGCATATGACCTTCTTTCCTGCCACTCTGAAAGGTGCCGCATAGTCTTTCGACTTAATCTGTTTGGCAGCTATGTCGAGAGCGGTTGCGAGTTCTTTCTTGGCGTAGTCTTCAGATTTTGCTTTCTCACCAGTTTTGCAGTATTTAACCTCGATCACAACGCGAGTGTTTTTAAGAAATGCGGTCATGTCTGACTTGCCTTGTGAGCTTTGCGTCTGACCAATGACTTCAATCCCCGTAGCGATCAATGCGGCCTGTATAACGGCATGGTAATGTTTTTTGCTAGGATCGTGTTGTTCGGAAGCAATTGCTGAAAGAAGGTTATGCAACTGAGTTGCAGTTTCTTCGGAATCATTCTTCAGAAGGGACGCCGGCAGTTTCTCAGAAAAACTGCTAAAAAATTTATTATTGGGATCATATGCACTTCTAAAAACGGTAAACGCGAAACCATATGCCACTTCTAAGTTGGGAATTTTAAAGGTGTATTCTTCAACTTGTATTGTTGTATTATCATCCATCTTCCGATCTTTGGTTTCAGAGTAATGTATAGTCAAATAACCGCTATGAAAAAGGACTGTTGCAGGCTTAAGTATACTAAGGTCATCTGCAGTATGGCCGTCCAGTTTAGGCTTGATGATGTCCAAAGGATTTTCACTAACAAACGCGGAGAGAAGAGATGGTTTCCCAGACATTGGCCAGTAAGGACCAAATTTCTTTTTATCAAAAAACTTTATCAAAGAGTACGGGTTCAGAACATTTTTCTCCCCGAGCCAGTTGTACCCGTCGTAATATTTCATAATTTTATTTTTCAGACCTTTTCTTTTAGAATTCCAGGCGATTTGTTTGTTGGCTTTCAAGCCAATCAGAGTATCCTCGTACATATCTCCGAAAACCATGTCCATATCATCTTCAGTGAAGCCGCAAATTCCCCCAAATTCTGGTTTGAGTGAAATGTCCGT
>JAISFP010000453.1 GCA_031263525.1 Deltaproteobacteria bacterium | reverse complement strand
TTGTTTTGGCCTGAATTTTGCTAAAAGAAATCTTTGCACTCATACCGCACATGTCGGACGAGGTGTGAGTCGGATGCCTTCCAGTGGCAGAAATGCCACAATGCCTACCTGAGAATCCTAAGCCTCCACCCCCCCCCCGTGAACAGATACGAGTATTACGAGGGTACCGTGATCTGGCTGGCCCTGAATAAGGACGAGGCTGTCGGTATCATGGTCGCCCGGAAAGATAACGAAGGTATTAACTACTCGCCCTACGCCTTCTACGTCATGCCTGCATGGAGAAGGCTGGGCATAGGCACGGACCTTTTCCGCAGGCTGACTGAGCTGACGGATTCCGAAGGTTGCGGTCTGGAGCTGTGCGTCCTGAACCATAACGGCCCGGCCAAACGGCTGTACAAGCTTTTCGGGCTGAGATCCTACGCCAGGCTGATGTACAGGGAGAACAGGAGGAAGACATGAAGAAGTTGGCAGAACAGTTCGGAATCAGGGGGTTCGGCGACGACGTCCAGGCGCCCGAGGACGTGCCGGAACTCATGGAGGGCGGACCGCCCCCTGTGGTGACCGTCCGCCGCCTGGCGGTGCCCGGCGACCGCATCATCGACCCGGCGTACCTGAACCTGGACGAGGAGGACTAGGACATGGCCAAGAACACCCTGGCGGATCTGAACGACCACCTTTTCAGGGCCATGGCCCGGCTTTCGGACGGCACCCTCGAGGGGGACGACCTGCTCCTCGAGATCAAGCGGGCGAACGCCGTGAGCAACGTAAGCCGGGAGATAATCGGAACGCAGAAGCTTGTGCTGGACGCCTACAAGACGGCGGCGAGCCTGGGCAACTCGAAGATAGCGACAGCCATCACGGGGAAGGACCCCGGACCCTTCGCCAAGCCCGTATTCGAAGCCATCCCGGTGAGGACGTTTAAGGACGAGGATAAGGATGATTGAAAAACCTCGCTATTCTGATGAGGAAAACAACTTTCTCAGGGACAATTATCCTTTTATGCCGTGGCAGGAATTGGTGACGACCTTCGGTGCCAGGTTCAGGCCCAAGACGGCAACAGCGCTTCGGAAGAAGTGTGAAACTGTTATGGGCATGTCCCGCGCCACTGGAGCGGAGCAGACAATAAATTACCGTGGCAACCTCCAAGTCATTGTCAAACCAGATAGCGCTAATTGGAAATTCAAGCGCAACATGGTCTGGGAAGAGGTCAACGGACCGCTGTCGAAAGGCGCTTTGGTTCTCCACCTGGACGGCAACACGTTGAACTGTGACCTTGACAACCTGGCGCTGTCCATCGGGAAACGGGGGACTCAAAAGAAGCTGAACGCGGAAATAGGCCCCGGCCAGCCGGAGCTGGCCAGGGCCTGGGTTAACATCCAGAATCTGGAATATATGGCGCGCGTCCGCAAGATAGAGCTGAACCGCAGGAAGAAGGAGGACTAGCGATGGATGACAAGGACAAAAGAGAGCTCGAGAAACACGGGATACTGCTGAAGGGCATCGGGCAGTTCCGGATCCTGGACGACCCGGACCGGGAGGTTGACGATCCGGTCCGGGCGGCGTTCCGGACTCTGATTCGGAAAGCGCGCCCCCCGAGGCTGGTTCTTCCCCCGGACCGGAAGAAGGAGGACTAGCGATGGCAATAGGAAAGAGTGGAGTGCCGACAATCGAGGAAGTAGAAGCCGTGGGGCGGATGCTTCACAAGGAGGCAACATATTTTACGGATAATGATGTAGGTTACGAAGGGTCGCTGGGCGCGATAATAGCCAACAAGCTGGACACCTTAAACGAGCTTGGGGCGAGGGCGTATGACAAGCTGATCAACGAGGCGAAGGAGCTGGGGTTCATGGACGAGGAGAAGGAGGACTAGATGAGCTTGATACCGATAGCCGAGGAGACGCTCCGGAGATGGGCCGAGGCGCTGGACTTCAGCGCCATCGAGGGAGACTACCTGGCTATGGAAGCGGCGGGGGACTACGTCCGCGAGGAGATCCTCGCGGTTCTGTGGGGCGACCAGATGAACATGAAGATACACATGGAGACCCTTAAGGAATGGGTCAAGCTTGCGGAAAAGATAAACGACGGTCTTTATAAGGGGGGGCTCCATCCGCTTGTAAAGGAGCTGTTGCGCAAGATGCAGGCGGTCGTGCCTGCCTTCAAGGAGGACTAGATGACCGTGGAGATACCCGAGGAGAAGCTGAAATCGTGGATTGAGGACCTGGAGCAGGCTGACAGTAAGCTTGCTTACGAATTTTGGGTCTACGGAGGGTCTGACACCCAGGCCCTTCTACAGGACATGTTGGACGAGATGCAGGCGGCCCTGCCCGCCGACAAGGAGGACTGAATGAACAACATAGACCGCCTGGTGCCCGACAGGCTGATCAGGGCGAAGCAGGTGGCCGAGATTACCGGTCTCGGCCTCACCACTGTATACGAGCACTGCCGGACGGGACTCCTGCCCGCTCCGGTCCCCTATCTCGGCGGTAGGATGGCCTGGTCGCTCGTGGCGATAAACCAGTGGGTGGAGGACAGGAAGAACGGCATCCCCCTCCCCTCTGCATTGCCTCCCCAGGCACTGCCTCAGGGCGTCTACCCGACGGCCAGAAGGGGGAGGCCGAGGAAGGTCAACTAGTCCCCCCCCTCGCCGCCTCGGCCAGGCTGTCCAGATGATCGGCCCACTCCTGCATCATGCGCTTCCGATCCTGAAACCAGTCGGCGTGGTTGTAGGCGGCACGGACGCCGTTTCGTTCGCAGTGTCCCAGCTGGCGCTCAATCCAGTCCGAAGGGTACCCAAGCCTGTTCAGGGTGGTGGAAGCCATGGCTCTGAAGCCGTGGGGGCAGATCGTGCCCTGAGCATACCCCAGGGTCCTCAGGGCCACTCCCAAGGCCATGTCGGAAATCGGCTTCGACACGGTACGCGCTCCCGGAAAGACGAACCGCCCGCTTCCGGTGAGAGGCCCAAGCCCCGAAAGAATGTCCACGGCTTGCCTTGACAGCGGAACAAGATGAGGTGTCCGCATCTTCATCTTGGCGGCAGGTATGGACCATATGCATTCCTTGAGGTCCATGTCGGCCCATTCAGCGTTACGAAGCTCGCCGGGTCTGGTAAAGACGTAGGGAAGAAGACACAGAGCCGAGCTCACGACCGGGGACCCGTCGTAAGCCCGGATGTCGTTCATGAGTCTTCCTATCCCGACAGGGTCCAGAATGGCAGGCCTGTGGACAGGCTTCGAACTCCGGATTGCCCCGGCGAGATCCCGTGCGGGGTTGCCGCCGGCCTGCCCGCTGGCCACGCCATATCTGAAGATCATGCTTGTGGCAGACCTGACCTTCTCAGCGGTGGAAAGTTTCCCGTGCATCTCCAGGGGCCGGAGCACGTTCTCGAGAATGTCCCTGGCTGTCACGGCCCTGGCCGGGATGCCCCCGATGGCTGGCAGAACGAAACGGTCGAGAAGATACTTCCTCCTGTCCGCCTCCTTCTGGGTGTACCCCGACAAAAACCGCGTCTGCCAGTCGGCGGCCAGCTCGGCAAAGGTCACTGACGGCGGCTCTGGAGGCAGGATCCGATCTGCCCGGAAGTCCCGCTTGTAGGATTCGGCCAGCTCCCTGGCCTGGCGGAGGGACACCCCCGGCCATTCCCCCAGGCTCTTCAGATGCCCCCTTCCCAGGTGCGCGAACTTCACCCTCCACAATTTGGAACCACGGGGGGTGACCTGGAGGTAAAGCCCGCTGCCGTCATAGGATATGTACGGCTTCGGCCCCGGTTCCAGGGATCTGACAAGGCGTTCCGTGAGGTGGTATACCATTCTTGCCTCCGGAGACCGGTATACCACTTTGTATACCACTTGTCTACGGAAACATGCCTATGCCCCGTGGCGTCCCGGAAAAGCCGAAAGCCCCGAAAGCCTGCCGGGGAGCCGCTTTCACGGACTTCCCGGAAGCCCCGGGGCTTCCCGAAAAATGATGCATGGCGGAAGGGGAGGGATTCGAACCCCCGGGGCTTGCGCCCAACGGTTTTCAAGACCGTCGCCTTAAGCCACTCGGCCACCCTTCCGCCTAGGCATCCCCGCCCGGAACCTTGCCGGCGCAGGGATGCTCGTGTAGAGTCGTGCAGGCAGAGAGTATAGCCTAAGAGATTATCTTTTTAAAGGTCGCGTTGTCAATAGATCCCCAGGCGCGCCCGGGCCTGCCTTTCCTGGCCCTCCCGCCCGGTGCTAAAGAACCCTGACGGGCTCGGTCGAACACGGACGGGGCCCGAGGCACCCGCGTCTGGGGCTTCTGGGGCATGGAGGCTCCGGGGCTCCCGGGCAGTCGGGTCCGGGATTCTCGGGCCGTTGGGTCTGAGGTGCCATGCCGGTCGGGTCCTGGGCACCCGGTCCGTTGTAACCGGGGTGTCCGTGCTGTCGGGTCCAGGCGCCTGGGCTCTCGGGTCCGGGGCGCCCAAGCTGTCGGGTCCGGGCACCCGGGCCGTTGGGTACGGGGGTGTCCTGGCTGTCGGGTCCGGGGCATCCGGGCCGATGGATCCGGACTCGCGAGACGCCCGGCATGTCAGGGGGATCCTGGATATCAGGGGTGGGAATTGGCCCATGGCCGCCCTGCCCTGCCTGTCCGGCGGGCGGCCACGTGTGGGGACTCCCGGTCCCTTCCGGGAAGCCTGGCCGACTTCCCGAACTTCCGGGCCTTGTCGGTCAGGACGAGCCTGGATGCCCATGGGCTCTCCGCGGCTCTTCGGGGACTCTCCGGGAGCTTTCCGAGGACCTCCTGGAGTGCCGGCCATCTGGAGGGAGGCTCTGTGGGCATCGGAGCCCGCCGGCCACCGGGTCGGAGGCTCTGGGCACAGATGCCTCCGGCCACAGGGAAGGAGGCTTGAGTCATCGGGTCCACCCGGCCACCGTATGTTGTGACGGGAAAGGGGCCGGGTCCGACGGGGCTCCGTGCATGGCGTCGCATCGCCATCCCCTGGCATGGGAATGCCGTGCCCTGCCGGACCGCCTGCCCAGGGCACCGCCGCACGGTTATTGCGGTTTCCGCCGGATTATGATAAAAGACTCGCACACTCCGCTCGCCGTCTGCCGCCAGCCGGCCGCGACCGGAGGCTTAGCGGAAAGGTGACCGAGCGGCTTAAGGTGCTCGCCTGCTAAGCGAGTGTAGGGTGTAAAGCCTTACCGAGGGTTCGAATCCCTCCCTTTCCGCCATTTCGAATTTCCCGCGAACCCTGCCCCGGACCTTCCGGCGGCAGGGTTCTCTGTTTCTGGACGGCTTCAAGCTCGCGGCAACCTCCGGTGCTCCCGCCATGAATCCGGAACTCTCAAGTAAACTCCCGAGAAATTCCAGCAATTCCGATGAATTCTTAGAAATTACAGGGAATTCGGAGAAACCCTGAAGAATTCCCAGGGACCTTCCCGAGAATCTTCACGGTTATCTTTCGAGGCGGTCGGAAACAACAGCCATCTTTTGACTGACAACAAGCAAACTGCCACAATATAAGGTATTTATTCAAGACGGATGTGAAGCGCCCCTCACAGAGAGAGCCCGCCGGTCTTCGGGACAGGCGGGCTCTGAAGATCCATGGAACTGCCTGGGGATCGGGCCTGCCTCACCCGGCTGCAGTCCAGTCCGGACCGGAAGGCAACAGGCGCATGAACCGGATCGGGAGGGGGGAAGACCGGAGTCGCCCGAGTCCGGTCACGAGAGGCGGAAGCCCGGAGCCGCCCGGGTCGGGCCAGGAGGGAGGGAACCCCGTGACTGGAAAAGCCCGGAGACGCGGGGGACGGCCGGCATTCCGGACGCCCCCCCGTGGGGGACGGATCCCCTCAGAACTCCAGGATGACCGCGGGCACGGGCTCGGGGACGGTCCCGGCGAGGCCGGCCGCCTCGCGGAGCTTCGGCGCGAGCTCGGAGGTCTCCTCCCAGGTGAAGCCCTCCCCCGTGCGGCCGAAATGGCCGTAGGAGGCGGTGGCCTCGTAGATGGGCCGCTTCAGCCTCAGGGTCTCTATCATGGCGGCGGGCTTGAAGGAGACGACCTTCCTCAGGGCCCCGGAGATGTCGTCCTCGGAGACCTTCCCGGTCCCGAAGGCGTCCACCATGATTGACACGGGCTCGGCGACGCCTATGGAGTAGGCCAGCTGGACCTCGCAGCGGTCGGCCAGGCCGGCGGCCACGATGTTCTTGGCGGCCCAGCGGGCGGCGTAGCTCGCGGAGCGGTCCACCTTGGAGGGATCCTTCCCGGAGAAGCAGCCGCCCCCGTGGCGGCCCCAGCCGCCGTAGGTGTCAACTATGATCTTGCGGCCCGTGAGCCCCGAGTCGCCCATGGGGCCGCCAATCACGAAGCGGCCCGTGGTGTTCACGTGGAGCTTGGTGTCGGCGTCCAGGAGCTTGGCCGGGACGGTCTTCTTAATGACCTCCTCTATCACGGCCTCCCGGATCCTGTCCGGGGACACGTCCGGGGAGTGCTGGGCGGCTATGACCACCGCCTCTATCCTCTTCGGGAGGCCCCCCTCGTACTGGACGGTGACCTGGCTCTTGCCGTCGGGCCTGAGGAAGTTCAGGACGCCGTTCTTGCGGACGGCGGCCAGCCGCCTGGTCAGCAGGTGGGCCAGGTGGATGGGGAGCGGCATGTAGGCGGCGGTCTCGGAGGTGGCGTAGCCGAACATGAGGCCCTGGTCGCCGGCGCCCTGCTCGTGGTCGCGGGAGGAGTCCACGCCCATGGCGATGTCGGGGGACTGCTTGCCCAGGGCGTTCACCACGGCGCAGGTCTGGCAGTCGAAGCCCATCTCGGAGGAGGTGTAGCCTATCTTGCCGATGGTCCGGCGCACCACCTCGCCCATGTCCACCCAGCAGTCGGTGGTGAGCTCCCCGGCTATGACGGCCAGGCCCGTGCACAGGAGGGTCTCGCAGGCCACGCGCCCGTTGGGGTCGTTGGCCAGGACCGAGTCGAGGATGGCGTCAGATATCTGGTCCGCCATCTTGTCGGGGTGGCCCTCGGTAACGGATTCTGAGGTGAAAAGGAAACGGTTCGGGCTCATTGGGGGGGCTCCTTTCGAACAGCCGCGCGGGGCAGAGTGCCGTCATTTTAGGTAGCCGGGCCCTTTCAGTCAAGCCCGGGGCCGTCCGGACGGGCCGGGACACGGGCAGGCGGCAGGGCACAAGGGGAGGCAAAAATGCGAGAACAGGGGTCTTGCCGGACCAAGCGTTCGGACAGCGGATGGGAGGAGAAAAGCCGGGGGGAGGACGGGGTCATTCCGGACCGGAAGTGCAGGAAGGCGGGAAGGGCGGCGGAAAGCCGTGGGAAGGACTGGGGAAAGACGGAGGAACTGCTGGGACACAGCCAGCTCAAGGGGTGCGTGCAGACAGGGAAAGGGAGCTGGGTGAAGATCGGGTCAATGACAGGGGCCATGCGGAGGAACGGGAAGGAAAGGGAGCTGGGTGGAGGCCAGGGGGAGGACTGGGGCCATGTCTGACCGGAGGCGCGGGAAGACAGGGAAAGGGAGCTGAGTGGAGGCCAGTGGGAGGATTAGGGTCATGCCGGTCAAGGGGCCGGCGGCTGGACAGGAGTGGACCGGGGGAAAGCCAGGGGGGCAGCGGTTATGTCGGACCTGGGGTGCGGGCAGGCAGGGAAACTGCGGAGGAACGCCCAGGATGTCATGACTGATCTGGGGGAAGGGAAGGCCGTGAAAAAGGGGCAGAATGCCGGCGGACTGCCGGAGCCCCTCCAGCAAAGGTTACGGATTGGCCGAGACGGAGCCAGCGTTAGCCCTCTCCCGGCACCTCGGAAGCCTGCCGTGCCCCGGAGATCTCAGCCTGGTTCGACTATGAAAACTTCCTCCGGCTCCGGGTGGCTCTCTCTTGACTAAAGCGACTTGCGGCAGTTCCACTGCAGGCTCAGTCCGCTCTCCTTTATTATATGTGTTTCTGTTCACGAGCTGGTGAGGGACTGCAGGCTCTTAAGGGCTGGAGCTGGATGGCTAAAGACCTGAAAGGGCCGGGGGGACGAAAAGCCTGCAGGCCGTCCTGGACGCCGGGAGGGCCGGAGACCTGGGCAATTCGATTGCCATGCGGGTCGAGTCTATAGAGGGCGAGAGAGGTAGGAGTCCGGGCCGATGGAAGGGTCCATCTCCACGACCTTGCCCCGTGAACGGATACCATCCCGAAGCCTTCGGGTCGGTCGCGAAGGCGGGAGAGGGCCGTCCCGCTCCTTCCGTTCGGTCGGGAACCCAGAATCCGGAAGAACTCCTCCTCAAGTCAGGGGCATCCGTCTTCAGGAGGTAGCTGCCAGCTCGTGCTACCCGTAGTGAAAAAGATTCACCCTCTCTGAAAAAACAACATGATTCCTGTCCGTATTCAGCACCCAAACTGTCTCAGCTGCATCATGGATGAAGGAGGATGACTGCATCCCGTCCGGAGGATCACAGGATGAGCATCCTGGATGTCTCCGCCAGCCAGCATCCTTCGGAAGGCCCAGGACGAGGCCGCATCCATCGGAGGGCCCTGACGAGGCCGCATCACCCACTCAAGCCAGGAACCAGGCATAGCTCCCTTCCTGACCTGCGGATCATGCATCCCGCAACCGGCCCAGGCGGATGTCGCGTCAGCCTGGACGGCCCGAAACCGGACCTTCCACCGTCCGGTCCCCTGGAACATGCATCCGGACGGGGCCCATGTAAGATGCCCCGTCCGCCTGAGATGCCCGGGGACTTCACTTTTCCCTGCTGGCACTGGAAGAGGCCCAGCCGCCGGGACGGCACGGAACCGGTCTTCCCTGCCGGACGGTCCGCTGGATAATGCATCCGGCAGGAGCCCACGGACATACCCCTTCCGCAGGTGAAGCCCGTGGACTCCACATTTCACTGCTGGCACTGGAAGAGGCCCTGCCGCCGGGACGGCACGGAACCGGTCTTCCCTTCCGGACGGTCCGCTGGATAATGCATCCGGCAGGAGCCCATGGAAATAGCCCTTCCGCATGTGAGGCCCGTGGACTTCACATTTCACTGCGCTCCGGGATAGGTCCATGCAGCCAGGACAGCCCGGAACCGATCGTGCCGACCGGACGGTCCAATGGATCATGCATCCGGCAGGAGCCCATAGGAATTGCCCCTTCCGTCGGGGAGACCCGTGGACTTCACATTTCACTGCACTCCGGGATAGGTCCATGCAGCCAGGACAGCCCGGAACCGGTCGTGCCGACCGGACGGTCCACTGGATCATGCATCCGGCCGGAACCCATGGAAGATGTCCCATCCACGGAGAGGGCCGTGGTCTTCACATTTCCATGCATTCCAGGACAGGTCCCTGAAGCCGGACGGACCTTAACCGGTCGTTCCGACCGGACGGTCCGCTGGATCATGCATCCGGCCAGAGCCCAAGGAAGATGTCCCTTCCGTCGGGGAGCCCCGGAACCGGTCGCACTGACCTGGCGGTCCACTGGATCATGCATCCGGCAGGAGCCCAGGAAGATGCCACATCCCCCGGAGATGCCCGGGGACTTCACATTTCCCAGAAGTATCCGGGAGAGCTCCCCGCCGCCGGACGCATCGGAACCGTTCGTCCCGACCGGACGGTCACCGGATCATGCTTCCGGCCGCCGGCCCAGCCTCGCCGGCACCTCAGTGTAGGCCGCCCGCCCGGCTCCCTGCATGCCCACCGGATCATGCATCCGACCTCAGGTCCCACCTCATGTCTGTTCAGCCGGGAAGCCCGCCCCGCCCTTTGGTCCCCGGATTGCCTCGGCGGAACCCGGAGCCTCCTCATTCCTGACCTCTTGAAGCTTCTGCCCGGAAGCACCGTGCCTCCGCCTGGACACGCCGTCCGGATCGGCATCAGCGGGACGGATCAGTGGACGCCCGTGGCTGACGGACGCCCCTGTTTTCCGGGCATCCGCAGGTGCCCGGGCACCCTCCGGGATCTTCTGCCGGCCCCGATCCGACCGGCAAGATCAGGACGCCCGGATGTGCATGCACGTCGACATCCGCCAGGTGAAATCGTGTCCTAACAGAGACCAGCATAATCATTTTGACGCCCCGTGACGCTCATGTAGCCCCCCCCCACATCATCACTACATATAATGAGAGCGATTCCGGGAGGGTCGGATCTGAGGATCCCGCACATCCGCAGAGAGGCCCCCGCCAGCGAGTCACACGGCGTTACCTTGCGGCCCGGGTCGGCCTTCTTCCCTGCGACCGACTCCGGATGCCGGGATGACGGGCATCCCGCCACATCCTCCGGAAAGCCGGCGGGCCGGGGCATTCGCCGGATGCCATGCCGTCCCCTCACCCCGCATCCGGCGTTGACCAGAGGTTCGTGACCACTGCTGGATATGTTTGTGGGATACGGCATCCGCCCGGGGGCCTTGAGGGTCCCCTCTCCTCAAAAAAGGCCGCGAGGCCCGCCTTCCCGGCGGCCTTTGAGTTACGGGGACCCTCCTGATGTGTCTGAGGGACGCCCCATCCGTCCGGGGGCCTTGAGTGGTCCTGAGACCTGCGGAAAGCCTTGAGGCCCGCCTTCCTGGAGGACTTCGTGGTTCGGGGCGCCTCCGGATGTGTCTGAGGGACGCCCCATCCGTCCGGCGGCCCTGATGGGTCCCGCGCCCTGCGGAAAGCCTTGAGGCCAGCCTTCCTGGAGGACTTCGGGGTCCGGGGCGCCTCCGGATGTGTCTGAGGGACGCCCCGTCCGTCCGGGGGCCCTGATGGGTCCCGCGCCCTGCGGAAAGCCTTGAGGCCCGCCTTCCCGGAGGACTTCGGGGTACTGGGCGCCTCCGGATGTGTCTGAGGGACGCCCCTTCCGTCCGGGGGCCTTGTGGGGTCCCGCGACCTGCGGAAAGCCTTGAGGCCAGCCTTCCCGGAGGGCTTCGGGGTTCTGGGCGCCTCCGGATGTGTCTGAGGGACGCCCCGTCCGTCCGGGGGCCTTGTGGGGTCCCGCGCCCTGCGGAAAGCCTTGAGGCCCGCCTTCCCGGAGGGCTTCGGGGTTCGGGGCGCCTCCGGATGTGTCTGAGGGACGCCCCGTCCGTCCGGGGGCCTTGTGGGGTCCCGCGCCCTGCGGAAAGCCCTGATGCCCGCCTTCCGGAAGGCCTTTGAGCTCTGGGCCCCTCGCTCGGGATGCAGCCGAGGACCGCCACATCCGCTCGAGGTCCCCCGAGGTCAGGAGCCCTTCC
>JAISFP010000466.1 GCA_031263525.1 Deltaproteobacteria bacterium | reverse complement strand
CCTCCCTACCGGCTCCGGGCATCCTCCGGGTTCAGGGCTCCCTTCCTCCGGGCTCTGGGCGGCCTCCCTCCGGACTCGGGGCTACCTCAGTCCGGGCTCTGGGCTGCCTCCCTACAGGCTCTGGGCATCATCCGGGTTCAGGGCACCCTTCCTCCGGGCTCTGGGCGGCCTCGGTCCGGTCTCTGGGCGGCCTCCCTCCGGGCTCTGGGCGGCCTCCCTCCGGGCTCTGGACGGCCTCCCTACAGGCTCTGGGCGGCCTCCCTCCGGGCTCTGGACGGCCTCCCTACAGGCTCTGGGCATCCTCCGGGTTCGGGGCACCCTCCCTCCGGGCTCTGGGCGGCCTCCCTCCGGGCTCTGGGCATCCTCCGGGTTCGGGGCACCCTTCCTCCGGGCTCTGGGCGGCCTCCCTCCGGGTCAGGGTCCCCCTTCCTCCAGGCTCTGGGCGGCCTCCCTCCGGGCAGGGGGCGGCATCCCTCCGGGTCCGGGGCGGCCTCCCTTCGGGTCCGGGGCGGCATCCCTCCGGGTCCGGGGCAGCCTTATTAGTTTGCACTAGTTGGCACCAGAGCATTGCTTCAACTTCGGTCACTGCCAACTGGGCAACCTTCCTTTCTCCCTCCGCCGAGTTATTTCCGATTCGACATAATATGTTCAGCACCTCATTCATGCGATACCCCGGCATGCCCTGAGCTCCATGCCTCCAGAACAACCGGGGACGCCGCCCTTTCCAGGCCGCCTGCCCCCCAGAAGTCCTGGGCCCCTGCCTGCTCCGGGCTCCACGCCCAGGACGGCCTGGGACGAGACATCATCCCGGCTCCCTGCCCCTCGTGCGGGGTGGGCTCCGACCTGCTCCGGGTTCCAGGCCCCAGGACGGCCTGAGACGAGACATCCTCCCGGCTCCCTGCCCCTCGTGCGGGGTGGGCTCCGACCTGCTCCGGGCTCCGGGCTCCAGGCCCCAGGCCCCAGGACGGCCTGAGACGAGGCAGGCTCCCGGCTCCAAGCCCCTCGGGCGACCGCCTGGGCTCCGCGACCTTCTCCGGGCTCCATGCCCCGGGACTGCCTGAGACGAGACATGCTCCCGGCTCCCTGACTCTCGGGCGGCCTGAGGCAGGAAAGGCTCCCCGCTCCAAGCCCCTCGGGCGGCCTGAGCCCCGACCTGCTCCGGGCTCCAGGTCCCAGGACGGCCTGAGACGGGGAAGGCCCCCCGCTCCAAGCCCCTCGGGCTGCCGCCCGGGCTCCGACCTGCTCCGGGCTCCAGGCCCCAGGACGGCCAGAGACGGGACAGGCTCCCGGCTCCCTGCCTCTCGGACGTGGTGGACTCCGACCTCAGCCGGTCTCCCCGCCTCACGGCTACCTGGCCTGGTGCTCGGTCATGTGATGGAGCCCGTCCGCCAAGGCCAAAAAGGACAAGGTCCGTTTCCAGCCCGCCGATGTATTACCCGTTTAATCAAATGTCGGAATCTTCTTCCATATAGCAGTAGCGGATCATCGCGAGCAGATACCAGGACTGGGGTTTTGCCCGACTTTTCCACCTCTGGGCTGATAACCAAATTCCGACATTTGAATAAACGGGTAATAATCTGATCGACATGCCCCCGGCCTCATGCCTGGAGGACGGGTGCGGTACGGGCAGTCGCAGGCGGGCACGGAACAGAGTGAGCCGGCCCCGGAGAAGGCACCGGCGACAGGACGGCCCGGGCCTCAAGGGGGCCATGGCTGCCCCGGGCATGTCGATCTTAGTCAGCGGCTCCGGACGAGCCGCAACGTGAACGCATCGACCGCGTCCGGGAAGGCCGCGCTCGGGACGGGGCCGGGTGCCGCAGGCCCAGGAGGCGCGTCCGGGCGCTGCCCGGGAGCACCAGAATATGGAACGGTTCCCCCGGAAGGCCGGGACTCAGCCCCGGGCTGGACGAGACGCGGATTCAGCACGAATTCTTGACAACGGCCAAAATTTGACATATATCCAGGATGGTTTCCACCGTCAGGTCGCGCGCGTCCTTCCGGGGAGGGCCGCCTCGCGGTCGCCCTCCCGCCCCGTGACACCCGCGTCCGGACGGGGCAAGGCTTTCCCGATTCCGAACCCGGGTTCCGGCGACCGGAACCCGTTGCCAGGCCCATGCCGGCTGGCCGGCCTTCCCGCATACTCCCGAGCCCTCCCGCGGGGCGGGGGGGACCCCGGCCCCTTTCGCCCCTCCCGGCCGCCGGTGCCGGAGGGCGCCAACGCCCAACCCAGGAGACAGAAGCATGAGCGACGACTCTTTTTCCTTAAACCTCGCCGACGTGGACGAGATCAAGAAGGAGGTCCAGCCCGAGCCTCCCCTTCCCGAGGCCCAGCAGAAGATCAAGGAGCAGGCCGAGAAGAACGCCGCCGCCATCCTGGCTGAGTGCGACGACCCCCTGTCCGACAAGGCCGACAGGATGAAGTCCATGATGGACG
Source organism: Deltaproteobacteria bacterium (assembly GCA_031263525.1). GTDB lineage: Bacteria > Desulfobacterota > Desulfarculia > Adiutricales > Adiutricaceae > JAIRZX01. Next base: position 1,410 of record JAISFP010000466.1, on the reverse strand, counting down.
CCTTCGGCAAGGAGTCCATGGTCCAGACCAGCAACAACCAGCTCATGCAGATCTCCGCCGGCCAGCTCGCGAAGGCCGGCCAGGGCGGCGACGAGGTGGGCAAGACCCTCATGAACCTGAGAAACGAGATAGAGACCCTCGACCCGAAGGGGGTCGACTTCTCCGGCAAGGGCTTCCTCAGGCTCTTCTCCAACCCCATCAAGAAGTACTTCGCCAAGTACCAGAAGTCCGAGAACGTCATCGCCGGCATCGTGGACTCCCTGGACGACGGGAAGAAGACTCTCCTGAAGGACAACATCTCCCTCAAGAACGAGCAGCAGGCGCTCCGGGAGACCACCAGGAGGCTCAAGACCGACATCGAGCTCGGCATGGCCATGGACACGGCCATCGAGAACAAGCTCCTTGAGGCCGAGGCCGCAGCCCAGTCCCCGGGCGCCAACACGGAGCAGCTCCAGAACAAGATCAAGTTCATCAAGGAGGAGATCCTCTTCCCCCTGCGCCAGAAGATCACGGACATGCAGCAGCTCCAGGTGGTGAGCCAGCAGGGCTTCATCGCCATGGAGGTCCTCCAGCGCAACAACAACGAGCTGGTCCGCGGCGTGGACCGCGCCAAGACCGTGACCGTGTCCGCCCTGCGCACGGCCATCACCATCGCGAGCGCCCTCTACAACCAGAGGATCACCCTCGAGAAGATCAAGGCATTGAACGAGACCACTGGCAACCTCATCGCCCAGACATCGAGGATGCTGAAGGAGCAGGGCGCGGAGATCCACCAGCAGGCCGCCTCGAGCACCCTCAACATCGACCAGCTCCGGACGTCCTTCGCGGACGTCACCGCCGCCCTGGACGCCATCGAGACCTTCAAGACGAACGCCCTGCCGACCATGAAGAGCAACATCGAGGAGTTCCAGAAGCTCGCGAAGGACGGCGAGGCCCGCATCCAGCGCCTCGAGAAGGGGTCCACGCTCGCCGCCGGCACCAGGCAGGCCCTGACCAGGTAGGCCGGAGCCAGGCCCCTCCTTCCCCCTGCCTCGCCTTCACCCCCGACCGCCTCCCGCAGGGACCTGCCGGGGACTGGGTCTCCCGCAGGGAGTTGCCGGAGCCCGGGCCTTCCGGGTCCCGGATACACGGGACCGAAGAGCGAGGCTTCGGGGGCCTCCCCCCGTGACGTATGTCACTTAGCTTGCATCTCAGCTTGATTTTGTGCGGTTTATTTATAGCCATCCGTCAGGATCTCCCGAACCCTCTCCCATTCCGACAGAAAGGCCGGACCCGAGAATCTTTCCTTTTGGGTAACCATTCAGGACCCCTACCCCCCTTTAAGTCCCAGCCGTGAGTATTTTTCAATATCGATGAGTAAATAGGTAGGTGGAGGCAGAAAGGAAGGTTGACCAGTTGGTAGCGGCCAAA
>JAISFP010000315.1 GCA_031263525.1 Deltaproteobacteria bacterium | reverse complement strand
GGGGGAGGCCGGCCAGGTCCGTGGACCGGAAGTTTCGGGAAGGCGGGACAGGTTCGCGGACCGGAAGCTCCGGGAAGTCGAAAATACCGGAGCCCTGAAAATCCGAAAGGTCCGGCAGGATTCGGACGGAAGCGGTCAACGATTCCTGCAAGGATCTTAGCATGATCGCTGCCGCCGGGGCACGGGCAAGCGCCGGTCCCCGACCGTCAGGCGGGAAACGTGAGAATTCCCCTCAAGCGGCCTGCAGGAACCGTGCCCGAACGGCAGGGGCCACACGATGGGCCCGTCAGGGGCTCGCGACTGCGTCAGGCGGCGATATGTATCCAGACACCGCAAAATATAGTGGGATGATCGGTTTTTCAGACCCTCCCCTCGCTCCCGAAGACCTCTTCCCCCTCAGCAAGCCTCTCCGACCTCCCTGGCCACGCCGGTTTCCAGTTGCTCCTCTCCCCTGAAGTTCCCTTCGATCTCTCTCACAGCCGGCGCCCTCCTCGCGCAGAAGCATCGAGATCGTAGGGAAAGCCTCCTCCCGACCGCTACATGTGGCAACGGACTTCTTCACCTCCGACGACCACCTGTCGTGGAATGTCCGGAGCCTGTCCGAGACGTCCCGCATGGTCCGGGCTGGTCCGCCCTCAGGGTCCCTGGCTCTCCCGGCAGAAACCGGCTCCCACCCCTCCGGCTCCAGGGCGTCAAAGTCCCCCTTCACCATGCCAGAGATCTGGAGGATCTCCCCCTTCCTAGGTCGCACATGAGCGCCACGAGCCTCTCCGGGACGCCGCGGCAGGCCCCCGCCGCCCACCTTCGGCCTCTTCCAGGCCAGCGAGGCCCCGTAAGTCCGTGAGTCCGAGAGTCCGTGAGCCCGTGGCCATGCCGGCCGCCGGGCGGGCGCCCCCTCTCCGCCGAACGCCGAGGCCAGCAGCGGCAGCCATTCCCCCACTTTCCACCCGCTGAAGCGCAAGGCGTACTGGCCGCAGGCCAAGACGGCAGTCTTCAGGCTCATGAGCGACCTGACGGCCTTGCCCAGGCAGCGGCACCCGGCGAGCCTCTCCCGCAACAGACCCCGCCCCGCAGACGAACTTCACCGCCACGGCGGAGCGTCTCACGTCCCGCCCGGAGACTGCGGCGAGGAGCGCCCGGAGACCGGCCCAGGAGCGCGTCCAGGCCCCTCGGGGCCAGATCGCGGCCTGCCTCCTCCAGAACGCGGCCGATCCCGGCCCCGCTCCAACGCTGCCTCCCTTCCAGGCCCGCCGTTCTCCCGGACCCGCGGGAACCTGCGCCGCCCGCCCCGGAGGCGTTCCCGCCGGTTCCGGGAACACCGAGGCCGTCCTTTCCCGCCGGGATCCCGGAGCCTTTCCTTCCAGCCGAGCAATTCAGGCCTCAGTCCGGAGCGCTTCCGCTCCAGGAACCGAGCCCTGCCGACCTTGACGCTGGCTGTGCCTGTCAGCAACGCCTTGACGCCTTCAGGGAGATCTTCTTTTGGGGCGATTTTGCCGGTGCCTCCGAGGACGCTTGCGCGAAAGCTCTTCTCGCGCCTCGCCAGCCCGCCGAACCTAACCGTGCGGTCCGGCGACTTCGGAAGTCTTCCCCCGAGAATCTCAGGAGTTTCCGGGACCGTCCTTCCCTTCCCCTGGGGAAGGAGTCGTTTCGCTGCCAGAGGGAGACTCTTCCGGGAGCTCGCGGCTTTCCGAGGCAAGCCTTTGCTTGAGAGAGAAGAAGCCAGCAAATGCCAAAGCTGCTATCACAAGGCCAGAGAGGATCCTCAAAAGAAAATTGGCATTGCCTCCCGTCCCGGAGCCGCTCGCCCTCTGGTCCGAGTCGCTCCATCTTCTGGTGCTCCGGATGAAGTCCCTGGCGTTCCGTTCGATCATCTCGTCGCTTTTCGATCTGTTGCCCTCCCTCCGCAACCAGGCGTCGGAGGTGAACCTGTCATCCCTCTGATATTTCCTGACATTCTCGGGCCCCTGGGTACCCGCCGCGTTCGCCGGAGAGTCTTCAGACGCGCCAGGCGAACTCTCCGCCGACGGGGGATGACTTTCACCCGTGCCGACCGGCTCGCCCGCCCCCGCCGTGACGGTGTCAGGGGAGCCCGGACCCTTGTGCCCTGCCGTGACTGCTTCCGGGGAGTCCGGACCCTTGTGCCCTGCCGAGACTGCTTCCGGGGAGTCCGAAGCCTGGAGCCCGGCCGCCGCCGCGTCAGGGGAGCCCGGAGCCCGGGCACCGTCCGAGATCGCGTCCGGAGAGCCCGGAGCCCGGACACCGTCCGAGACCGCGTCCGGAGAACCCGGCTCGAAAGGAACGGCTGTACCGGATTCCCCCCCGGAAAGGGGGCCTTCAGGGCCGGACGCCAGCACGGGCATCCCTGACAGGAGGACGAGGGCGAGCGCCGGGGCGGCGACGGCAGCCAGGCGTCTGAGCGGCCTTTCTCCGGGACTAGCTGCCTGCGCGTCTCTCATGGCTCCATCCTCTGTCGGGCCTTCGACTGTTCTGCCCCGACCTTCCGGAGCTCCCGTGCCGCCCGGAGCCCCCTCCGCATCGCCGGAGGCCGCTCCGCCTCGCGGGAGGCCGCTAGTTCAGACCCTTGTCCACCTGGTCGAGGTCGCCCATGGCCATGATGAGCTTCGAGACCGCCAGGTACACGCCGCTCATCACGCCGCCTCCGGACCCGGTCCCCTTGCAGCGGACGAGCTCCAGGGACCTGGCCAGGACCCTGCGGATGCTCCTCGCGGCATTCTCCAGGACCTTGACGGGATCGCGCTGCTGGCCCTTGCCCTGGAAAGCGGCCGTGACCTTCGAGCCCGCGGCCTTCGTCTCCGCCCGGCAGTTCACTATCATCCTCAAATGCGTGTCCATCTTCAAGGCGTAAGCGCGGGCCGCCTCCGTCACCACCTCCCCCGCCGCCCTCCCGAGCGACGCCCCCTTCCCGGAGGCGGGAACGGCAGTCCTGGTGGCGTCGACGACGGCATCGAGGCGCGGCAGGCACCCCTGCCCGATCTTGGAGGAAGACCGGCTAAGCTGGAAATCGCACACGGTGAACGCCAAGCCCATCACCTGAAGGCACTTCCTGCCCTCTCCCGCGCCGTCCTCGGTTCCGGCGGCGGGCCCGCCCTCTGCCCCGGTCCCTGCCCGCGACTGCCCGTCGGAAAGGCTCTTCGCGAGCTCGCCGGCGAAAACCGCCGCGTTCTTCAGGACCACCCACGACTCCAGCACCTCGTAGCCGGACAGCGCCGAGAGAAGGCTCACGAGCGTGTCCTCCGAAATCGCCACGCCGTCCTCCCCCAATGCCCGGCGGAGCGTCCCGCGGAGCTCCTCGGCCCTCGACGTGTTCCGGTCCACCCTGCTCCTGAGCCCGGACGCCTCCTCCGTCTCCGCACCCGAACCGGCCCCCTCTCCGGCCCCGCCGGACTCCCCGGCCTCCAGGACGGCAAGGCGGTCCCCGAGCCGGAAGTTCTCCTGCTCCAGGCGGAAGAGTTCGGTCGCGTCACTCATGCAGGAGTCGGACATCAGCAGGTCGTGCGCCTCTGCCATGACCGTGGCAACGTCAAGCGTCGACTTGGGCTCGCCCGGGTCCGCCGTGAGGGGGTCGAAGACACTGACAAGAACGCGGGCCCAGCGCTTGACAGGAGGTTCCGCTTCCGCCTCATCTTCATCGTCTTCGTCGTCTTCGTCGCCTTCGTCGCCTTCGTCGCCTTCATCGTCTTCATCACCTTCTTCACCTTCATCGCCTTCATCGTCTTCATCGTCCCCGTCTCCGCCCTTGCCTCCGTCCCCGTTCCCGCCTTCCTGGCCGGCACGGGCATCCCGTGACCTCAGGGCCAGAAACAATGCCGTCACGAGGGCCAGAACGCCTGCAACCTGGACGAAGGCTACCTCCGGCACGGAAGCGAGCCCGTCCGCGACTGCGGAAATCTTCGCTTCCGGGGCCGCGCTCACCCGGTGAGCAGCAATTGTTATCCAAGATGCAGTGGTAGTTCCCAGGACTGACAGCAAGACAAGGATACGGAGGAACAGGAGCAAGGCGTTTCCGGGGGGAACGGCAGGGCACGGCTGTCCTGCCGGGCTCAGGGCGGGGGAGGATTCGAACGCGACTTTGTTCATGACATTTTCCTATGGCTGGCCTTGCGATGCGAACTCAGTCTACCTTATGCATATTATGAGGCAAACAATTGAATATTCAAGATAGCATGATGACAGTGCATACTACATAAGATAGATAAAATGTGTCAGACAGATCAAAATGAGCGGCAACGATCGTGACAGTTATTGAAAATTCTTTATTTTATGGTAAATATTGCAAATGTTGTAAGTAATAATTAATCATATTTAATTTTTATATTTTTTTTATTATCGGGAAATTCATTATCATACACAGCAGACAGTACTAATATATATAACTAAATAAAATGAAATAGAACACTAATTTTATAGAGAATTTGACAAAATTATGATTAATGCCAGATCAGACAAACTTTAAGGACGTTACAAACCAGAAAATCATTAACTTTCCATGGCAAATGAAACGAGTCCTCACGGTCCCGGCAGATGCCCCGCAACCTCACGGCCCCGGCTGGCACACGGGAACCTCACGGCCCCGGCCGGTGCCCAGAATCCTTACTGCCCCGGCTGGCACACGGGAACCTCACGGCCCCGGCCGGGGCCCAGAATCCTTACTGTCCCGGATGATGCCCAGGATCCTCACTGCCCCGCCCGGGGCCCAGGATCCTCACGGCCCCGGCCGGGGACCAGAATCCTCACTGCCCCGGGCGATGCCCAGGTTCCTCACGGCCCCGGCTGGAGCCCAGGATCCTCGCGAGCCCGGCTGGGGCCCAGGATCCTCGCGGCCCGGGCTGATCCCCGGAACCTTACTGACACTGAAAATCTCAAGGGTTCCTGACAGGTCCTGACGGAGCTTGACCGATCCCGTCGGATCCGGGCAATCCCGGCCAAGCGAGCGGCACCCGTGAAACTGGGCCCGGAAAGGAATCTTCCGGAGCAAAACTGATAATTGCAGAAAACATGCCAACTGGCTTCCAGAGCCGAAAAAGGCCCGGCAAAAACCCGTTCCCGTGGTTCAGCAGTCACAAGAGCCAAGGCCAGTCTTAGCTTCCGGCTCCGGGCCGGAACTGCCTTCCCCCGCTCTGGGAGCCGTGGGAGCCCCCAGCCCCCAGGCCGGAGCCCCGGGCGATGCGCACAAAAGTAACGCCGGACGTGCATTTTTGTAACGCACAGTCTCGAGGGCATGCCGAAGCCCCGTGCAACGGCGTACTTGCCCTGGCAGTCGCGGCCCCGTGAACAAGACAGAACCGGACTGCCTGCCATGAGACAGTATGCATTCGTGCTAATTAAAGACGTCTGAAAACAGCCCGCCCAGATACCTGCCCCATCCTGGAACCCTCCGAGCGCGGAACAAGCCAGGCCCGAACCCTTCAGGACAGTCCTGAAGGGAAGCTCCCCCGTCCCGAAAGACACGCGGACAGTCTTCCCGTCTGCCCACCGCCCAGTCTGCGGGGAGGACCGCTCCCTTCAGCCGCCGGCAAGCGTCCCGGTCTTCAGGGGGAGCCGCTCCTCTCAGGACTCCCGCCCGGACAGCAGGGGGACCGCACCCTTCATCCGCCGGCAAGCCTCCCTGTCTGCAGGGGGGTGCCGCTCATCTCAGGACTCCCGCCCGGACTGCAGGGGGACCGCACCCTTCA
>JAISFP010000304.1 GCA_031263525.1 Deltaproteobacteria bacterium | reverse complement strand
CCTGGGACGGTCGATGAGGGCGAAGGGGCCTGGGACGGCTGAAGAGGGCTATGCTGCCGGGGACTGCCGAGGGGGGCGATGCTGCCTGGGACGGCTGAAGAGGGCTATGTAGCCGTGGACTGCCGGGGGGGCGATGCAGCCTGGGACGGTCGATGAGGGCGAAGGGGCCTGGGACGGCTGAAGAGGGCTATGCTGCCGGGGACTGCCGAGGGGGGCGATGCAGCCGGGGATGGCTAAAGAAGAAGGTGAAGTCTAAAATGCCATGTTCGGCTGCGGGGATGATTAAGCCGCTGGGGAAGGTGCCGGGACAAGAAGGTGCCGGAATCTGAACGCGTTCGGGGTCGACACCCGTTAGCCGGAAGCTGGCAGGCATTATGCATGGAAGCCGGACGCGGCACTGCTCCGGAAAGGAGCGCATCATGAGTCTGGAGGACGGGATCCCGCATCCGGACGGGCTGGTTGCGGAGATCAGGCGATTGCCGAAAAATGTGCTGGTCGATTCCATATTCATGGATTATCTGAACTGGAACTCCACGGGCGTGGAGTGCTCCTGCGTCTGGATTCTTTCCGATGAAGATGGCTGCCTGGGAGGAATGTCGCCAGAAATCAGGCTGGGCCCCTCGTCTGACAGGACCCTGTCCATGAGCATCGCCGAGGAATCTTTGCTCGCGAGCGGGCATCCGGAGCTACGTATCCCTTGCGAGGTCTTGGAACAGGTGCGCAGGTGGATCAGGCTCAACCGCCGTCTCCTTCTCGAGTGGTGGTTGCGCGAGGTGGACACGTTAAAGTTCGTGAATTCTGTCCGAAGGATATGACTCCGGGTCGTGAGGAGGGCGTTTGACGGGCATGGGCTGCAGGAAAATGCGGTTTTCCTGAAAAAATGTTTGGAAACTGATCCCGATGATGAGCCAGGCAGGGATGAGGCCGAACGCAGTGAGACTGCAGTTATATTTTCAGCAGGGACGTTGTGTCTGAGCGTCCAGGCGCATGTGTTTTTTTCCTGTGATTAGTCGATTTCAGGCACAAGTCTGCCTACGAAAGCTGATTCGATAGCTGTCCGGGCTTTTCCGGCATATGTCTGCGTATCGAGGAAAATGCAGGATTCAGCACCCCTTTGTCCTGTCTAAGCCTTGGACGGACAGGCAGGGTGGCGAGCTGAAATCCAAAGCGCATGAAGATATCGCTACGGGCATGGGACGAACAGTCAATCTGTTCGGATGATTTCAGGGTCACGTTATGTCGCAAGGAAAAGCGTCCGTAAAGAGAACAAGTTGTGACTGTAAAGGTGTTGATGAAATGAAAAATAATATGACAATATAAGCATCCCAGTATTCATGTAATACATTTTTAAAAATATTTATTTTAGAAGATTAATTATAAGCAAAAGAAATATTCGTCCATATATTTTCTTAGATTTCATAATCGAAGGTTTATCCAACGATAACTGTTGACACCGTCATCAATCCTTGGTTTTCGTTGATTCAGTCTCTCCGTATCCCTTGATGGCGGGACTGTTGCAGCCCGGACGCGCAACAGGCGGCGGCATCTGGCCTGCCGGAGACCTTGCAGGCTAATATGACGTCAGACGGAGGAGACGTATCGTGCGGCATGTCAAATTTTCCGTATGTCATACGCATTGCGGAGCATGTCTCGGGATGAACAGTCAGCGGAGAGCGTGGCCCGGCCCTTGCCGCGCTGGACTCATGTCCGGAATCAGGCGCGGCCCCTGAAGCGGTCACGGAACTGCAGGAACGGCAGCCGGCATGCCCTGCGAGGGGCAGAGACTTTGTCTCGCGATTTTGCCACCATCAAGCTGTGGCTGCCTCGCATTAACGGGCCATGGAGCGGGAGAAGCGGGGCTGCAGCGGGGAAGCTCGACAGCGTATCTTCGTTCCAGAAACCGGAAAGATCTCCGGGAAGCGCCATGCCCATCGGCCACCTCAGATGCGCAAGGCCTGTCGGACCGACAGTCAGAATGCTGAGTGCGGTCAGCAGACTTGCAGTTGGTGCCAGCAGACTTCCAGTTGGTGCCAGCAGACTTCCAGTTGGTGCCAGCAGACTTCCAGTTGGTGCCAGCAGACTTCCAGTTGGTGCCAGCAGACTTGCAGTTGGTGCCAGCAGACTTCCAGTTGCTGTCAGCAGACTGTCAACTAAGGTCAGCAGACTGCCGACAAAATATGAAGCCTGGAGGGGAGGTCGCGAGAGCGGGTCCAGACAGCGTGCCGGCCCGGAAGGACTGCGGGAGAGTCCGGAACCGGCCCGTGGCGGCGGGGGGCCTGGGCAAAGCCGGGCTGGCGTCAGGCCCTGCGTCCTGGTAAAATTTGACCTATCCGATTTTTCCGCGCGTTTCGTCGCGCTGCCAGGCATGTCCGTTTGCCTGGCGACCGGCTTCGAGCGCCGGCCCGGCATCTCCGGGCATCTTCCCTGACGGGGGCCCCATGGCAGCAGTCAGCCGCAAAAGGACCGGATCGCCTCCAGACGGCTCCCTGCCGGCCGGGGAGGCTGTTTCAGAACTCCCGGCGGAGCGGGTCGGTCTGGTGCTGTCCGGAGGCGGGGCCAAAGGCGCCTGGGAGGCGGGTGCCCTGAAGGCCCTGGCCGAGACCGGCCTTGAGGTCTCCGCGGTCTCCGGGGCGAGCGTGGGGGCCCTGAACGGGGCCGTCGTGAGCGCGGCGAGGGAGACGGGCAGGGCGGCGGGCAGGCTGGAAACGGCCTGGAACGGGATAGACTTCCGGAAGGTCCTGCGTCCCAACCCGGTGTCCGTGGCGAGCACGCTGATGAGGATCGCCGGGGCGTTCCTCTCTCCCCCGCCGGCCTCCGGAAGCAAGCTGCAGGTCGTGGGCGACATAGTCTCCGACGTATCGGAGAACGGGGTGTTCACCACATCCGGCCTGCGGGAGATCCTGGACGCCTTCTGCCCGGACGCCGAGCTGGAGCGCGGGCTTCCCCTGTTCGTGTCCCTGTACCGCGACGCGGGGGCCGGTGCTGGCACGGCGCTTGAACGCCTGCTGGACGCGGAGTTCGGGCATGTCGACACGAAGAAGCCTGTCTTCAAGCTCGTCCAGGATCTCCCCCCCAAGGAACGGAAGGAGGCGATCCTGGCCTCCGCGACCCTGCCCGTAGTCTTCGGGGCCGGGAAGGTGGGGGAGGACAGCTTCCGGGACGGGGGAATAGGAGGCTGGAAGGGCAGGGAGGGAAACACCCCCGCCGCCCCCCTGGTGAACGGCCTGTGCCGGAAGGTGGTGATCCTCCACCTGGATCCCGGGTCCCCCTGGCGTCTGCCGGCAGGCGCCAGGGCCGCTGTCCTGGAGCTCTCGCCCGCTCGGCCCCTCGTGCCGGGAGGCAGGATGCCCGCCACCCTGGACTTCTCCAGGGACACCATAGACCGCTTTCTCGAGCAGGGCTACCGCGACGTGAAGGCCAGGGCTTCCGAGGTGGAGGACTTCCTCGGGACGGACGCCCCGCGCGACCGACAGGCTCCGGGAGGTCCGGACGCGGGCGGGCTCCTCCCTGCGGCAGCCCCTCCGAAACGTACCCCGAGAAGGCCCGCCGCCCCCAGGTCCCAGACTGAACAGGCAGCGCCGAAGCCCCCGGCCGGGACCGGGACCGCGAAGCCTCCGTCCGGGACCAGGTCCAGGACCGCGAAGCCTCCGTCCGGGACCGTGGCCCCGAAGCCTCCAGCCGTGACCGGGACCGTGAAACCCCCGTCCGGGGCCGGGTCCAAGAAGGCGAAGCCTTCTGACGGGACCGCGAAGCCTCCGTCCGGGGACGGGTCCAAGAAGGCGAAGTCTTCTGACGGGACCGTGGCCGTGAAGCCGCCTGCCGCGACCGGAGTCGCGGAGCCTCCGGGCGGCCGCAGGGGCGGCGGGCCCGGCAGGGGCTCGTGAGCCCTCAGTGGACCTTGTTGATGGTCACCACGTCCGCCGACTTGGCGTTCATGACCTTGGGCATGAGGATCTCCTTGGCCATGGCGATCGCCATCGACTCGGAATCCGCCTCGACAGTCGTGGTCTTCGTCCACGTGTTGTTCTGTGAGCCCGCGTGAATTCGGAGCACCACCTTGTACTTGTACTTGGCCATTTCGAGTCTCCTGTTCATGTCGCCGGACGTCGTATGGAGTCCGGGAAAGAGTGAGAGTGGGGACGTAAGCCTGTAAATCCGGTTGTGGACAGAGGGTTTTTACTGATTCCGCCGGCAGTCCTGACAGGCGAGAGAGGCCGGACGTTGTCCTGACCGTACGATTGCGGGCAGCATGTTTTTCCGGACACGGCAGGGAGTCCGGACAAGAGAAGGGAAGGGAGTCTGGACGTCAGCCGGTCCGTCCGATTGTGGGCCGCAGGATTTTCTGGACGGTGCCGATAGTCCGGCCTGGATGGATGGGGGATGTTGTCCTGTCCATCAGATTGCGGACCCGCTGATTGCCCATGAACAGACGGGCCGGAGCCGACCGGGACAGTCCCGGCCCCGGAAGCTCAGGACAGGCGAACTCCTTCGGCATGGGGCCGAGGCCCGTCACTGAAGCTCCGCGATCCGGCAGGATCTGCTTTCATGCCCTGCAGGGCACGCAACAAGGATTGTCATGAAACGTCCCGCGAGTACCGTGAGAGGATGGCCAGCTGAACCGACACGGTCGCAAGGGAGGGATACGGTTACGCGGAACTCATAAAAGACTTTAGGGAACGGGGGCCGCCCTGTCAAGCAGAACTGCCGGAAAATGCTGATATCGGTTTCTTTCACAAACATGCTGCCTCCCGGCCTTGCCGCGGCAATGTTCCTCCATGCTCAGTTACATCGTGACGTCGTGACATCCAGCTGCCAGGCTGTCAGGACGTAGGTGCATCCGGACGTCGGGCTGTCGGGACGCAGGGGCGCATCCGGGTGCCAGGCCGTCAGGGACATCCGGATGCCAGGCTGTCGTGACGTCGTGACATCAGCATTCATGGCAATGAAATTACTTGGACACGGCAGTCTGGCGTCAGGTCAGGAACCTCAGCTCTCCGGTAAGGACCGGCATCCCTGTTCAGATCTCTTTTCCGACGGCGGCTTAGCCTCTTGCTTGCCGCTGGCTCCCGCCTGACGGCATCCGGAAGAGTCGCGTCAGGATATTGAGGTCCTGGAAGATCCGCAAAAACCAGGGCTTCATGCAATAAATCTGCCCCTCACAAGCCGGCACTCCGCAGACCCTCATGCCGAAGACCATGACTCCCGTCACCAGCCTCTCGAAGACCGGCATCCCGAGGGCCGGAGCCCGGGCGAGCTTCATGACCGTGCGGTCGGCACCGGCCGGCTCCCGTTCGGCCAAACGGCTTGCCACGCGGGGCATACGGCGCTATAATGTCCAGATCTGCTTTCTGCCTAATTGGCAGGAAAGCCTTCATAATGCGGGAGCTTGCCGTCCTTCTTGAGTCCGCCGGCGGTCCGGGCTGCATGCCTCCGGAGCCGCCCGGCCCTCGGGGAGCCTGCCTTCTTAATTAATTAGGCGGGGGTGCCCGCTCAGTTAAAAGGGGTCGTCCCGGACGCCGGCCTTTCTGACCGTCCCGCCTTCGCTTCAGCTCTGGCCTCTTTTTTGCTAGGATGCCTGCCTGACCTCTGGCCGGCCCGCGCCTTTATGGCAGCCCCGGCCTCCAGGGTCCCGGCCACGCCTGGGCCCCGGCCCCTGCCTCTCCTGGGCTCCTGCCGAGCTTTCTCCTCGGCCCCCTCCAGGGCCCTGCCAGCCCCCAGCCCGCGCCTTTCCGGCCTCCCGGCCCCCTTCCTCTTTCCCGGCGGCCGCCTGGGCCGCCGCCCGCCAGAGTCCCCGGCCCATTGGCCGGGCCCAAACCATGTCAACCCCTTGCCAAGGAGGCTTTCCCGAAGATGCCCGACGGAGACGCGCCGCGCGAGATGCGACCGGACTTCCGGAAGGGCGGGGGCCTTGTCCCCGCCATCGCCCAGGACGCCGAGACTGGCGATGTCCTGATGGTCGCCTACATGAACGAGGAGTCCTACGATCTGACCCTCTCCACGGGCGAGGTCCACTACTGGAGCCGCTCCCGCTCCGAGATCTGGCACAAGGGCGCCACCTCGGGGAACATCCAGAAGGTCCGCGAGATCCGCCTGGACTGCGACAGGGACGCGGTGCTCGTGAAGATCCGCCAGGTCGGCGGGGCCGCCTGCCACACCGGGAAGCGCTCCTGCTTCCACTACCTGTTCGCGGGGGGGAACACCTATGAGACCCTCCCCTGACGGCGGGCCCAGGGGGGTCCTGAAGCTCGGGATCCCCAAGGGGTCCCTGGAGCAGTACACCCTCGAGCTCTTCGCCCGCTCCGGCTGGCACGTGACCGTGGGGTCCAGGAGCTACTTCCCCAACGTGAACGACCCAGAGCTGTCGCTCACCATCTCACGGGCGCAGGAGATCAGCCGCTACGTGGCCCAGGGCGTCATAGACGCCGGCATAACCGGCCGGGACTGGAGGCTGGAGAACGAGTCCGACGTGGAGGTGGTCCGCGAGCTCGTCTACTCCAAGTCCTCCGCCAAGCCCTGCCGCTGGGTGCTCGCGGTGCCCGGGGACGGCTCCGTCACCGAGGTGGGCCAGCTCGCCGGGAAGACCGTCGCGACCGAGCTCCCCGGTGTCACCCGCCGCTGGTTCGCCGGGAAGGGCGTCGACGTGAAGGTCGAGTTCTCCTGGGGGGCCACCGAGGCCAAGGTGGTCTCGGGGCTGGCGGACGCCATAGTCGAGGTGACCGAGACCGGGAGCACGATCAAGGCCCACGGACTGCGCATAATAGACGAGGTGCTCGTCACCGCGACCGAGCTCATGGCCAACCGCCAGGCCCTGTCGGATCCCTTCAAGAAGGCCAAGCTGGACCAGATCTCGCTCCTCCTCTCGGGGGCCCTCGCCGCCGACGGCATGGTGGGTATCAAGATGAACGTCCGGGAGTCCGACGCGGACGCCATAGTGGGCCTCCTCCCCAGCCTCCGCGCCCCCACCGTGGCCCACCTCTTCCGCACCGACTGGCTCTCGGTGGAGACCGTGGTCTCCAAGAGCGTGGTGAGGGACCTGATCCCCGAGCTCCTGGCCAGGGGGGCCGAGGGAATCATTGAGTACCCGTTGAACAAGATCGTCTGATCCCTGGGGGGGGGGAGGCCTTCCCTGCCTTCCGCCCCCCCCCGGCCAGGCCCGCCTTTCCCTCGGCCCTCCCGGCCAGGCCAGCCTTCCTTCCGGCCCTCCGTGGCCCCCGCTCCAGTCACCTTGCTTCCGGCCCTCCGTGGCCCCCGCTCCAGTCACCTTGCTTCCGGCCCTCCGGGCTACCCGGTCCTGCCGCCTTGCTTCCGGCCCTCCGGGGCTCCCGGCCCGGTCCGTCCGCCTTGCTTACGCTCCGGGCTACCCGGTCCTGCCGCCTTGCTTCCGGCCCTCCGGGTCCCCCCGGTCCGTCCGCCTTCCTTCCGGCTGCCTTTTTTCCGGCCTTCCCGGGCCTCCCGGCCCGCTCCTGCCGCCTTGCTTCCTGCCTTCCGGGCCCCCCCGGTCCGGCCGCCTTCCTTAACCGGCTACCTTTTTTCCGGCCTTCCCGGACCCCCCGGCCCGGTCCGGCCGCCTTGCTTCCGGCCCTCCGGGCCCCCCGGCCCAGCCGCCGTCCTTACCGGCTGCCTTTTTTGCGGCTTTCCCGGGCCCCCGGCCCGGTCCGGCCGCCGTCTTCCGGCCCTCGCGAACTGTCCGGTTCCGGGCCCGTCCTGACCGCCCGCCATTTGCCGGCATGCCGGCACGGCAGGCCGCTTCAGGCACCCCCTCTCGAGCCGCCTGCCTGCGGCAGGCCAAGGAGAAAGCCCATGCCCCTCAAGACCTGTCTGGCGCTTCTCATCGCCGCGAGCCTCGCGTGGGTCTCCGGCTGCGGGGGGGGCGCCCGGGGCACCCGCAATCCCCAGGAGGCCTCCGCCGCCCACATCCAGGCGGTCATAAACGTGGGGCTGGTGGCCATCCGCACAGGCGACTTCGCGAAAGCCCTCCAGTCCCTCCAGGAGGCGGACCGCCTGTCACCCAACAACCCCGACGTGAAGCACCACCTGGGGCGGACCTATTACCAGCTGAACAACACTGAACGCGCCATAGCCCTCTACGAGGAGGCCCTGGCGCTCGACTCCTCCAAGACCGACGTCCACAACAACCTCGGGCTGGCCTACATGTCCCTCAAGGACTACGACAAGGCGAGGGCGGAGTTCCAGATCTGCATAGACGATCTCACCTACTCCAACGCCAACATGTCCCGCTTCAACATGGGCCTCCTCGAGGAGGCCCAGGACCACCCGGACAAGGCCGCGGAGTTCTACCACCAGATCATCGCCTACTCGGGCCAGACCCCGGCCTCGGCCCCGGCCTACTACCGTCTGGCCTACCTGGACTACAAGCAGGAGAAGTACAGGGAGGCCGTGGACTTCCTGACCGCCGCCGTGCGCCAGAACCAGGAGTTCGCGGACGCCTACTTCCTCCTGGGCGAGTGCTACGAGAAGCTTTCGATGGAGGACGAGGCCGCCGAGGCCTACGGACGCTGCGTCGTCATAGACCCCTCGTCCATCAGGGGCGTGGAGGCCCAGAGGCGCGTCCGCAACATAATGAGGGACTACGTTGGCAGACAGTAACGACATCGGCAGGGACGGCATGACCCCCGGCGCTCCCGGCTCCCAGGACGGCCCCGCCGCCTCCGGCCCGGCTGACGGCCCGGACGTCCCCGGCTCCCAGGACGGCCCCGGCACCTCCGGCCAGGCTGACGGCCCGGGCATACCCGGCTCCCAGGACGGCCCCGGCGCCTCCGGCACGGCTGACGGCCCGAGCATGCCCGGCTCCCCGGACTCTCCCGAATCACGGGACCAGGAAGCGCGGGACGAGGGCTTCGGGCTGGACTCCGCCGTCCCCAAGTCTCAGGAGGCAAGGGCCCAGCCCAAGGCCAAGGCCCCCGCCGTGCCAAAGGCCGTGCAGGCGGGCCCGAAGCCCGGAAAGCCTCCCAGGCCCGTCGCCCTCCGCACGACCCAGGACGCCAAGGGCGCCCCCCGGCCCCGGCCCGCCCGTGAGGACAGGGGGGAGGAGCCGGAGGGGGAGCTCAGGGAGCTCCGCCAGGACCAGGACGGCCAGCCCCTGGCGACACTGAAGGCGTCCCCCAGGGTCAGGGTCTCGCTCTCCAGGTCCCCCGAGCCCATCTCCTCCCCGAAATCCGCCGCGGCCAGGACGGACGTCCTGGACGGGCCGTCCCCCGTGCCGCTCCCCCCGCAGCCCGTGAAGGTCCCGCGTCCTCCCCGCAGGGCCGGGACGGGCGGGGAGGCTTCCGGCGCGGCCTCGGTGGCAGTGTCCGCCAGGGCCAGGGGCGTCACCCCCTTCATGGTGATGGAGGTCCTGGAACGCGCCAGGGAGCTGGAGGCCCAGGGCAGGACCGTGGTCCACATGGAGGTGGGCGAGCCAGACTTCCCCACCCCGGACTTCGTGGTGGAGGCCATGCGCAGGGCGCTCGACACCGGGGAGTCCTTCGGCTACGCGCACTCGCTGGGCGATCCCGAGCTCAGGGAGGCTCTCTCCCGCCACTACCTCAGGCGCTACGGGATCGCCGTGGGCCCCGAGCGCTTCCTGGTGTGCCCCGGGACCTCCGCGGGCATGGCCCTCCTCTTCGGGGCGGTCCTGGAGCCCGGCGACAAGGTGGTCCTCTCCGACCCCTGCTACTCCTGCTACCCGAACTTCGTCCGCTTCTGCGGCGGGGTCCCGGTCTTCCAGAAGGTCCACGAGCGGGACGGCTTCCGCTTCGACCCGGACGCCCTGAAAGGCCTCCTGAAGCGCGAGAGGGGCGTGAAGGCCGTCATGGTCAACTCCCCCGCCAACCCCACCGGCGCCGTGCTCGATCCGGAGAGGATGAAGGCCATAGCGGAGCTGGGGCCCTTCGTCATCTCGGACGAGATCTATCACGGGCTCAATTACCTGGAGGAGCGCGACCACAGCTTTCTGGAGTACACCGACCGGTGCGCCGTGGTGGGCGGGCTCTCCAAGAGCTGGGCCATGACCGGCTGGCGGGTGGGGCACCTGGCCCTCCCCCCCGATCTGGCGAGGCCGCTCCAGACCCTGGCCCAGAACTTCGTCATCTCCGTCAACTCCGCCGTCCAGAAGGCCGCCGCGGTTGCCCTGGACGAGGGCTGGCCCGAGGTGGAGCGCATGCGCTCCGTCTACGACTCCCGCCGCAAACTGCTCCTGGACGGGCTGCGCCGCCTGGGCCTGGTCGTCATGGCCGAGCCCGCGGGGGCCTTCTACATCCTGGCCCGGGCCGACCACGTGAACCCCGACTCCAGGGCCCTGGTCTTCGAGATCCTCGAGGAGGCCGGGGTGGGCTGCGTCCCGGGCCGCGAGTTCGGGGCCGGGGCCGAGGGGTTCCTGAGGTTTTCCTACGCCGTGAGCTCCGAGGGCATTGAAGAGGCCCTGCGGCGCCTGGAGGGCTTCCTCGCCGCCCGCGGGAAGCTTCCGTCCTGATGGCGGCCGCCAGGAAGGGCGCCCGGGGCGGAGCCAAGGGGGCGAAGGGCCAGAAGGCCAAGAAGCCCTCCAGGGAAGCGAGGAGGCTCGCGGCGCTGAAAGCCTCCGCGGCGCCTGGAGGGGCGAAGGCCCCGAAGGGGCTGGACCCGAAAGCCGCGAAGGGGCCTGCCCCGAAGGACCCGAAGTCTCTGAAGGCCCAGGGCCCGAAGGGCCAGAAAGTACCGGAGGGACGGGCCCCGAAGACCTCGGCAGATCCGGAGGGACGGGCCCCGACGGTTCCGGAGGGACGGGCTCCGAGGGCCTCCTTGGCAGCCGGGCCCGCCGGGACCCGAGGAACCGCGGCCTCCCAGAAGGCTCCGAAAGCCTCCGGTCAGGCGAAGCGCCCAGCCCCGGGGCACCCCGCGACCCCGTACGGGCTGAAGGGCGAGAAGCCCGGGCCCGCCAGGCCGGGCCGGACCGCGCTACCCGCCGCCGGGCGGGCCGAGGATACGGCCGACCAGCGCCCGGCCAAGGGCTCCGGGGCCGCCTCCAGGGGTCCCTCGCCGCCCAGGCGGCTCAAGACCCACAAGGCCTACAACACTTTCAAGGCCCAGGCCACAGCCCGCAGGGCCGCGGCTTCCGCTTCCGCGAGGCCCGGCGAGCCCGCGAGCCCGGGCGATCCCCCGATAGCCGTCGAGATCGCGATCCCTGACGAGTCCTCTGAGGCCGGCGAGACCCCGAAGACCGGCGGACCCGCGATCCCAGGCGATCCCCCGATTGCCGGCGAGACCCCGAAGACCGGCGAGCCCGCGAGCCCGTGCGATCCCCCGAGTGCCGGCGAGCCCGCGAAGACAGGCGAGCCCGCGCGCCCGTGCGATCCCCCGATTGCCGGTGAGCCCGCGAGCCCGGGCGAGGCCCCGATTGCCGACGAGGCGCCGAAGGCCGGCGAACCTCCGAAAGCCGGCAGGCCCGCCTCCGGGGGAGGCTCCTGGGGGAAGGCCGCCAGGCCCGCCTCCGGGGGAGGCGCCTGGGGGAAGGCCGCCAGGCCCAAGCCGCCCCAGAGCCCGCCCGCTGTCTCGGTGGAGTTCGTGCTGGGGGCTGCCGGCATCCACCAGTTCCCCGAGCCTCTGGGCTGGGAGGCGGCCTTCATGGGCCGCTCGAACTCCGGCAAGTCGTCCATGCTGAACCGCCTCCTGGGGCGCAAGGCCATTGCCAGGGTGAGTTCCGAGCCCGGCCGCACACGGGAGATTAACTTCTTCAGGGTCGTCTGGCGCAAGGGCGGGGCGCCCTTCTACATAGCCGACTTCCCCGGCTACGGCTATGCCAGGGCCCCCAAGGACAAGGTCCGCGGCTGGGCTGGGCTTGCGGGGGGCTACCTGGCCGGGAAGAGGGGGCAGAAGTCCTTCCTCCTGGCCGACATCAGGCGGACCCTGGGCGAGGACGAGTTCATGCTCCTGGACCTCTTCAGGAAGCTGGGCTCCCCCGCGGTGATGGTGGCCACCAAGTGCGACAAGCTCACCAGGAACCAGAGGCGGAAGAAGCTCGCGGAGTGGCGCGCCGTCCTTCCCCAGGACGTCCCTCTCCTGGAGTTCTCCTCCCTGACCGGCGAGGGACGCGAGGAGCTTATCCTGGAGGCCATGCCCCCTGAGCCCGTCCCGGACGCCGCCCAGGACGAGGACCTCTCCTCCCCTGACGCGGGCGCCGCCTTCGCGGACCTGGCCCAGGACGCCGCCGGAGACATGCCGGGCATTGCCCTGGGCTCGGACCCCTCCTCCCAGGACTCGGACCCAGCCTCCCCTGGCCCGGACGGGGGCGAGGATGCCGCCGGAGACCTGCCGGACAAGTCCCAGGGCGAGGACATCTCCTCCCCGGAACGGGACGAGGACAAGGATGCCGCCGGAGATCTGCCGGACACGGACCAGGACGCGGACCCAGCCTCCCCTGGCCGGGACAAGGGAGAGATCGACGCAGGAGCCCTGGCGGACCCTGACCCCGCCTCTCCTGACCCTGACGGTGGCGAGGATGCCTACGGAGCCGGAGCCATGCCGGACGAGCACCTCTTCTCCCAGGACGCGGGCCCCGTCTCCCCGGAGACCCCTGACGGGGCAGGGGAGGGCAGCTCGGGGAACGAGGCCGACATTTAGGATGACGTCCAGGACGGCTCCCCGGACGGTCCCGGGGGGGACGAAGGCTGACACTGAGGCGTCAGGGCTGAAGTTCCGGACTTCGCCATGCCTTTCGCAAGACTGTGGACGCCCCTGTCGGTGCCGGATCCGGGACTGCCCGGCGGAAGCTCCGGTCGGGACGCAGCAAGAGCTTCGACTGGCGGGACATGCCGGTGACCATGGCGTGGACGTCCGGACCCCCCGGAACCCCTTTCCGGAGGCCAGGAGTCCCCAGCGGATCCCCCTGAGCCCTTTCCTTCCGGCCCCCTTCGGGGCCGGTTCCGGCCAGCGGCGCTGTCTTCAGAGTTTCCAGGGCCGGGCCAGTCCCCTTCGCTGGCTCTCCCGGATGGCGTTCACCCTTGACATCGGGACTGTCATGGGATAGATTCGTCACATGGCTGGAAGATGGCCCGGGGCGGCTACTGCGTCCCGTTCCCCCCTCTTAATCGTAAGCCGGATAGAAGGTGATACGCGTTGAGCAGAAATGACACCGGGATCGAGGTCGTGGTTCGCGACAACGATGTCGAGCAGGCGATAAAGGCTCTGAAGCGCAAGGCCGCCCGCGACGGGCTCATCAAGCAGCTGAAGAGCAAGAAGGCTTACGAGAAGCCCAGCGACCGCCGCAAGCGGAAGGAGCGGGAGTCCCTGCGGCGCATCCGCAAGGCCCAGGCTCGTCGCGCCAGGCGCACCCCCAGGTAGGGCGGGGCGTCCACGTGCGGCTGAATCACAGGACGGCGGTCTTTTTCCCGAAGGCCGCCGTCTTCTTTGTTTAGGCTCTGTTTCTGGTGCCATGCTGCCCTCCTGAACCGGGAAGACCACCGGACCCGGGCACCCCTCCGGACCGGGAAGTGGCTCCGGCCCTTCCGGCATCCGTCCCCGTTCTCCGAATCTGGAGCCCTGTTCTGAGCCGTCAGCAGAGAACTTCGTTCTGAGCCGTCAGTTTGGGGCCTCGTTCGGGGATGCCGGCGCTTCCGAGTTTCGCTCGGGCCGTCAGTTCCTCAGGCCTCGCTCAAGGCGCCGGTCATTCAGAGGTTCGTTCAAGGCATCCCGTCAACAAACTTTACAAGCGAATTTTCCCGTGTGCAGATGTCAGATCCTGTGGCATCTCGCCGCTTAAGACAGTCGATCCGGGCCCGGCCCGGCGGGACTCCCGCCGCCGGGGTCGCGGCCCCCTTTCCTGCCCTGCCGATCCCCTCCGGGCCCCTGCCCGGGCGTTGCCTGCCTTTCCCGTTCCAGTGCAAGTCCCGCCCGCGTCCCCCGGCGACACCGCCGCGGGCGCCGAGGCGTCCGCCGGCCGCCCGGCCCGGGGGCGGCGTTACAACCCAAACATCGGAGGACCCCATGGCCGAAACCGCCCAGGAAAACGTGGGCATCACCATCTCCAACCACCTCCTGCTGAACCAGCAGCTCTCGACGGGGGCCACGGGCTCCTACACCAGGCTCCTCCAGGCCATGGTGCTCGCCTGCAAGATAATCCAGCGGGACGTCGCCAAGGCCGGGCTGGTGGACGTCCTGGGGAGGGCGGGCAGCATCAACGTGCAGGGCGAGGAGGTCCAGAAGCTGGACGAGCTCGCGAACTCCACAGTGAAGAGGAGGCTCTCCGCCTCCGGGGAGTGCTGCGGGCTCATCTCCGAGGAGGAGGCCGACATCATAGAGATCCCCCGGCAGTACCCCCGGGGAAGCTACCTCGTCCACTTCGACCCCCTGGACGGGAGCTCCAACATCGACGCCAACGTCTCCATCGGGACCATCTTCTCCATATACCGGAGGGTCACCGAGTCCACCAACGACATGGACCTCCAGGACGCGCTCCAGCCGGGGCTCCAGCAGGTGGGCGCGGGCTACGTCATCTACGGGTCCTCGTGCATCCTGGTCTTCTCCACCGGGCAGGGCGTGAACGGCTTCACCCTGGACCCCTCCATCGGCGAGTTCCTCCTCTCCCACCCGAACATCAAGACCCCCGCCAGGGGCAAGATCTACTCCATCAACGAGGGCAACTACAGCTACTGGGACGAGCCCACCAGAAAGTACATCGACTGGCTGAAGAACGGCTACGCCGACCACAAGACCCACTACACGTCCCGCTACATAGGCTCGCTCGTGGCCGACTTCCACCGGAACCTCCTGTACGGCGGCATCTTCCTCTACCCGGCCGACATGAAGGACCCCAAGAAGCCCCAGGGCAAGCTCAGGCTCATGTGCGAGGCGAACCCCCTCGCCTACATCATCGAGCAGGCGGGCGGCCACGCCATCTCCGGCAGGGAGCGCATCCTGGAGATAGAGCCCCGCTACATCCACCAGCGCACCCCGCTCATCATCGGCTCCCCCGAGGACGTGAAGGTCTACGAGGACTTCGTGGCGGGCCGCAGGTGAGCCCCTCCCCGGGCCTTCCGGCCCGCAGGACCTGACCGGCCGGGCCTGACCACCGGTTCAGCCGGCCGGCGAACCCGTCTCCGGGCCCGCCGGTCAGTCTGCCCGCCTCCGGTCAGTTCGCCTGCTTCCGGGCCCTCCGGCCAGCGTGCCCGCCTCTGCTCCAGCCGGCCAGCTCTCCTGCCTCTGGTCCACCGATCTTTTGCCCGCCGCCCCGTGCGACCGTCTCGCCACAGCCCCCGTCCCCCCGTCTCCCAGGAGGCGCGGCAGGCGGGGGCGGCTTTTTTGGCGGGCCTGCGAGAAGCTATCCGCGATATTTATATGTCTGGGTTCCGGAAAACCGACACGGACGTATCCGTGTTGCTCATGAGGCTGGTCGCTTCATGAGGGCGAGCGGGAGGCGGACGGAAGGCGGACGGAAGGCTAACTTTGATCGATGGCGGCTCAGGACGGCTGGCGGAGATGGAGGGCGGCGTCAGGACGGCTGGCGGAGATGGGGGGCGGCGTCAGGACGGCTGGCGGAGATGGAGGGCGGCGTCAGGACGGCTGGCGGAGATGGAGGGCGGCGTCAGGACGGCTGGCGGAGATTGGGGGCGGCGTCAGGACGGCTGGCGGAGATTGGGGGCGGCGTCAGGACGGCTGACGGAGATCGAGGGCGGCGTCAGGACGGCTGACGGAGATTGGGGGCGGCGTCAGGACGGCTGGCGGAGATGGAGGGCGGCGTCACGACGGCTGGCGGAGATCGAGGGCGGCGTCAGGACGGCTGACGG
>JAISFP010000301.1 GCA_031263525.1 Deltaproteobacteria bacterium | reverse complement strand
AGAGAGAGAGAGAGAGAGAGAGAGAGAGAGAGAGAGATGCAGGATTTGTGCCAAGAGGAGAGGCAGTGTTGCGGCTAAGCCATGACAGGCCATGCGTAGCCTTTCGGCGAGGCTGGAGGAGAAATCCGTGTTAATACCTGGTTGCATCACAATCCTTGACACGTTAAGGGCCGGAGGCTCTCGATGGGGGGGGCGGCGGAGCGGGATTTCTCCGGACCGATGGTTGCCAGCCTAACATTTGACCCGGTCAGGACAGGCAACATCTACAGCAACTGCCCATCCTGACGCTTGCCGTGCGCAAGACCTTGGACAGTTAAGAGGCAGGAATGGAGAAAGCGAGTCATGGAATCCTGTATCACAAAAGAATGCATCAGGCAGGAGGACATGCTCTTCCGCAAGTTAAATCCACAGGAAGTCGGCAGGGGAGCGGGATTGTTGCGATGTCCCGACCAGGCGAGGCGATTTGAAAGACCCCGGAGTGATTCAAGGCAACAATAACAATTATTATATTCAACAACAGAAGCGTAGTCAATAGAGATTTGTTAAAGATCGATTCAGAAAACACCTGACGAGGCATGTTTCGAGACAGGCCGATACCCGCTCCATAGGTGTTTTTTAAATTTTCATTTGAAAAGATATGGCATATCAGTTTTAAGTCAGTTCCAGGTCAGGATTAGTTTTTAGACTATTCTGTTGACAGGAGTGTGAATGAGGTAGTTCTCCATAGAATTAACTTTTGACTGCTATCGGGCAATGGTTTTGATAGAACCTAATATCTGAAGAGATTTTGGCAGTAAACATCAACTTCAAACAACTGTAAGACTCTATTATCAACAAAGTTATATAGTTAAACAATGTTTTTTTTCCATATTTGATATGAGATAACAATAAATTTATGATTGATTATTAAACGATTTAGTATATTATATCCATTTGTATTATGTAGTAATTATAAAGATAAATCATCATATTGACAGATATTGTTTTTAAAATTAAATCTTTGTTAATTATTATATTTATAATTTTGAGCTTATGAATTTTAGATGTTTGTTTGTGGACAATCATTTTAATATTGTTTCAAATAATTAATTTCAAAAATGGATATAGAATTCATAAACTTTGAAATTATCGTTTAAACATTGTTTTGGAATGTAGAATTTTGTGAGAGACAATACGTGACTATTTTTGTAAGGGTATCCAATAACACCGTTTATTTTTGGTTTTCAATAATCTTTCAGTAAGGACTGCAGTATTGATGGGGGCTGTCACATGGCTGTCGTTAATTTTTTTCGGAAGGCCCTCATGCCCCGCTTGGCTTTGTGCCCTATGCTGCGAGGGTTCAGCCCGAACGGTTTTCTCCTGCAAGTTGCAAGGGGCCTCACCGTCATAATTTTCGCCATGCCTGCCGTCCTCCTTACCTCTCCCCCGTAGGTCATCAGCCTCCTCTGTCATCCATGCGGTCTTGCGCCTCACCTTTCCCCCGTCCAGTCGTCAGCCTCCTCTGTCATCCATGCGGAGGTCTACCTGCTCTCTCCCTCGTCTGTCCTCCCGCCCGCCCTCTTCAATCTCTCCCCATCCGTCCGTCCGGCTCACCTCCCCCGTCCGGCCTTCCGCCTCCTCTGTCACCCGTCCGGAGGTCTGCCTCCCCCTCCCTTCTCAGGCCTTACGCTCCCTTTTTCTCCCGTCCGTCCGTCCGCCCGTCCGCCTCATTTATCTCACGCCCCACCGTCATCTCGTCCCCCTCCTTTCCAAACTGTCCGGCCGTAGTCGGTCGGATTCCCGTACGGTCGCACGCAGTCCTCCCTCTGCCCGGCTGTCAGCTGGTCCGTGCGTCACGCCGCAACGATTTCTTGGTATGCCGCCCGGCTGTCCTTCCGGACGGGCAGGCCGGGCAATGCCATGGCCTGCGCGGCTCTGGACGTCTCTGGACGGGGAGGGAGAGGGAGGTCTTTTTGATAGAGTAAAAAAAAAATGAGCAAAAGTTGACAATTCGGCCGGGCAGGGTTAGATTATTTATCGTAAGGTCCCCGCAGCCGCGAGCGGCGGTCGCGGAAGGGCAGAGCGCCTAAGTCCCGGGCGTCCTGCAGGGCCTTTCTGGAGAAATAGGGCCGGCAGACGATCTTGTGCGATCGTGCGCCGCACTGCACCCTTTTTTCGGCGCGCCGGAACGCCCCTGCAGCTTGTGTCAGCGGGAGTCCGGACGCGCGATGCGGGAGGTGTCGCCATGACCCTCACCATGCTTGAAAAGTTTGCCGAGAGCGCCGCCGGGGCGAGGGCGGCCTGCGAGTCCAGGGCCTCGGGCCCTCTGGCCATGTCGTTCCCGCCCGAGCAGCTCTACGAGGACTGCCATCCCACCCTCAGGGAGGCGGCCGACGCCCTGGAGGCGCTCCGGGGAGGGAGGGACATTTTCGCGGATCCCGCGGCCTACGGCAGGGGCCTCGTGGACCTGATGAAGGCCTACGCGGCAGAGGGGCGCCTGGGCAGGGTCGAGGAGCTCTTCCACAGGCTCCCGCGCTTCCCGAAGATCCCCGAGCTGGACGATCTGCTGTGCGACGCCGCCCGCGTCTACGCGGGCGCGGCGCTCGCGGCCGGCGACCTGACCGCGGCCGAGCAGGCCTGCAGCGACGGCTTCCCCGAGATGCCGGGCTTCAGGCAGGCGGAGATGCGGCTGGAGGCCGCGGTAATGCTCATAGTGAGGCACCTCTCCGCGGACGACTACCCGAGGGCCCTCTCCTTCTTCCGGCCGTTCGTGCCGGGAACGCACGGCCCCTCCTGGGCGCCGATGCCACTCATAAGCGAGTCGCCCGAGGAGGCCCGGGCCCGCAGGCGGTACCTCCGCCGCCTCGCCGGCGCCGCCGGGGTGCTCTTCGACCACCTGGAGCGCCACCAGCTCTTCCCGGAGATGGTGGAGCTCTACGGCTGCCTGGAGCGCATGGACGGCACGGACGAAGTCCTGGAGCTCCGTCTCGCCAAGGCAGCGGCCCTGGTGCGCCTGGCCGTGAAGACCGGGAAGCTTCACGACGGGATGCGCTTCTACGGGACCCTTGGCCTCCTCTCCTACATGGAGGGATCCGACGAGCTCATCTCCAGCTCCCTCATGCTCCTGACCGAGGCCTACAGGGACACCGGGGACGACACGGCGGTCCAGCGGCTCATCAACGGGTACTGAGCGGTTCCCCCCCGTAGCGCCGTGGTGTCGGCCCGCCCGGCCGTGCTGACCGGTCCGGACGGTCCGCTCCCCCCTGTCGGCTTCCGGTGGAGCTCTCCCGAACCTTCCCGCGCCGGAGGCAGGCCCGGCCCTGACGAGGTAGGCTTGCCGCGTCGGGGACCGGCAAGGTCCCCGTAACCTTGTCCGCCCGTGTCCTGCGGTCGTGTCCCGTCCGACCGGACCGTAGCCACTCCCAGGGCGTCCTGTGACTGCATCCTGTCCTTCCGGACCGTCGCCCCGGCCAGGCCGTCCGTCCTGTGCGACTGGTCCGTCCGTCGCCCCTCCCAGGCCGTCCGTCCTGCGCGACTGGTCCGTCCGTCGGCCCGCCCAGGGCGTCCGTCTTGCGGGGCCGGTCCGTCCGTCGGCCCGTCCAGGGCGTCTGTCCTCCGGGGCCGGTCCTTCCATTTCCCGTGGTCTGGCTCGGCAACCTCTGTCCGGCTGTTTTGCGTTTGCGGCCTGCCTGTCCTGCCGGTATCATCCGACACAGCCACCGGACAAGGTCCTTCGTTCAGAAGCCCCGCCGGGACGGGTTTCTTCGGCGGGAATTGCCCCGGTTCCTCGGGTTCACCGCCTGTTGGTTCTGACCCCATCACCTGGCGTTGCGGCCCCGTCACAGGCCAGCAGTCCCGACTCAGTTCACCTGCTCCATGACCCGGGCACGGAAGTCCGGCAGGACCTCTCGGGCAATGCCCGGCCAGGATGCCCTGCGCCTGTCCATATTTCCGGAATACGGTGCCGTAAGTAGTACATGTCAACTCCAGCCAACAAGTATTTGTTGGACTGGCTCGGCAAAGAGTCCATGTTTTTGGGCCTGGAGTTGTCAAGGTCCTGGCCGGCCCCCAAAGATCCCGCTCCCGGCCCTGGGGCCCGGACATGGCCCTGAGGCCCCCTTCCGGCCCTGAGGCCTGCCCCAGGTTCCCCGCACCATGACCTGGCCCAGGATTCCTTGCACGACCGGTTCCGGAATCCTCGTCCCAGGGTCCCCCGTGCCGATCGCCGGGTCGGCCGCCGGCCCATGTCCGCCGTTTCCGGCCGGCTGGGAGGGATGCCCGGAGGCCCGGGAGGGAGGCTCCGGAGAGACTCCGGGAGAGGGCGGGAAAGGCCGCGAAAGGGCTCGCGGGCGCTCCCCGCCTAAGGTCCCGGGGTGCCGGAGTCCCTTGCCAGGGCTGGACTTTCCGTGTAATATGATCGACCGGAGCCGGAAGGCCCGAGAGCCGTCCCGTCCTGCAAGCCGCCGTCCCCGGGCCCGCCCGGGTGCCCGTTCGGCGCATCCCCGTCCGGGGGGCGGAGGGGTCATTCCCTGGGCCCCCCCGGACCCAGCCAAACGAAAGGATCCGCGGCGCCCCTCCCCGCAGGGGACGGGCCCGACCCGCCACAACATGTCAGAAGTCAAGACAGAGCAGCAGGCCGCCGATTTCCTGCCCGCCGGGTTCGACCCCATCCAGTCCATGCGCATCCTGACGGACTACCTCATCACCCTGGAGTCCTCCTACGACGACTTCCAGAAGAGGGTGTCCGCCCAGCAGCGGCAGGCGGAGGCCACCATACGGGCCATCACCAAGACCAGGGACGACCTGGACGCGGAGAAGGAGAGGCTCACGAGGGATCTCCTGGTCATCACCAGCCAGGTGGAGGAGCTGGAGAGCGCCCTCCTGACCGCCAACCAGAAGGTGATGAACTACGAGAAGCAGTTCAAGAAGGTCGTGAGGGACAACGAGGCCATGGAGGCCATCCTGGGCAAGAGGGAGAACGACAACCACTTCCTCCAGGCCGAGGTGGAGAGGATCACCAAGGACTACGAGACCGCCAACTCCAACCTTCTGGGCATCAACTCCAGGATGGAGGAGCTGGAGCGCAAGCTCGCCGCGGAGCGCACCCACACCTCCGTCCAGGAGAAGGAGGTCCGCCAGCTCTCCTCCGCGCTCTTCGAGGCCCAGGGGAAGAACAAGATCCTGGAAAAGAAGATCCTGGACCAGGAGAACCAGCAGGTGGACGAGATAAAGAAGCTCCACTCCCGCATCGAGTCCAACGCCAAGCACGAGCTGAGCCTCATGCGCAAGCGGGTCCGGACCGCCCTGGGCCCCGAGCTCCAGGATCTGGGCAAGTACGAGAACGACAAGCCCTCGGCCGAGCTCGCGAGCAACCTGAAGGCGCTCATGTCCAGGCTCATAGCGAAGCTCGAGCAGGTCGGCTTCGACTTCGGCTGATCCCTGTCCCGGTCCTTCCGTCACGGCCCGGAGCCTTGCGGCCCCGGGTTTTTTTTGCCCCCGGCCTCCCGTGAGCCCCGGCTCACCTGGTTTCTGCGGCCTCGCGAGAGCCCCGGCACCTCCGCGTCCCGGAGGCGGCGGACGCGGCCCCCGCTTCAGGGCCGGGGGCCGTCGCCCCTGCGAACTGGCCGCCGTCCCCCTGACCAGAGCTTGCCGCAGGCCGGCCTGAACGGGTTGCCGCCCCCCTGACCAGAGCATGTCGCAGGCCGGCCTGACCGGGCCGCCGACACCTTCCCGGAGCCTTGCGGCCCCGGTTTTTTTTTGCCCCCGGCCTCCCTTGAGCCCCGGCTTCCCCGATTCCCCCGGCCTCGCGGGAGCCCCGGATCCTCCGCGTCCCGGAGGCGGCGGACGCGGCCCCCGCTTCAGGGCCGGGGGCCGTAGCCCCTGCTAACTGGCCGCCGCCCCCCAGACCAGAGCTCGCCGCAGGCCGGCCTGAGCGGGCCGCCGACACCTTCCGGGAGCCTTGCGTCCCGTTTTTTTTTCCCCGGACTTCCCGTGAGCCTCGGTGCCTCCGCGTCCTGGAGCTGGGCGGGCGCGGGCCGGGAACCTTTCTCCCTGGCCTCCGGCCACGGGCCTGAGCTTTCTGCAGGCCGGCCGTTCGGCCCGGACCGGGGACACCTTACTGCCTGCCGCAGTTGATGGCAGTGTTCGCCAGCCGCCCCCGGCAAGTCAAGGCCGCGGGCCGGGCATGTCGCCCCAGGCAAGGCCGCAGGCCGGGCAGGCCGCCCCAGGCAAGGCCGCGGGCCGGGCAGGCCGCCCCGGTCATGGTTGCAGGCATGGCCAACGCACCAGGTCGGGGAAACGTGCGGCCAGCCCGCCCCGGCCTTGTCACGGGCAGGGCAGGCCTCCCCGGCAGGGAAACCTGCGGGCCATGTCGACTGCCTTCAGCAAGCCGCGGGGTTCGGAAAGTTGCTTGAGCCGGTCGGCACGGTTCTGCCCGGCACCCGCCGCCCGGCGGTTCTGCGGGCCGGACAGGCCGCGCCGCCGGCAACGACGCTGGCCGTGCCGGGAGGCGCGCGAAAAAGAAAAGGCGGCGCGGCAGACCTGACGGAGGTCTGCCGTGCCGCCTGAAAGCCCGCCTCCCCGGCGGCGCGAGCCGCCGGGCGGACCGGAACCGTCTACTTCTTGCCAGAGGCAGCCGGGGCCGCGGCTGCCGGGGCGGCGGCATTGGCCGCTGCCGCCGCCTGGGCCTGGCGCTCCTGCTGGGCCTTGGCCGCGGCCTCGTTGAGCTCGCGGACCTTGTCGTTGGCCCACTTCTGGGCCGCGACCTCCGCCGCCTGGATTTCCTCGGCCTTCATGGAGCCGCGGAGCTCCTGGATGAAGGCGCCCATCTCCTGGTTGTTCTGGCCGAAGTTGACGGCCAGGATGGCCCACTGGAGGGCAAGGGTGAAGTTGGGCTTGTCGTTGTCGCCGGTGTTCTTGTAATAGGCGGCGAGGTTCTTCATGGCCAGGCCGAAGGCCTGGTCGGAGGCCTTCTGGAAGTACTCCTTGGACTTGGCCACGTCCTTGGGCTGGTTGTACTGGCCCAGGTAGAAGATGGCGCCCAGGTAGTTGACGGCCGCCGGCACGTCCCTGTCGGCCAGGGCGTTCAGCAGGGCTATGCCCTTGTCGGTGTCCTGCGCCACGCCGTTTCTGCCGTTCAGGTAGAGATCCGCCAGGGTGAGCTCGGCCTGGACGATTCCGGCCGCTCCGGCCTGCTCGAAGTAGGTGACGGCAGCCTTGGGGTCGGCCGTGACGCCCAGCTTCCCGAAGAGGTAGACCTCGGCGAGCCGGAGATACGCCTGGGGGACCTTGAGCTCGGCGGCCTTGAGGTACCCGTCCAGGGCCTTCTTAGGGTCGGGGGCGGTGCCCTCGCCAATCTGGTAGGCGTAGGCCATGTTGAAGTGGCCCTCGGGCACGTTGGCCTCGGCCGCCTTGGTGAACCACTCCAGCGACTTGCCGTAGTTGATGTCCTGGCCGAACTGGCCCCGCTCGTAGATGATGCCCAGGGTGATCATCGCGTTGTTGTCGCCCTGCTCAATCTGGAGGAGGAGCTCGGCCATGTACTGCTCGGGGGTGAGGGTCCTCACCTGGGGCTGACCCTCCTGATCTCCCGGGGGCGGCGCGAGCTGCCCTCCGGCCGAGGGGGCCTGGGTGTCCTGGGCGGCCGCCGCAGGCGCCAGGGCCAGCAGAGTGGCCAGGGCCAGGGCGGCAGGGAAAGCTGTAGAGAGATGGCGCATTAGGGTCTCCGTTGGGTTCCGGTCCCGGACGGGTCCGAGAAATGATGCCCCGCGGCCCCCCCGTTTGGGGGAAGGCGGGGTCCCGGACGGGCGGGACCTCCGCCGGGGGCGGAAGGCGGGCTAATTACGGGAAGCTATTTTATCTTTCCGCGTCCGGAAAATCAAGAACGAAGGCCCACAAAGTCATATGTGGTTCAATTGAATCGTCCGGGCCGGCCGGACAAGGTGAAGATGGAGGGGAAACCGTCGCGGTTAACGGTTTGCGGTGCTTCACTCCTGGGGTATCCGTTCACCGGCATTAGTTGCGGTGAACGAGAGATCGGCCCGCATTTAAGCTTGACGTACGGCCTGCATCTCATTTTTGGGGAGGCGGCCTCGTGGCCGGCCTCGGTGTCGCGG
>JAISFP010000270.1 GCA_031263525.1 Deltaproteobacteria bacterium | reverse complement strand
TCCAGGCCCCGAAGGAAGGCCGTCCGTGCCACGGAGGAAGGCCGTCCAGGCCCCGGAGGAAAGCCGCCCTGCACCAGGAATGTGGAAGAGCTGGGTCCCACTGAAGGTTCCCCCGCTTTAGTCCGTGAACAGATACCGAGTTCGGTTAAATGTTATAATTTTGGCTATCGTTCCAGGGGTGAGAAATCAATGCAAGAACCCAGATCTGGTATCTCTTTGCCATGACTCTCTCCCATATTGTGGGAAAAGATTTCAACATTTTCTAATATTTATCCGGAAGCGTAATAGTTCGCCAAGAGCGAACGGAGTGACTGGTTCGGCATCTGAAATGAAGGGCCGACAGGCAGGCCTGATAACTAGACAATGGCAAGATCATTGCATACTAAATTTGAAGCTCGGAAATGTCACTGGGTTTCAAGAAGAAGACATAACTCCCGGCTCTGGTCTCAACATAGACGTTGTCCAGCAAATTTGTCTCAACTTAATACTAAGCAAGTATTATGCCAATCTGCCAATCACAGAGCTCTGGGTCATAAGCAAGAGTGGCTTCGGGAGCGCGGCAATGGTCATGGCGGCGGCGAACTCGTACAATGTTGCAAACTCAATGCTGCCAAATGTGATACTGCTTGGTATTTGCAATACAATAAGCAGCATGTAAATTTGAACAATTGAATCAAAACTGAAGCAAGAAGCTTCTCTGGCAAAGAACCTATGAGGGTGGCTGCTGTGGTCAGGCAAAAATAAAACAGGCCCTGTTCTTGACAGGACGGAGGCGGGCAAATATGATCAAAACGTGGTCACGAGACCTGGCCGAAGACTCCTCACAGGCGCTGAAGACGGACTTTTAAATCTGCCTGAAGGTTTCATTGTCAATAAACGTTTAAATGAAAATATATGAAATCAAATTTTTTCGATGATAATTAAAACATGACTAAACAATATGTAATTGGCCAAAGAATCATAATATCATGAATTTTAATATTAGCTATCCAAACTCTGAATTTATTAAAGGAATCATATTTGGCTGAAAATATTTGAATATAAAATTTTATATAAATTAATTCATTTAACCTTTTTCAAGTCGTTTATGTAACAGAGTTGATTTGAATAACATATAATTATAATTAACTATTTATGTTTACAAATTGATTTGCCATCTAAAACGCATTAAATGAAAACGGCAAATTGAAAATATTAAAATTATTGGTAACATAAATATTGTTTCATCATTATAATAGTTAGATAAGAACGTTACAAATTGATAATTTATAAAAATAGATTGTATAATTTTTAATTTTATTGTTCCGAATTGATTTTGATAATAAGTTGAGTTAAATATCGAAAAATATCAATTCATATTATACTGTCAAAAATCTTAAACAACTCATTCTGCAGAGATAATGATCTCTGACAAATATTGCAGGTCCTGATTAAAATTATATCTGTATCGAAAGGATATGGTTATGCTAAAAATTCTAAACGGAGGGATGTTGGTCGGAGTGACGTGCGATTCCGAAGGAAAGCATTTCTACGACCTGAATCCTGGTGACGGCGACGAGACGTTGACACTGAAGGCCGGGCTCATGAAAGCCTCCGACTGCAACTGCGAATGCTTCTTTGGCTACGAGTTTACGGATACGCCGTCCGGAGTCAAGACACCTTTCATACGCCAGATCAAGAAGCTTTACGGCTCAAGCACTTTCTTTGACGAGGAGATCTCGGATTTCGTCACGTTCCCCATGACGAATGACCTTGCTGACTTCACCGACAGCCTGGAAGGAGTGAGCTGCATCGTTCATCCCGTGTCAAGCCGGACCGGAATCAATCAGGACATCCTGGCGTCCATAGAGCGGCACGTCCCGGCGCTTGCGGGTGCAAGAAAGATAGGGCTGGTCAAATATCCCTGTTCAGACGTGAAGTTCAACTTCGACGACCTGCGCAGAAATTTCCTGTCAGGTCCGAGAACGAGACGGTCGCTGCATAGCACGGAACGGAAAGCCGTAAAGCTGATTGAGTCAATCAACTCAAAGGCAGGTGATTTCTTCATATCCGAATACGTGAGGCCAGTAATGTTGCGCCTCTACATGCGGCATTTTCTTCACCCGCTGGATACGGATCCTGACGAAATGATTGAATTTGCAGACGGCAGGGAAGTTCTGGTGGTTGACGACGTGAACACGACTGGCTCCACGATAAACGAGGTCCTGAGAGTCATGTCGGACAAGAAGCGCAGGCCGGCCAGGATTGTGGTCTACACCCTGTTCGGAAAGGGGACGTGCCGCTTCGACATACGAAATCGCGAAACAACATGAGGGATGACGTTGCAGGCAACAGCCGGACAGGCAGCTTTCAAAAATTCCTGTAAGAAAGCTTGACCTTACGGAGTTCGTACAGTAAGCTGATTCCGTCGTGGTACATGACGTCAAGTTTACCCGTGAAGGTTAAGGAACACTCAAATTGAAGTGTTTCATCTGGCGACCCCGTCAAAGGCAGGGTGCTCCTTCAGTTTACCGCCTCCCTTGCAATGTCACCTGCCAGATAAGGACTGTCAAACGATCGTCATGTCTGAGGTACTTCTGAAATATTCGTAGCAAGCCCATCCGTTTAGATAACGTCAATATGACTGACATCTGAAAACTCTCAATTATTTCCTGCATGATACGTTAACAATGACTGAAGAATCACGACACAAAGTCATAGCGAGTCTCCCGAACGACGAGGCTGGGCCGGAATCCCTGGGCAAGCGAGAGGCTTCCGTTCATCATGTATGCACCGCCGGACACGTTTCTGCCGAGACAGGCATTCTTCCTCAGGCATTCGACAGGTGGGAGCTCGCGGACAAAGACGGGGTCACGGCGGCGCACCAGGCGGCGGAGCGAGGAACCCTTCCGATAGGATTCTGGCAATGGGAGCTTGCGGACGACCGGGGACGGACCGTGGCGCATGCCGCCGCGTGGGCAGGGAAGCTGCCAGGGGACTTCTGCCTCTGGGAGCTACGGGACAGGAGAGGCGTGACCGTGGCGCATGCGGCTGCATGGTGCGGATGTCTTCCGGACAGTTTCAGTCTCTGGGAAGTTGAGGACGGACGCGGAGCCTCTGTCGCCCATTACGCAGCCGGTCGGGGACACCTGCCTCCTGGATTCCGTGAATGGTACATCCGGGACGGGAAGGGGCGTACGGTGGCGAGCGCTGCGGCAAGGGCGGGAAAGCTTCCGGAGGGTTTCGTTTTCTGGGAACTGGCAGACAGCAACGGACGCACTGCGGCTCATGCGGCAGCAAGCAAAGGTAACCTGCCCCCTGACTTCGACCGATGGAAGATAGCGGACAGGCTCGGTCGTACCGTGGCCCATGCGGTAGCCGCCTCGAGACACCTTCCGGAAGGTTTCGGGCTTTGGCAACTTGCGGACGCCACGGGCTGGACTGTCGCCCACGAGGCAGCGAGGTCAGGATGTCTACCCCACGACTTCAACATGTGGCACCTGACTAACATGTACGACAGGAGCGTCGCCCAGGTTGCAGCCGAGAACGGTACACTTCCGGAAAATTTCGATCTCTAGGAACTCTCTGACAATATAGGATTCACCGTAGCCCAATGGGCAGCAATTGCCGGCAGGCTACCGAGTGGATTTAAGTTCTGGGAACTTATTACGAGTTCGGTTAAATGTTATAATTTTGGCTATCGTTCCAGGGGTGAGAAATCAGTGTAAGAACCCATATCTGGCATCTCATTGCCATGACTCACTCTCATAATGTGGGAAAAGCTTTCAACATTTTCTAATATTTATCCGGAAGCGTAATACGGTCAGCTTCGGCAGAACTGTGGCCTATGAATCTGCCATAAACAGCATTCTTCCCGACAATTTTAACCTTTGGGATTTGAGAAACATTACCGGACGTACTGTTGCGCATGCCGCCGCGTTTTCCGGCATCCTCACAGAAGGTTTCAGCGATTGGAGCATGGCAGACAACAATGGTTACACTGTCGCGCACGCAGCGGCTAAAAGAGGAATACTCCCCGAGGGATTCGCCTGATGGGGCATGGCGGACAACAGGGGATGGACAGTCGCGCATGAGGCGTCCAAATCGGGAACCCTGCCAGAACGGTTCAGTATGTGGGAGCTTGTCGACAATAAACGAGTAACAGTCGCCCATATGGCAGCCGAGCGCGGAAATTTACCGGCAAACTTTGATCGCCGGGAGATGGAAGACTGTCACGGACGGAGCGTTGCCCACGTTGCGGCCAGTCACGGGAAACTTCCTGAAACATTCTGCATGTGGGAGATTGCCGACAGTCTAGGCACGACCGTAGCACATGTTGCCGCGACGTTCCGGCACCTCCCGGAAGATTTCGACCGCTGGGAAATGGCGGACTTAAGAGGTTTGGTAACTGTTCAGGTGCCCCCCAAGGAGAGCTCAACAGAGGGCCATTTCCACTCAAAATGCCCTCTACAGCAACTCTTCCCCTCAACATGAAGTATCCATTATTGACTCATAAAATTTAACGTTTACTCATTTAAGCTCATTTCCTCTGAAAAGGCCCTCAATAGAGGGGCACCTGAACAGTTACAACATAACAACATGCCGCGTAAGCCTTTCCGGGCCATAAGTCATGAGCCCGGAAAGGCATTCGCGTGGCCGGCAGGAGGCCTGCCGCGATGGCACGCATTCACCGCGGCTAGCCCACCTGGACGGTTATCTTCTTCTTGAGCGCGAACTTCTTTAACTTGTAGTTCATGAGCTGAGGAGAAATCTTCAGGCTTCTGGCCGCTTTCGCGGCATTCCCTCCGGCTGCCTCCAGGGCAGCTGCAATCCGCTCGGCCTCGGCGGCCGAGTGGAGGTAGTGCGCCGGACGCTGAGCACCGTCCCTGGATCCGTCCCTGAACGATGAAGCGCCGTCCTGCTCCCTGAACAGCCTCTCAAGAAGAGTTGAAGAAAAGTGAAGCGGATTCAGCAGGGTCTCCTCCATGTCTACGGCGTTCATGGCACCCTCTATGCCGGACTTCAGCTCGCGGACGTTTCCCGGCCACGCGTGGCGGAGGAAGGCTTCGCGCACCTCGTCCGTAACCCCTTCAGCGCTCTTGGAAAACGCTGAAGAATATGCCTTCACGAAATGGTCGGCCAGAAGGGGGACGTCTCCGGGACGCTCCCTCATGGGCGGGATGGACAGGGTGACCACGCCGAGCCTCACCAGGAGCCCCGGCTTGACCAGCCCGGTACTCACGGCTTCCTGCAGGGGCATCGAGGAGGCGCTCATGAACTTCACGTCAAGCTCCCTCGCGCCGCCCGCTGCGCCCACCCTGGGGGCCCTGCCATCTTCCGCAGCTGCACTCAGCCTCTCCTGAATTCCGTGTGGTATGGCCGAGATCTCGTCCAGGTACACTGTTCCCCCGGAAGCGAGTTCCAGGATGCCGGGACGGTCGGCGGCGCCTGTGTAGGCGCCCTCCTCGGTCCCGAAGAGTATGCCTTCCAGCAGGCTTTCCGGCACCGTTCCGAACTTCAGCGAAAGGAACGGCCCGCCCCGACCCGAGGCGGCTGCGACCGTCCGAGCCAGAAGGTCCTTCCCGGTTCCCCGCTCTCCCGTGAACAGCATCGGTGAGGGGGACCCGGCCGCCCTGTGCGCGGCCTCGATCACTGCCTGGAAGACGCCGTCCGATGTGAGAGGTGCGTCCGATGTCATGGCATGGGCCCTTGCTGAGTCAACAATTACCAGAGTTCCGGATCCGCCGCCGTTCCCGTTCCCGTTGCCATTGCCTCCCTCAGCCGAGGCGATGGATCTGGCGCCTGCCGCCTCAGCGTAGGCGTCCATGATCCTCCCGTACTCGCCAATGAACGTAACGCAGCCCAGAAGCACCCCGTCCTTCGTGATGGGAAATGCGTTCTGAACGGAATTTACAAGCCTTCCCGATGCTGTCTTGTACAGGAACGGCTGGTTCATCGCCGGCGTCCTGGAGAGGGAAGCCGCCAGGGTCGGTGCCGGCCTCCCGTTCGGGCGGTGAACCTCGTCCAGTTGCCTTCCCAGGGCGTCGGAAGGCAGCACACCGTCTATGGCGGCCTGGGTGCCGTTGTAGTAGACTATCTCCGAATCTGCGTTCACGATTGTCACGCCGTAGAAGAAGTCGTCGAAGAGGCGGGCCAGGAGCTCTTCGGCCCCCAGTCCCAGCGACATGTTGTCCGTGCCTTGAGAATGCATACTCACGTCTCGTTCAGGAATTGATCCTGGCCTCGCGGCGGCCGGCGCCGCCAGGCGCACTCAGCCGGACACAGAAGCGTTCATGGGCAGGGAAATGCCCGGAATGGATTCCAGTCCGCACCTTCCTGCAGGCCAGGCGTCGGTGCTGAGCGGACCGGCAGTCCGGGCGCGTCCAGGAAGTCGGCTTGCCCGGAGGACAGGCCGGCGTAACGGATGACTGAAGGAGAGAACTGAGCCGGACCGCAGGTCGCTCCCGCAGTCGCCAGTTGCTCTCCCAGAGCGCCCTGAATCGATTCTAAGGCGCCCGCACCATCAAGTAAAGCAGTGGAGCCCAATCTGACACAAACAATCCAAAAATTAATTTCAACCCTGCCGCGTCAGATCCGGCAACCTGCAGACGGTGAGTAATTTAACACAGATTGGACTCAAAATCGAATGATCCGAACCAAATTACCCCAAATCTTTTATAGATATGTAATTTTGTCAAAAATTTAAAATACCGAACGTCCGGAAGCAATTCGTGGTGATCGTATCTAAACTGCTCATCGTTGTGCCAGATATCTCTCAATATTTGCACCTGACAGCCTGACTAACTGTCTGCACTTTCTCTACAGAACCTAAGCTCTCGAAAACTACTGCCGACCGAACGGATGCACACAGAACTGACTAAGAACTGACGGACGAAAACCTAACGGATAAATTTTCTTCCCTCCAGCCTTATCACAACTGTGAAACATTCTTCAATTTAACCAGCAGTTACGATTCATAAACTCCTTGCGACCGTTAGGAAATTCAACTTTATGACATACGTCATAATCGAAAATATCTGCATGTTCATCACACTCATTTTCCAAACTTATATCATGCTATTCCCGTTTAATTAAATGCCGTAATTTTGGCTGTCAACCTATGGATGGAAAGACTGGGAAACACCCCGACTCTGGCATCTCCTCGCCATGATTTGCTGTAAAACATGGAAGAATATTCCGACATTTAATTAAACGGGTAATACCACTTGTCCATCCACCATACCACGCGACAGGTCATATAACAATGCATACCGGATTGATTTTTTGTTAAATTATAAAAAAATAATGCCATTGAAATATATTACAATACCGCTTTACTAAATATTTCAAATATACCTCTCTTCGCCGTATATTTTTCTTATCATGAGATCTTACAACAATCTTCTATACGGCATGAGACTGACTTGCAGGCCGTCGCTTAAAGCCAGCGCATCTGGCTTCGACCTTCGACATCTGGCTTCGACCTTCGAATAGTTTCGTATCACCGCGACTTGATTCACGGCCTGCTCTACACTTTCTGCTCTGAAGCAAGCCGTATATCATAAGTGACTCGTAGTCAATGACATGGGTGCTTGTCGATCGTTCAGGCAGACAATCAGATCCTCATTGATTGACTAGACACGAAAACTCAAGTGCAGAACCTCCTCCGGCATGCCTCCAGCTGGCGACACGTTCCTTGCCGTTAATTGATCAGCCTCAATTGCACCGGCAATCTCAAGACTGCCCCTTGCGCTGAGACGTCACGCTATCCAACCTCATCGTCATGGCCCAACCTACCGTTTCATTCAGTCAATCCCTATTTCGCCTGAAGCAAGCTCTCTGGACGGAGTCACTCTCATCCCGCCCCTGACTTCTGCCGCAGCCTGCATTCCCTAAAAAACTTCGCAATAGCCGTCTACATCCACATCCCAACCCCTCTGCCCATGCAGGACGCCTGCCCTTCCCGCCTTCCACCCTTTCTTTCAAAGTTCCCCGTCTCGGGCTGACTGCCACGGCCTTCTTTCTTTCCCGCCGTCCAGTCCGCAACTGCTCCTTAGTCCGTCCCTCACCCGGCCCTCCCGGACTGACGTCATCTCCCTGCGCCATCGCTGTCTTCAGCCCGTTTATGGCCGTCCCTCCTTCCACCGTCAACCCCGTCTTCACCTGCCTGTCCCGGCCTTTCGCCTGCCTTTCCGCCCGACGCCGCATATCCTTTCTTCCGGCACCAGGCATTCCCGCCCCCGGACCCGACCGCGCCTGTCATCCCCCCCTTCTCCCCTGCCGCCGACATTCCTCATGCCTGCAAGTCAAGACATTCATTCCGCCTTTCCTTCCGCCGACACCCAGAATTTCTTCCGATCCGCCCTTGCTTCTATCCACCGTCAGCCTCCTACAGCTACTGCCAATCTGTCTGCCCAAGAATTCGCCCGCCTTCAGCCTACCTCCTCCTCGCCCGGCTTCCGCTCAGCCGCCTTCCTACGCTCGGCAGTCACCCCGTCGGCCTCCCCCTGGCTCTCCCGGCAATTCCCGGCTTTCCTCATTCCTTCCGCAGGCCGCCGACTAGCCAGCTTCCAGTGCCCGGATTGACCGCCCCGGGACCTTGCCGGCCCCAGCAATCTCTTCTTCTCTCGTCTTGCCGAGAACCTCTCTCACCTTTCCAGGCCACGTCCCGGACATCCTCCCGCTTTCCGCCTGACCCATCCTTGCCCGGCTCCCGGACCCGGACTTCCTCCCGCCTTCCGTCCGACCCATCCTTGCCCGGCTCCCGGACCCGGACTTCCTCCCGCCTTCCGCCCGACCCATCCTGGCCTGGCTCACGTACCCGACACGGACTTCTTCCCGCCTGAGACAGCCTCGCCCGGTTCCAGGTCCAGACCCGCCTTCCCACTCTCCACACCCCCCCCGAATATCACGGCCTTCCATCCGTCGTCCCGTATTTCACCTGAGCTACTGCCGTCGCTTCCCACGACTGGCATCCCGACCCCGCCGCTCCTCATCTTCCACGCCACCCTCCGGACCGGCCATGCATCATTCTGCCCGTCCCGGCCGTCCGCCTGCCCCCGCCAGCCACAGCCCCTGCCGCCCGCTCTCCCATGAGACTTCCACGCTCTCGCGGTCCTGTTCCGGTCCCCGCCGGTCGCCGTCTCGTCTGGCCCCGGGTCCCGTTTCGGCATTTCTCTCCGCAGTCAGCCCCGACCGACCCTGTTTACCCCCTGGCCTTTCCCGTCTCACGCCTCCACTGCAGCCAGTCGCCGCCTCGCCTGGCCCCTTCCACGGCCATCTCTCTCTGCGTCAATCCTGACCGACTCTGCCTCCCCTGCCCTACTACAAAACTTCCGACATGTTGCGGTGTCTTTCGACAATACAGCAACATGTCGGACATCCGTGAGGGCCCACGGGGACCGCCCGGAGGTGCCGGGCTCCCAGCGGCCGGTCCTGCGGCCGGGGGCGCGACGTACGGGCTTGTCGACCCAGTACACAAATTTTAGAATTGGTTAACCAGCTGGCCGCAGCGGGAGGGTTACTTATTAGGAACTGCTAGCATTTTGACGTTTAAGCGGCTCTGCAACCAATATGCATCAGTTTCTTCGTTCATAATGCCGTTAGCCGCTTTGGGCGAGAGGCTCGGTTGCTTTCATGCCTTCCTCCCGAACCTCAACCTGACCCGGCGGCCTCGACGGGCTTCCAGCGCCCGGCCCGGCTGCCCCAGGTTCCGACCCCGACTGCCCTTCTTCCCAGCAATCCACCGGAGCCCCAGTCTTTTTCCAGCGACCTGCCGAGCTTCCGAGCGCCACATACTTCACCCTGCCGGTTTCCGGACCACTTATCCAGCGATCAGCTTGACTTCCGCACGCACTTCCCCCTTCCCTGCCGAACATCCGGCCCCCTTTTCCACCGCCCCGGCTGCCTTCCGGCACCTTTCCCCTTCCCTGCCGAACATCCGGCCCCCTTTTCCACAGCCCCGGCTGCCTTCCGGCACCTTTCCCCTGCCCTGCCGGTCATCCGGCCCCCTTTTCCACAGCCCCGGCTGCCTTCCGGACCCTTCCCCCTTCCCTGCCGGACATCCGGCCCCCTTTTCCACAGCCCCGGCTGCCTTCCGGACCCTTTCCCCTGCCCTGCCGGACATCCGGCCCCCTCTTCCACCGCCCCGGCTGCCTTCCGGCCCCTTTCCCCTGCCCCCGGGCTTCCGCACACTCTTTCCACCGCCATCCGGGCTTCCAGCCCCTTTTTCAGAGCCCTTCCGGACTTCCTCACCCCTTTGCCGGAGGCAAGCCGGACTTCTTTGGCCCAGCCGCACCCGCTGCCGCGATCCCGGCCTCATCGTCCTGCTCCGTCCCAGAATCGGGTCCCCATTTCGCCGCAATCCCGGCATCCGTAAAATGCGACTATTATCATCCCTCCCTTTTCCCGGCAGCTCAGGCGACCTCTCCCGTTTCCGGCCCCCTTCTGCGGCGAGCTGTGCCCCGGCCCCAATCAGCCGGGCCCGGCACGGCCCGTCCGTCCGCTTTCGACAGTCCGTCCCGACACGCAAAAAAAACCCCCGGCGGCATGGAGACCGCTGGGGGCGCAATTGACAGGGAGGTCAGGACGGGGAGGCCTGAGGCCCTCCGCCCCTATTTCCGCGGGTACTTTCCCGGGGCATCCAGCCTGAACTTCTTGAGCTTGCGGGAGACCCCGGCCTGGCTTATCCCGAGCATCATGGCCATCTCCCGCGTGCTCCGGCAGATCCTGATGGAGTCCTCCAGGATCTTCCGCTCTACCCCGCCGAGAACGGTGGTCAGGTCGCTGAGCCTGACGGTCTGGAGGTTCGGCACCTTGTCCTCGGCCTGGTCCGTTATCCCGCGTCCGCCCGGGGGGGAGACAAGGGCCCCCTCCATGAGGAAGATGCTCCGGAGGTATGGGGCCAGGTTGTCGTGGCCGCTGAATATGGCGGCCTTGTGAATGGCGCTCCACAGCTCCCGGACGTTGCCGGGAAAGGAGTAGGACTGGAGGAGGTCGGCGGCGGCTGGGTCCACGTAGCGCCTGAGGCCGTAGCCCCTGTTGTGGGAGGCCAGTTCGAGGTTGGCCATCTCCACTATGTCCTCCCTGCGTGACCTCAGCGGCGGGACCGCGACGCAGCTCCCCGCCAGCACCTCTGCGAGGCCGTGGAACAGCCTCCCGTCCTCGGCGGGCGCGTAGGGATCGCCCGAGGCGGTAAGTATAAGGTACGTTTCGGATACAACCGCCACGCTTCCGCCGGCGCGGCGGTACTCGCGACCGGTCAAAAATTCCCAGATCCTCTTCTGGAGCTCGACCGGTAGGACGTCGGCGTCCTCCAGGCAGACGGTCCCGCTTCCCGCCGCCTCGAGAAGGCCAGCCACGGTCGTGTGGCCGGCCTCTGCCCCGAAGATCTCCCTCTCGAGCTCACGGGGATCGCGCCTGGCGCAGCTCAACCGGACGTACGGCTCGACCGAGCGCGCGGAAGTCTCGTGGATGAACCGGGCAACCACGTCGGTCGCCGTGCCGGGCTCGCCGGTAACGAGCGCCTCGCGGACCCCGGAACGGGCGAGCCGGGCGGCCTGGTCGACGGCCTTGTTCATTGCGGGGCTCATCCTCACGAAGTCGCCTCCGGGCGAGTGCCTCGTGTTGTGCCCGGTCATCTCGTCCCGGACGGCCTCGAAAAGCTCGCGGTCGAGCACGTAGTTCTCCCTCCCGAAACAGGGGGACTCCAGGCTCTTCAAGGTGAACAGCCCCAATTCCATGGACCCGTTCGGCCCGAAGACGGGCATGCCCGAGACGAAGACAGTGCTCTCGCCGCGCGGGCAGGACGCTATGCCCGCAAGCGACCTGGCGGTAGTCATGACTTCCATGACCAGCCACTCTCCGGAGACGAGTCTGCCCGAGAGCGTCGTGACCGGGTGCCCCTCCAGGGACTTCGGCGTCTCACCCATGAGGGCCGCGGCCGCCTCGTTGACATAAACTATGTCGCCCCTGGAGTGGACCATCATGAGGCCGTGGGGATAGGCGGACACCACGCCGCCGAAGAGGCTGTTGGTCGCCCGGCCCGCGGGGAGCGCCCCGTAATAGGCCCCGAAGGCAACCTGGTCGGATGCCGTGACGAGGAGCCCCCCGCCTGCCCCGTCGAGCGGCTGGGCCATGAGGTAGCGCCCCTCCATCTCCGGGAGCTCCAGGCAGAACGACCCCTCCCCGGTGCCGATGAGCTCGGCCAGCCGCGCCCCGCCTTCCGGCAACAGCTCGGCAATTCCCATGCCGACGACCGGCGCCTCCTCGGCCCTGGGCCCGATCAGGGCCGCCATCTTCCTGTTAACCGCTGTCACGGCCCCCTCTCCGTCCAGGACGAGGACGCCCAGGGGGAGGCTCTCCAGGGCAGCCGACAGGGTGAGATCGAGCTTTTCGCCTTGACCGACGTTATCGTGAGGGGGCTTTGCCATGTGGAGTTCTCGGGTGGGTTGGGGGTTGTTCTGTGCGGGTCTGCTTCCCGTCCCGGGCTGCCGACATAATTTTCCTGCCGGCTTCGCCGGAGGGGATGCGCGGATGGTGCGGGCCGCGGACGGCCCGCGCTGTGTTCCTGACGTGCCGCCTGGGAGGGGCTTCGAGCTGAGGCCAGATTTACCATAATCCCTTTTCCACTTCAATATGTCAGAATCGTGTAATGCCATATTTTTCACTACGGATCGTGTTCGGGAACATCATAAAATATCCCACGCGCGGCGCGGATTTGCCCAATGATGTCACAAACGTGAGTATTCCGGATGTACGAACCGATTCTGCATCCGAGCTGCCGAGACGCCTGATCCGCGTCAAGAAGGATGTCCCTCTGTCAGACACGGCGCGGTCACGCATCCTCGGCACATCCCCCTCTGGCCGTATAATATGGTCTAAAATTGCTTATAATATATTGAACACATAATGAATCACCACAATCGCTTACGACTTATCCTGTACCGTTTTTTAAGATCTTAAAAATCTCGCTTTCAAAAGACAAACTGTTAAAATTTCAAAAAAAATCTCGTTCCGTCTCTCCCCGGGGCCGGCATTCAGCTTCCACGCCCGATATTCCGGGAGCGCGACTCCGGAATCTCAAGAGATTTGGGAACCCAACCCCCGCAGGTGTGACGGTGAGCGGTCCGGCTTCAAAATTCAATTTTCCGGATTTTTTTAAAAAAATCGACTTTTTATTCTTTCATTCCTCCCGTGACCGGCATCGGAACGGCTTCCCGCCCATGAAACGTCTGCGATTCCCCGGCTGTCCACTGCCTCAGAAGAGAGTCCGTTACGGAAGGGCAGCCCGGATGTTTCCGGTGCAGCGCTGCGGTCGCGTCCTCCTCGGGCGGTGCCGGTCGGGAAAGTTGCCGGGCTTTTTTGCCGCATATTTCACATTCTGAAATTTGCCATTTTACAACCTGAAAGATTCTTTCCCGAATATCTCTCCCGCACGTCCTTCAGGCAAAATTCACAAACGAATCAGCCTCGCGCCGTCCCGACGCAAGCGCGGACCAGCCGCGAGAGCCTTCCCATGCTCTCCCAACGCCCTCTCCGGTTCGTCATCGATTCAGTATCAGCTCACGCGGTCCCGCGCGGTCCGTTCTAATTTCCCGCCCCTGCCGGACAGCCTTCCTTCCGGGCGCTCCTGCCCCATCCTGCGTGATATAGGTCAGGACATCCAAAACAGTCGCCGCCTCCCCCTTCCGTACGCCGTTCACTCCGGCATGGCAAGACCTCCATGCGCTGTCCGTCAGATTTTTTAATTTATCCTGATATTTTCTATAGTTTTTGAACCGTTTCATGCTCAGGCCGTCAGGCCAGACTGCCCTCCGCAGACTTTGCTTTCCGACCGCCTGGACCATGTGCAGCCTTCTCCGGCGTCTCACGGCAGCGGCAGCCGGCCGGCTATGTCCGTCCCTGGCCTGCCCTGCCG
This sequence comes from Deltaproteobacteria bacterium, assembly GCA_031263525.1. GTDB lineage: Bacteria > Desulfobacterota > Desulfarculia > Adiutricales > Adiutricaceae > JAIRZX01. Next base: position 1,497 of record JAISFP010000270.1, on the reverse strand, counting down.
GGGACATCCACTGGATGTCAAAGGATTTCACGGATGTCGCCAGGCTTCCGCTGGGATGGCTCTGAAAGCATCCGTTTGCCCAGAGACGCATCCTGATAGCTCTGGGCGCCTCCGGGATGCCTCCGGCTACCTCGCAGTGTATAGGGATGCTTCCTGATGCCTCGGAGTGCCTCGGGATGCATCCTGATGCCTTGGGGTGCTTCGGGATGTATCCGAATGCCTCGGCATGTCTAGGGATCCATCCTGATACAGCCGAAACATCCGGAAGGCCCCCCTGCCCCCCCCAGCCTGTCCCGGCCCGTGCTCACTACGCTTTCACTCGATAGGCCTTCTGCGGCCTTGCGGCTATCCGGCTATCCGGCTCTGCCTGGCCTGCCGGGTGAGCGAGGCATCCTCATCCATCCCATCCCGTATCCTCCCGCTCCTTCCCTGTCCGGAGATACCCTGGCAGGCCCGCCCGGATGTTCCGATGCCTTCATTTTGCCGGATAAAACCATGGCCCAGCAAAACGTCCAGACCGTCTTGCCTGTCGCCGCCCGTTCCAGCCCTCTCGCCGCAACCTTCCTCTCCCCTGCCCTCGTTTGAAAAATCCGGGCGTCCCTCTCTCTCCGCATCCCCCTCAACACTCCCCGCTTCCCTGACTTCCGCCCCGGCCTCCCTCTCTTCACGTCCTCCCTTCCCCTTCCCCATCCCCATCCCCATCCCCATCCCCGGCACCAGCATGTCCCGCACAACCTCCCCACCCTCTTTCGGCATCCTTCATGCCATCCTCCCCCTTCTACATCTTCACCGTCTCCGACATTATCCTCCACAATCCTCATCTATCTCCAACATCTTCCTCTTCATAATCACGCACATCATCCTCATCCTCATCCTCAACCTCTTCCTCCATCCCCTCCGACATCATCCCCCCTCCAATCCTCATCCTCCATCTTCTTCGATATCTTCCTCTTCATCATCAAAACACCCATCACCCTCTTCCTCTTCCTCATCCTCCACCATCTCCGACATCATCCCTCCCCAATCCTCATCCTCCATCTTCTTCGATATCTTCTTCATACTCATCCTCTTCATCCTCAACCACGTCCTCCATCTTCTTCGACATCTTCTTCTTCATCATACCCATCAACCTCATCCTCTACCTCTTCCTCCTCCTTCTCCGACATCATCACACCCAATCCTCATCCTCCATCCTCTTCGACATATTCCTCTTCACCATCATCACACCAATCAACCTCATCCTCTTCCTCCACCTTCTCCGACATCATCCCCCCCAATCCTCATCCTCCATCCTCTTCGACATATTCCTCTTCACCATCATCACACCCATCAACCTCATCCTCTTCCTCCACCCTCTCCGACATCATCCCCCCCAATCCTCATCCTCCTTCTTCGACATATTCCTCATCATCATCATCATCATCATCAGCATCATCAGCATCAGCATCATCAGCCTCCTCATCATCATCATCATCAGCATCATCCTCATCATCATCA
>JAISFP010000244.1 GCA_031263525.1 Deltaproteobacteria bacterium | reverse complement strand
TAAGGCTCAAAACCATGGGCTCCAGGGACCCGGAGGCACCGGGCCCGAGGCTGCAGATCCGGCGGAGCGGAACAGCTCCACCGGAAGGAAACAGGCAGTAAGCAGGCATCGCCACCTCCAGCAATGGGTGCATGGAGCGTGGACAGTTCCAGATGCAGGAAAACGGGTTGACGGGAGACTCCCTGACCGCCAGGCTGACGGGCCGTTGGCCTGAACTTCGCCTGCTGTTAGGGGATGCCGGGAGGTTCCCGGACCGCCAGGCTGACGGACCGCGGGCCTGAACATCGCCTGCGGAGAAGGTTGCCTGAATGGGAAGGACGGCCAGACTGACGGGCCAGGGACTGAACAGCGCCTGCAGACCAGGGAGGCAGGAACCATAGCTCTCATGCCCAGCCCAGTCCGCTGGACTCCTCACGCCGAACCGTGACTTTGCCCTGCCAAGCCTTAAATCTATGCTGTCAGAGACGTTCCAAAATTTATAGCTGTCCATATATCGGTGCCAAAACAAGAAATTCAAGAATTTAGGCCGCCTAGACTGCTCATACAAAAAACAGGATAAAGATGCACGATATGATCTGGCACTCATACCTGACAACTACATCATTTGTGGCTTTCATGCATTTTTAATCTATAATCGGTATCAGAACCCTGAGCACCTCAGCGCCGGAAGGCTGCCGCATACCTGATCCGCGGACCGGTCCAGGTCGTCTCCTTCGCAGCCCGGCCAATCTTTGCTCAACCGTATCCTGAAGACGCTGTCCTTCGCGGTGCCGGATACCCGTCCCAGCCGCCTTCCGGCATGAAGCCCGGAATGCGGCCTCCGGCCTTGACCTCGCCAATAGACCGTGCGAAAATTCCACAGTTGTGACATCTGAACTGCACGGCCCGGTTCCCGGAATGCTGTCGTCTGCTTCAGCACCGGCCGCCGGGACAGGATCAAGCCGACGCTCCGAGAGGCACCTCCGCTGTCAGTCAAGCGTCCGCTCCCGCTCGCCCATCTCATCCATAGCTTTCCCCGCGCGCCCCGCCACACATCCGGCCTCAATGGCCGTCACGCGGGACGTCACCTGTCCGGCGGCTCCCGCCCCTCCCCTGAATCACGAGGCCCGCCCATGCGACCTTTCAAGGCGCCCGCAGCCTTCCCGGCTCTCCAGGCCGCCGCCCTGGCCCCGGCAATGGCCATGCTGCTGGCACTGGCAACGGTGCCGGCACTTGCACCGACCGCAGCGGCCCAGGAAAGCTGGCCCGTGTTCGAGAGCTCTGAAGCCCTCCCGCCCTCTTCGGACATCCGCTTCAGCTTCCGCTATCCCCCGTCATTCGCCAAGACCGCCGATCTGCCGGGCCCGGACACCGTCCCGGAGGCGGACGCGACCGCGGCTGACGCCGGGGAAGCGGCCCATGGCCGCCCGCCGGCACCCCTTCGGTATTTCACTGGAGACGTCCCCGGGAGCGCCAGGCATGTCACGATGTTCGCCGTGCTGGGAAGGCTCATGCCCGACGACAAGGAGCTCATGGAGTATTTCGGCCCCGAAGAATGGTGGGAGGCCATGGGCCAGGAGATGGGCAGAGACCTTGGGACCTTCGCGGGTGCCGTCCCCGTGGAGTACCGGGGCCTCCCGGCGGCGGATCTGAGCTATTCCTGGGAGAAGGGGGAAGGCCCGGGGAAGCTCGCGTTCCTGACAGTCCGCAGGAGCGTCGTCTCGGAAGAGATCCTTCTGTCACTCGTCTGCATCCTGCGGGTCCCTGCCTCGGAAGCGGGAACGAATGGGCTGGAGCCGGGGAGGGGCGACGACTTCGAGAGGTACTGCAGGCCGTTTTTGGATTCGCTCGAACTGCGGTAGGCACTGCCGAGGCCAACCCGTGACAGAGATTCAGTCATTTTTGATTCATGAGCAAGGAGACGCTGCATGATGAGTTTTCGAGCGGCAGCCGCCGGAGCGCTCGCAGCCAGCCTGAGCCTGTTCCAGGTCACGCCGGCTACCGGCCAGACGGGCTGGCCCGTCTTCGACAGCTCCGAAGTGCTCCCTGCCGCGTCCGGCCTGTCTTTCACAATACGGTACCCTCCCTGGTTCGGAAGGGAGCAGATTACTTCCTTCCCGGACGACTTGCCCGGATCCGAGCTGATCGCGCCCGAAACATGGGCCAATCTGCCCCGGCACTCCATCCAGAATTTCGATGGCAGGGACTCCAGGCCCGGAAGAGTCGTCACCATGACCATAATCCGCATGCCCCTGTCGGAAACAGACATAAGACACCTTGAAATCATGGGTCCCGAAAAATTCTGGGAAGTCACGGCACGCGCGATAGCCGCAGCGGTAGGGGCCATGGAAGGATCGCGGGCTCTCGTCTTCAAGGGACTTCAGGCATTTGACCTGTTCATCTCAAGGTACGCGAGCTACGAGCCGGGAAATCCGATGGTGGGTCTCATGGCACAGCACCAAATAGTGAAAGATGAAAGCCTGCTCATCCTCACGTGCGTATATCACGTGCCGGTATCGCAGGCCAGGGCCGAGCGGCTCACTTCCCTCCGAAACCCCGCCCTGGCAGAATACTGCACCCCCTTCATGGAATCGATCGAGTTCCGCAGGTAAACATGCCGAAAATGTCACGATCTGACAGCCAGCCCCAGCGGGACGCGATCCTGGGGATACCGTCCAGCTTATCGCCAGGCGCGAGGCAGGCGGACGATGCCGGGATTCCGGTCATCATGCGTTTTCAAGCCTGTAATCAGACGTCCTCCCGGCAGTTCTGCCAGGCAGACGGACCTTGCAGAACCGAAAATTCCAGCCTTGCGGACGGCCCTTGCCGTGCCAGCAAGTCCGGCCGGGCAGACGGCCCTTGCAGAACCGTAAATTCCGGCCAGGCGGACGGTCCTTGCAGAACCGTAAATTCCGGCCAGGCGGACGCCCCTTGCCGTGCCAGCAAGTCCGACCAGAAACACGTCGACATGTCCAAAAATTTCAAACCTGAAAGGATACTGCCAATGAAAATTCAGATCAATATCCTCCCCTTCACCGCTGCTATCTACACAGCAGCGCTCTTCACAGCTCTTGCCCTCTGCTCCCTGCTCGTCCCGGGCACGGCATCCGCGCAGGACGGATGGCTGCCGTTCCAGAGCTGGGAGGTCAGAACGACGGACCTGCCTCAGTTCACCCTGCGCTACCCGCCTGGATTCGAGAGGCAGGCTCCCCAGAAGAGGCCGGAAGCCGACGGTTCCGACATCGCTGACGGCGCAGGAGACGAGGGAGACGGCGGCACGAAGGCCCTGCAGGCCTTCGGGATGGCCGACAGCTCGAACGGCAGGATCTACTTCCTGACCGTTTCGGCGGACAGGTTCCCCCGGGAACAGAATGAGCTCCTTGAAACGATGGGTGCCTCGGAATACTGGAACGGGCTGGGAAGCTCGGCGGCAGGTCCGATCCTTGGAAAATTTGACGAGGCGAAGGTCTTCGAGAAGGACGGGCTGTCCATAGCCGAGATGTTCTTCACCAAAGATCCGGTATACGGGAGCAGCAACCCTTACGTGACATACTCGATCCAGCATGCAGTAAGGAAAGGAGACTACCTGGTCGTGCTCGACTGCTTCCTGGACGCACCGCTTCAGGTATCGATACAGGGAGGCTTCACATCGACGGACAACCCCGCGATTGCCCAGTACTGCACCCCTTTCTTCGATTCACTGGAATTCACGGAATAGAAGCAGCAGATGTTCAGATTCCCGGCCATGACAGCGCTAACGCCTGAAAGCCTGCCGCCTCATGAGGACGTCTGGGCTTCCGTTGCTGTCCGTCAGTTCACGTGTCATGTGGCGGCCAGATGCCTCGCGGCCATCCGTCTCGCGACCGTCCTCGCATCTCCAGGATTTTCCAACCCAACAATCTGACAGAACGGCTTGCCGGCGTCGGACGGCGCGGAGACTGCCCCCCGCGCCTGGGCCCTGACTTTCACGGTGCGCCGCACGACACCTTTCGTGATTGACCGCAGGACAGACCGCCAGCACGAACCCCAGGAAACGTGGACAATGCCGCAGGGGAACCCCGAGACCGCCCCTAACCCCGTACAGAACTTCCATCTCGAAGAACCAGGTGCAGTCCGCCACACGCTCCTGAACATCATGCGCGGGGTCTTTACCGATTCTGAACCGGAGCTCATCGCAAACTTAGGAACTGCCACTTCCGGGACCCCATGGGAACCTGGACGGTCTCGGTCCCCAGCCCGGCCTTCGACGGAACCAGGCCGTTTCTGTTCAAGGGAATCTCCGCTGCCGAGACCTTCAACACAAGAACTGGCGAGAATACAGGCGGCGTCCCATACGTTGGTTGGACACGCAGCAAGAGGCAGTCAACTGCGGTTAAAATACCTGATCCTGAACTTCTTTCTGAACATACTTGCGATAGATGCGAGGTCTGAAGGTCACACGTCGCGCGAAAATTCCTATTACGAGTTCGGTTAAATGTTATAATTTTGGCTATCCTTCCAGGGGTGAGAAATCAGTGCAAGCCCCCAGATCTGGTATCTCTTTGCCATGACTCGCTCTCATAATGTGGCAAAAGCTTTCAACATTTTCTAATATTTATCAGGAAGCGTAATATCTGAGGGACTGCTGTTCGCCATTCCTCGACTCGCTTAAGTTCGCTGACTGGCATGTCTCGAGGCCAACATCATGAAAAAGGTTTTGACACTTACCCTTTTGTCGCTGGTTCTGGTACCATTTTGTTCTATGCCAGCTCATTCCCAAAGAGGCTGGCTTACGTTTTCAACCGAGGAAGTAATCCCGTCGCCATCGGATATCGTCTTCACGGTGCGCTATCCTGCAGACTTCAGAAGACAGCGCTCGCCCCCAGTTCCGCAAGGGCAACTGGGAGACCTTCTGCCCCCCGAAGAATGGGAATTAGCGATTAAAGGAGACATCCAGTACTTTGAAAAGATGGATCTAGAAAGAGGGGACATCAGCGGCCTCTATGTCCAGATATATCCCGGCGCAAGGATTTTGACGGAACTGATAGAACACGATGGAGCTGAAGCAGTATGGGATGCTGCTGGAAGATTACAAAAAAATTCCTGACTTATGATGGTTCCAGAGCTTTGACATACAAGGGATTCAACGCAGGAGAGTTTTTCTATAATAGTTCTTTCGGAAACGAACAATTAAAAAATCTTATAGACTTTATACACATGCGTACGATAATCAAGGATGAATATCTTGTCATTATCCAATGCCACAGGTTTGAGAATGTCGATGTAGCAAGGAGTCTTGGTCATACGTCCAAAAAGAACCCGGCATCAAAAAAATTATGCATTCCGTTCTTTAACTCTCTGACATTTCAGAAATAAGAACATGTGTATCATGCTTATAAGATCATTCGTTTAGGTTTTTGGTATTGAAAAATCAATTCTTATCTTTGATTTCCAACTATGGTTAATTACATATCATTCTAGAATCCTTAGTTAAAAAGATACTTTGAGTGTTGGAATATCGTAATAATTATGCCGATAATGAGAGTAATCATCGCGATAATGATTTGATTTAATTATCATGTCAGTCGACTCTCTGCCCAATTAAAAAAATAATCTTTACAAAACGGTTCTTTTCGGCTATCATAATACATTGTCTCAGGTGCAGGGTTAACTCCATATAAGCCCTGGTCAGTTGAATTCCTGCCAGTCAGGTCTCGCTTCGGAAGTTGTACCTGTAAGCCATTTCCTGTTCGCCGGACCTGAATGGCATGCGCTCCAAAAACCCTGCATGCCTGTGAAGATTCATGATTCTAATTTCAGCTGGGCTTTCCTTGTCCTTTGACATTTCTATTTCCATTGCCTTGCCCTTCGCCATTTCCGTTGCCTTGCCCTTCGCCATTTCCGTTGCCATGCCCTTCGCCATTTCCGTTGCCTTGCCCTTCGCCATTTCCGTTGCCTTGCCCTTCGCCATTTCCGTTGCCTTGCCCTTCGCCATTTCCGTTGCCTTGCCCATCGCCAATTCCG
>JAISFP010000196.1 GCA_031263525.1 Deltaproteobacteria bacterium | reverse complement strand
TCTCTCCGGGACCTCTACGGGGCCGGAGACTGGATAATGGAGGTGGGCATCACCCCCAACCGGGGGGACGCGCTCTCGCATCTGGGGATAGCCAGGGATCTCGCGGCCATCCTGGCGAGGCCGCTCAAGAGCCGCTTCTACCCCGTGGAGGAGGACGGGCCCCCGGCCTCCGAGAGGATCCGCGTGGACATTGAGTGCCCGGACGAGGCTTTCCGCTACTGCGGGAGGGTGGTCTACGGGGCGAGGCCCGCCCCGAGCCCGGTCTGGCTCGCGTCCAGGCTCATGAGCCTGGGGATCCGCTCCATCAACAACATAGTTGACGTCACCAACTACGTGATGCTGGAGCTGGGCCTCCCGCTCCACGCCTTCGACCTGAAACGCATAGCCGGGGGCAGGATCATTGTGAGGACCTACGGCCCGGGGACCAGGTTCACCACCCTGGACGGCCAGGAGCGGGTCATGAAGGCCGAGGGCAACGTCTTCATCTGCGACGGGGAGAGGCCCGTGGCCATAGGCGGGGTCATGGGGGGGTTGAACTCCGAGGTGGCGGAGGACACCGAGGACGTGTTCCTGGAGGGGGCCATGTTCAACCCCGTGAACGTCCGCAGGACCTCCAAGTCGCTCGGGCTCTCCACGGACGCCTCGTTCAGGTTCGAGCGCGGCCAGGACGTGAACATGTGCCCGCAGGCCGTGGACCGGGCGGCGTCGCTGGTATCGTCGCTCACCCTGGGCCGCGTGGCCCCGGGGCTGGTGGACTGCTGCCCGAGGCCCTGGAAGGCCCGCCAGGTGCCCTTCACCCCCGCCAGGTGCAACGCCCTCCTGGGCACCGCCCACTCGGAGCCGGAGATGGCGAGGGCGCTGGGGGACCTGGGGATAAAGCTCAGGCCCTCCCAGACGACCCTCTGCCTCTACGACGCGGAGATCCCCTCCTGGAGGCCGGATCTCACGCGGGAGGCCGACCTCTACGAGGAGGTGGTGAGGACGCTGGACTTCGGGAGCCTTCCCGCCACCATGCCCAAGCCCCCAGCGGTGGCCCAGGACCCGCCAGCGGCCTGGAGGACTGCCGAGAGGATCAGGACCTTCATGGTGGGCCGCGGCTTCACGGAGCTCATGAGCTTCTCGTTTCTGAACGCCAATTTCGCCGACAGGCTGGGCCTGGGGCCCGCGCACCCGCTGCGGACGGAGATCAGGATGGTCGCGAACCCGCTCTCCGAGGAGCAGGGGGCGCTCCGCACGACCGTGATCCCGTCGCTCCTGAACGCCGCGCGGCTCAACCAGTATCACGAGCAGAGGGATCTCGCCCTGTTCGAGCTCTCCCGGGTCTTCCGGCAGAGGGCCCCGAAGGGCGCCCCTGAGGAGCTGCCCATGGCGGCGGGGCTCCTTGCCCGCGACCGTGAGTCCGTGCTCTGGTGCGAGGAGAGGAGGCCGGCCGACTTCTTCGACCTGAAGGGGGTGATCGAGGCCCTGGCCGCCTCTTACGCCGAGAGCTGGGACTTCGCGAGGGACGACACCGTCCCGCCCTACCTGGACGTCCGGGAGGCCGCGGCCGTGCGGCGCGGGGGCGAGCTCCTGGGGCACCTGGGCCTCGTGAAGGCCCAGGTGGCGGAGGCCTTCGGCCTCAAGAAGAGCGGCGGCCCGGTCTACGTCTTCGAGATCGCCACCTCGTCGCTCTCCCCTGACGTGTCCCCCTTCTTCGAGCCCTTCCCCGGCTTCCCCCCGGCCGTGAGGGACCTGGCCGTCCTGGTGGACGCCTCCGTGCCTGCGGCGGAGCTGGAGAAGGCCGTCCGTGGGGGGGACTATCCCCTGAGGAAGGTGGCGGTCTTCGACCTCTACACCGGGGACCGGCTCCCGGAGGGCAAGAAGAGCATCGCTTTCCGCCTGTACTTCCAGGACAGCGCCAGGACCTTGACGGAAGAGATAGTTAGCGGTTATTTTAAACAGATCGCGGGCACTCTCGAGAAGGAGTTCGGGGCCGCCCTGAGGTCCTGACCCCCCGGTATTGGGTCTGGGGCCTTCGGGCCCCCTCGGGCCCTTTCTCCGCCCCGTTCCGGGACTCTGGTGTTCGGGCGGGCCTTCCCTGCCCCCGAACCGTGCCCGGCATCTCCAGGAGCCCGGTCCCGGAACCCGGCCTTTCCAGGAGCCCGGCCCCGGCCCCCGGCCTTTACCGGAGCCCGGCCCCGACCCCGGCCCCCGGCCTTTACCGGAGCCTGATCACGGAATCCGGCCTCCCGTTGCCAGGTCATGGAACCGTGCCCGGCCTTTCTTGGTTCCCGACTCCGGAACGAACATGGCCTTTCCTGGAACCCGCAACCCCGCCGGTCGCCCGGAGGGGCCTGGCCCAGGCCGGGGGGACCGCGCAGACGGGAACTCCGGAAAGGACATCCGACCAAAAAATGGCAAGAAGGCGCAAGGACGGCCTGGTGGCTGTCACACGGGCGGACATCGTCTCGAACATCCGGAACGTCCTTTCGATTTCCGGGAAGGACTCGGCCCGGCTGCTCGAGGCCATGCTGGAATCCGTCATCGAGACAATGATGGACGGCCGCCCGGTGACCATCCCGGGCCTGGGCCGTTTCTACGTGCGGGACACCCCCCCGCGTCACGGACGCAACCCCAAGACCGGGGTCTATGTGGCGGTTCCGGGCCGCCGGAAGGCCTTCTTCACCATGAGCAGGGTGTTCAGACTGAAGATGCTGAGCTACTTCCAGGCTCTCGAAGCCGGTGCCGAGACGGAGGACGGCCCAGAGTCCGGGGCATTCCCGGACGGCACGGACGCCTTCCCCTCCGGACCGGCAGGACGGGCGGAAGGCCCCCCCGCCCCTCGGTGACGTGAGCTCCGTCTCCCTCCGGGAGAGTTCCCGCGGCAGGGGACCCGGGAGGACTGATCCCGCCTCCGCCCCGGCCTCCTGGGAGGGTTTGTCTGGCCGCCGTCCTCCTGGCGGGGCTCTTCCTCTCCCCCGGCCTCCAGGAGGGTTTGACTGTCCCTCTACCTCCTGGCAGGGCACTTCCTCATTTCCCGGCCTCCAGGAGGGCTTGGCTCTCCCCCGTCCTCCTGGCAGGGCATCTCCTCTCCCCCGGCCTCCAGGAGGGCTTGGCTCTCCCCCGTTCTTCTGGCAGGGCACTTCCTCTCCACCGGCATCCAGGAGGGTTTGACTGTCCCTCTTCCTCCTGGCACGGCACTTCCTCTTCCCTGGCCTCCAGGAGGGCTTGGCTGTCCCCCGTCCTTCTGGCAGGGCACTTCCTCCTCCCCGCCCTCCTGGCAGGGTTTGACTGTCTCCCGGCCTTCTGGCAGGGCACTTCCTCTCCCGGCCTCCTGGCGGGGGCCTCCGGGCCGCCCTGCCTCAGCCAGGGGCTCTCCTGCCCCATGACGGGCCATCCCTGGCCTTCGGGCCGGGCGCACCAGGCGGGCCGCTTCCGGCATAGCTGCCGGGTGCCGACGCCCCTTTGCGGCGTGTCTCCGTTAATGCCTCCCGGGTCCAGGCCCTTTCCTCCACCTTCTGCCCCAGGCAACGGCTGACCTATGACCAAACAGATTCCCGAAGGACAGCTGCTTTTCAAGGCCGGCGAGATAGCCGAGAAGCTGGATATCCAGCCCAGCGTCGTAAGGCACTGGGAGAGGGAGTTCTCCAAACATATCAAGCCCATCCGCCTGGACTCGGGGAGGAGGCTCTACCGGAAGGGGGATCTTGAGGTCTTCGCGGAGATAAAGCGGCTCCTCAGGGTCGAGCGGCTGACCGTGGAGGGTGCCAAGCTGCGCATCGCCCAGGGCCAGGTGTCGAGGGGCTCCAAGCTCGACGCCGAGGGTGACGGCGTGGCCCCCGCCGGCCCGGCGGCGTTCGGGACCTCTGACGTCCAGACTTCTCCGCAGGCCACCGACGCCCAGGCGGCACCGCAGACCCTCGGCGCTCAGGCGGCAACGCAGGCCCCCGGCACCCAGGCGGCTCCGCTGGCCTCCGCCGCCTCCGCCGCCCGGGAGATGCCGGCCTCCCTGGAGGAGGTGCCCGCAGCCGGCCCGGCCCCCGGTCCGTCGCTCGTCCCGCACGAGGACGGGGGCGGGCCTGGCACCTCCGGTGACGCCGGCTCGGCCTCCCTCCCTGACCCCGCCGGTCCGGTCGTGGCCAAGGCGCCGCGCAGGAAGGCACCCGCTCCGAAGGCCGCCCCCCGCGCCGCGCCGGACGCCGGCTCGGACGAGAGGGCGCTCCGGAAGCTCATAGGCGACGTGCGCATGGAACTGTTCGGGCTGAGGGAGTTCATGATGCTGTCCCCCGACCGCAGGCCCAGGCGCGGTCCCCGCCCCGTCCCGCGGACACGCGGGAAGGGCAAGAAGGCATAGGATCTGGTGACATCTTGACGGACGACATCGGCCCGGGGATACCCGAGGCGGCCCGCCTCGCCTTCAGGGCGCTGGGCAGGGCAGGGACGCCGGGCTCGCTCGCGGCGCTTGTTGACATTGCCTCCCACCGGGCGGCAGCCACGCGGCAGACTGGGGAGGGCTACGCGGCCCGGCTGAGGGGAAGCCTGGCCGAGGCCGTGGCCGTGCTGGACGTCTACGCCTCCGTGAGGCCCCTGGAGAGGGGCTTCTTCGAGGGGGCCAGGGTCTTCGAGGAGATCCCCCTGCTTGTGAGGGAATGGTCGGCCTTCGCGGACACGAGGGTGCTCACCGCCCTGGTGCTCGGGTGCGGGCGCGGCTGGAGCGCCGTGTCGCTCGCCGCCTCCCTGGCCGCCGCGGGCCTTCCGGAACGGAACTGGAAGATGGAAGTGTTCGGCCTGGACGTATCGGCCAGGGCCGTCGCCTCCGCCGAGACCCGCCGCTACGAGGAGAGCGACCTCACGGGGTTCCCCTACCCCAGAGGCAAGTGGTTCCGGAACGAGGCCGGCACCTCCCGGCGGTTCAGGGAAAACGGCGGGACAAGCCTTGCTTACGGCTTCGGGGACATCTACCTGCCCCTCGAGGACGCCGAGGAGAGGGAGGCGGCGCGGTCGGCCAGGCTTAGGGTCCTGGCCGGAGGGGCGGCCGGCACGGCTCCGTCGGGCACCATGGACGGCACCGGGCCCGGAGACGGCACCTACAGGACGGCCCCGGCAGGTGCCAAGGACGGGCCGGGCCAGGCAGACGCCGCGAGCGGGCTGGCCTCGGCAGGTGCCAAGCGCGGTCTGGCTTCGGCAGCCGGCACGGACGGCACGGCTCCTAAAGACACAGAGGACGGGCCGGCTCCGGCAGTGTTCAGGGACGGGCCGCCAACGCCTGCCGGCTCGGGAGGCCTGGACTCCATCGCCGGGGCGGGTACCGTGAAAAGCGGTCTGGAGCTTCCCGACGGGATGGTGAACCTCGTCGCCGAATTCCGGGGCAGCGTGGATCTGCTCCTGGCCAGAAACCTTTCCCGCGAGGCGGCGGACGAGGTTTCGGGCATCCTTCCGGCCGTTGTCAAGGAGCTCCTCCGGGAGGGGGGGCTGTGCTTCACGGGTCCTGGTGAGATCTGGGTCCCCTCCCCGGGCATGAGCCTGGAGGAGCGCAACGGTGTCTTCTATTTCCGGAAAGGGCCCGTGAAGCGCAAGGTCAACACTTTCCACACCCCCCGCAGGGGCCGCGCGGCGTCCGCCCCGGCCCAGCCGGCCGGGGGGGCCGCTCCTGATCCGGCGAGGTACGCTGCCCTTGTCGACGCCTCGGCGGCCCTGCTCCCGGAGGATCCGGAGGGGGCCAGGGAGAAGGCCCTGGAGGCGGTGGTGCTCGCGAGCGAGGACATGCTTGCGTGGCCGCCCGCCTACGAGGCCCTGGCCAGGGCCGAGGAGGGGCTGGGGAGGCTCAAGTACGCCAGGCAGATCCGGCAGGCGATGGAGCTGTACTCTCGAAGGGCATGAGGCGCAATCCCTCCGCCCCCGCTCGCCTGTCCCCCCCCGGTCGGACCTGCGGAGGGGGGGGATGCCTGATGGGCTGAGAGATTAATGGCCTGATGTGCCGAGAGGCTGGTGGCCTGATGGTATGAGGGGTTGCGGTTTGCTCAAGCCGTGCCTCAGAATGTTGTATGACGGGTATGTCCAATGGACTTCCGGATGTGCCGACCCCGAAATGGTGAAGCGTCAGGCGAAGGGGCGGGTGAAGCGTCGGGCGAAGATGTGCGTGAAGCATCGAGAGAAGCCTGCTCAGTTGAAAATGCCTGTGTATGGCGGTGCCGGACAGGCACTTGGCATATTTTCGGCCGGCATGGAAATATTCTCAGACTTGTTTAAATGTCGGAAGCCGTAAGGAATGCAGCATATGAATGAATCTGCTGACTGAATTCTGAACGCTACTATTGAAAATTTGTTGAAACAATCGGAAACTGTCTGACAGAACTTGATGGAAAAATTTTTCCTCGCTTCTCGTTGACCTCATTTACGCAGAGATTCAGGAAGTGAATGGAGATATTCTGGACCGGAATGGAGATATTCTGGACCGGAATGGAGATATTCTGGACCGGAATGGAGATATTCTGGACCGGAATGGAGAGATTCTGGACCGGAATGGAGATATTCTGGACCGGAATGGAGAGATTCTGGACCGGAATGGAGAGATTCTGGACCGGAATGGAAGAACCATAAACAGGATCTTGCTCTCGTAAAATCGGGGTGGGTATTGCGTTGGTCACATGAGACCCAGCTGGCTTTCTGTCTTCCCGTCATCTCGTTATCCTTTTCCCGTATACCCGTTTTTCCGTCTTCCGGCCTTTGCGGCAGTACGCGTCCGGACTGGACTGACGGCCAGCGGTCGCGGAGTTGACGTTGACATGGCGATTCAGTTGCATTAACATGATGAGAAAGAAGGCTCAGGAGGGCTCTTATGGGAACAAGGTGGCCAACAAACGTGTCGAAGTGCTGGGGTTACGATCCGTTGCCCGGGGTCACCTATGTCGAGGGAGTCAAGACGGTTAAGATTGCCCCGCAGCCGAAGCTTATCAAGTGCCCTATCTGCGGATCGCACAGAGTGTCTTTCAAGGGGGGGAAGAACAGGGTTTTCATGACCTGCAATGCCAGACAAAACGGCATTGTGAACCTCGAGCTTTTCGTCCCCATAGTCAAGTGCAACAAGTGCGGGCTCGCGAGGCAGATCAACGTCCGCATAGCTGACCCCAAGCGGCACTACACCAGGTCGCTCGCCAGGGTGATCAAGAAAAGGCTGAAGACGAGGTCGGTCATCAAGGTTGCCGACAGCTTGGGCCTGACGAAGCGCAACATTGATGACATCCGCAAGTACTTCCGGAAAAAGGAGTAGGGGAGACATCCCTGAACTGATTCCGGGGCTGTTGTTGCTTTACGGGCCTTCTAAAATTGTCGTTTATCGTGCGATATTGATAACAAGTAAACATTGCATTACTATATATGGAGGCAAGTAATGTTTCATACAATTTATCGAAAATATTTTTTGAAAAATGAAGTGAATTTTTAGAGAACTTTAATCATCTGTGTGAAAATGTCAGAAGTTATGAATGGCCTGACAAGCCGTCAGACTAACGTTTGCGCAACATATTTAATTCTTCATGAGTTATCAATTTCAAACGAGAGCATATGTGAAACAATAGATACCAAATTTTTGATCGACTGATACATGATAACTGTTGTGTTTAGTGCTTAGTTTTAAATGAGTATGAAAACAATATTTGAGAAATATCTAAACATGGAGTGTTAACAACAGGAAAAAATATGAAAATTTAATTATTACTCTTTCACGTAAATATAAACGAATGAGGGGCGAAGGACCTAAATCAAAAACTATGACTCAAACCACAACAAATTGTGCATAATCGCCCTGAAGGTGCATTATGTTTGGGTAATGGCTGTCAGGCAAGCGGAGCCTAAGCCAGCCGGCTTCGCCAGCTCACCGCTCCAGTCGTTCATATTTCCGCAAAAGGGTAATAATAATTTACGAAAATTGTTTGTCTCAATAATTTAAATCAGTCAAGATTCTTTAACTTGGGCAAAGACTGATAGCATGAAATACTTTGTATGGTCAGACTCAAAATTTTTAATATGACTGAATCTAATTGACGAAATTTAATATGTTATCGATTTTGTTATGTTAAATGTTATAATTTCTATTGTTCACGGCAATAATTGTAGTTGATTAATGATAATATCTTCATCTAATTCTTTATGTCAAGACGGCACTGTTCTTTATGTCATGACGGTACTGCAATAATTCAATATAGAATTTGTGACTATTCCTTCTTGAAAAGCATATGGTTGAACATCACATTGCATGGGTGCCATCTTATTGTGCGCATCAACTATTAAGTTATCTTACTCTTCATCATATTCCAGTTCATGATGATGATACTCCAGTATACGATGAAGATATATCAGTTCATTGGAATGTTGACTTTAGGAGGGGGAGCGGGGAAGGCGGTCTTCGTCCCTGTCGGACTCCCTTACGGACAGCCGTATCACCATGAGCATGAATATGGAGAAGATTTAAGGCAATAACCTGAAGGTTGAAGGCGAAATATGACTACATCTGAGAAACTTGAAGTTCACCTATATAATAGGCTTGCTGAAGCTGTTGTAAATCATTTGGTAAATTATTGCCGGACCGTCAAAAAATTCCATATTTAGATATCAATGTCACCAACTCAAGGAATAATATGCATTCAAATACAATATATTGAACAGACATAGATTATGGTGTGCTTTATATGACTGCTAGTCATCTCTGTTCAACAGGGAAATATTTCCCTTTCGTTGAGGCCCGTCCCTTACGGCAGGATTGCTTCCGACCAGCGTATCACAAGGGTGACCAGAGTATCCCTTATTACGCTTCCAGATAAATATTAGAAAATGTTGAAATCTTTTCCCACATTATGGGAGCGAGTCATGGCAAAGAGATGCCAGATCTGGGGTCTTACACTGATTTCTCACCCCTGGAACAATAACCAAAATTATAACATTTAACCGAACTCGTAATAACAAGGATGGCTTCCGGTCAGCCCAGTTGCCTAGGTAAATGTCACGAATGGTTTCTCAAGCATTCTCTGTGAAAGGATGCCCCATAAGGCAATTCCTTAAGTTGGTGACTTTGTTTACAAAATATGCCGGGATTTCAGGATGTATGGCAAGGCAAAACAATTTTAACATGGGGGTTGCCGATGAGTTCTGCAAGACATGGGGGTTGCCGATGAGTTCTGCAAGTGTGAGCATTCAGCCAAACCCCGTCGCTCCATGTTTCCCATGAATGGCGGCTCAGGCACCTCTCCCCCTCTGGCGGGAGGCCATGAAGATCCCCTGCAACGGAAACCGTTCGTGCCCGTCCTTGCTCCGTCTGTAGTGAAGTGGGGCAGGACGGACCTGAGGGGCCGGAGCCGGTCTGTGCCCCTGGTGGAGGCTTGCTTCCGGACGCAGACGGGTCAGGCGGTCACTCGGGAGCCGGCACCTCCGGTCCGGCGGCAGGCGGGGCGCTGCGGCCTGGACTCTCCGCTCCGGCAGGATCATTCGGCGGCCTGGACGGCTCGCGGCTCCCGCCTGACGCTGACAGCTCGCCCATGTCTCGAAGCAATCTGTCTATGCTTGATTTCAAACCCGCGATTTCCTTAGTCATTTCCACCCGAAAGTCTGATACTTCCTTAGACAGTCCGGATGTCCTGGTTCCCACAGTGGTCGTCAACAGATTTATCCTGTTGTCCAGGGAGTACAGGGAGTACAGGACAAAAGTCAATAATACGGCGAAAATGGCAACGGCTGCCGGGATAACGATGCCGATAGCGAACTGATGTCTTGTGACCCAGTGGACCTCGGCCTCCGGCGAAACGGCAATCTGAGGAGCCTGCCTGACTCCGTCGGGCCCGTCCGCGTTTGTGGGGAACAGCAGTCTTCTGAACGAATCTATCTGGGCAGCTGGTGCCGACCTAAGATTCTGGAGAAACTGCTCTAAAGAGTTCTGTCCGGCAGACTCGCCTGTGGTGCCGGAGAGGCCCTGGGCAGTTTTAGCACTTGGATTTGTCATAGCAACAGATCATCCTTGATTCGTATGATAGCAAACAAATCGACCTTTGCAAAGGTTTTCTGCCTCCGGGGGCTCAGGAATCTCCGGCTACGGTCGCGACAACTGGCGGCGGATGGTGTCCGATCAGATTCAACCGTCTATTCTTGGGGGTTTCCGATCCAATGTTGATTCCAGTGCAAAAAACCCTCTGCTTTCCCAGTGAAGTCGATAGCTCAAATTTAGAGGGAAGAAGTACGATGCCCCTAAGTCCGTCAGCTGCCAACTTGGTCAACACCCCATCTCTTGTATTCTAGGGGTTATTTCCGATTCGACATTAATGAAGCGTACAGCCACCTCGTCTCGTCCGCGGATTGCAACGGCCAATGCTATTACGGTTTTGCGAGCTGCCCTGTAAGGAGCAGCAGAGTCATTTTTTATTATGGCTTTCTCGCCTCGGTTTAGTGCTACGGAATGTTGTTTCCTGTCGCGCTCAGTCTCGGCGTTCTTGTCCTTCTCTGTGCGCCTGATATCCACGGAATTCTTGCTCCTGCCGATATTTTTGTCAATATTGCAGTATTTCACTTAGAATACCACACGTGTCTTATTATTGAGGAACAATGTCATGTCAGATCTGCCATGAGCGCTTGATGTCTGGTCCAGCACCTCAATTCCAGCAGCGACAAAAGCCGCATGAAGCACGGCATGATAATGATTTTCATATGGAACGTGATGTTCGGGAGCAAGAGAGGAAAGAAGGTTATGCAGGAGAGCGACCACTTCATCTGAGTTTTTGTTTAAAAGAGTTGTGGAAAAATTCTGTTTTAGATCATTTAAATATTCAATATTTCGCAATTCAAAAGCTTTTATGAATAAAGATGTATTAAAATTCATGGAAACTTCAAGGTTTGGAGGCTTGGAGGTGAAAGCATCAGCCATGACCCATTCGCCATTAGCAAAAACTTTTGTCTTGATTTGTTTATCAATTGTCAAATATCCGCTATGGAACAGGAGGGGGATTGGCTGAATTTCCTCAAGGTTGACTTTCATGAGACCTTTGGCAAGATAACTGTTAAATATTGAGGTGAAAAAACCTTTGGGATTTGCCCTCACAAGAGCAGACAAATGAGATGGTTGCCCTGAGAATGGCCAAAATATGTCAAAATTGTTTTCGTCGAAAAAATTAATTATCGAAAATGGGTTAAAAATATGATCAGGTCCGAGCCAGTTGTAGCCATCGTACCATTTATTGATCTTCGCCATCAGTCCCTTAGGTCCGGCATTCCTGGCAATGCCTTTTTTGGATTTCAGCTTTGTAAGAGTATCCGTAAATCTATTGCTAAAAAATAAAATTAACTCGTCTGAGGTAAATCAGCAGATTGCTGCAAATTCGGGCATTAACGAGATGTCCTTAAAGTTGTTGGGTCCGGAGTCTGGGGAAGTCAGATCGAACCTGGTGATGCCAGTCACAAAGGCGAAATGAACATAACGGATGTTTTGTTTCATGGACTTATAGAAATTATGCAGAACTTGTCGCATCTTTATAGCAAGATCCATGTTTGAAACATGTTGGGTCACGGGTGAATCGTACTCGTCAACTAGAATGACCGTTCCGACATTATTTTTTGTGTGCAGTGCTTTAAGCAGTCGCTTCATCATGGTGGCGAAAGAATCTTCAGATAATTCTATCTCATGCTCGGCAGCAAAATCTATCAAGTTTTTCTTGATAAAGTATTTAAGATCGTCACCGGTCTCTATCTCGTCATAGCTCATGCCTAAGTTGAGAACTGGGTACTTTTTGAACTTATAGTCGCTTTTGCCGATCCACAGCCCCTTGAAAAGATTTCGGTCTCCCTGGAACAACTAGCTCATGGTGTCAAGCAGGAGGGTCTTGCCGAAACGCCTTGGCCTGGAAAGGAAACAAGACTTATATTTACAGACATTGAGAATGTCGTATATCAATTTTATCTTGTCAACTTTGAGAAAATTATCCTGTATTATTTCCTTGAAGGGCCTATCGCTGGCGACTAAGGATTTTACCTCTTCCTTTTCGTTTCCAATTTAATTTCTCCCAATGACCTTCCATTTTATCAGGGAAACGGAAGTCAGACACACGAGAGGAGCAATGACAAAGAAAGCAACTCAATCTTTTCAATGGCTCGACAAGATATGTCTCAAAGACTCGACAAGAAATATAATTTTACCGTACTATTCTGGAGAATATAAATTTCCAGCCAGGACAGGATGTCGCAGAGCTCCACTGTGGTGAGGCGGCGGCCGATGACCGCTGGTGAGGCGGGGGACGATGCCCACGTCGGGCACCCCCTCGCCGGCCTCGCGGAGGGTGCGGCGGATGAGGTTCCTGCTGTCCTGGCACAGGGCGCTCGTGACCTCTCCGAAGAGGAGCTCCTTGAGGGTCGGAGCACAGGGCCCCGTGTGTGGGCACGCGCTGGAGCTGGCCGCCCGAGAGGCTCCGAGAGGCTCCGGGAAGAGCTGGAGCGGGACATGTCCAGGCCCCGGGTCGATCTCGCAGAAGTCCGCGGCCGCCCTGGCGAGGGACCTCCTGACCCTGCCCTCGTCCCTGGCCACGCCCCGGTCGGCAGGGCGACGTTCTCGGACAGGGCCCCGTCCGTGACCGGCTGGTTCTGGGTCACGTAGCCCGTGAGACGGAAGCTGGCCTCCCTCCCGGCGGGGGCGAGCGGCTTTCCGTCCACAGGGAACTCCCCGATGGACGGGGGGGGCGAGGCCGGAGAGGACGCGCGTCCGGGCGGACTTGCCGGACCCGGAGGGCCCGGCGAAGCGTCCCGTCAGGTCTGGGACTGGGCGGCCTTCCCGACGGGCGCGGGGGGCAGGATGTCGAGAGGCGTGTCGGAACCCGCCGTGAAATGCAGCACCGTGCCCATGGGCAGGTACGCCCCCGTGCCGGTCAGGACCGTCCTGTCTGCTCGGTCCATGCGCACGGGGCAGTTGTCGCCGGCGCCGGCGAGACGGGCCATCTCGGTCATGTGGCGGGTCATGACGGCCTGGCTCTCGGCGACGACCGTCCCGAGGCTCGAGCCGTCTATGAGCCTGTCGGGCAGGAAGGCGCGGAAGGTGCGCAGGTCAGGCAGGCACACGATGTCCACGCGGCGGGACAGCGACACGCTGGAGGCGGCGGCCCCAGTGGCCGAGGCCACCTCGTAGCGGGGCGGGGCCAGGAACCTGGCGTCCAGGAACTTCGCGGCAAGGGGCGCCAGCACCCCAGCGGGGGCGCCCAGCACGACGACCGGGGCCGCGAGCGAGAGCTTCATGTTGATGGCGGAGTTCCGGCGGCGGGTGACGGCGGACCCCACCAGGCCCCTGCGGGACATGTCCTTGGTGTCCAGAGGGATGCCGTCCAGCGCGATAGCCCGCTCGGCAATCATGGACGCCATGATCTCCCCGAAGCGCTCCATCACGGCCCGGGCGAACTCCTCGGGATCCATCTTCACCACCATGCCCAGGAGATAGGCTGCCTTCATGGACGCCTCGGGCATGCCTTCCTTGAAGAGGCCGAGCACGGACAGAGCGTCCGTGGGGGTGAAGGCGGAGACGAGTATCGAGGGGTGCGAGAGGAACTTGAGCCCCGGGAAGAGGTGGCCGCGGTACAGGCAATCGTGCTGGTACTCGGCGAATGTGAGCGGGTTCTTGATCCTCAGGAGCTCGCTTATCTCCGTCTCGTAGTGGTTCATGCCGGAGTCGGGCTGCAGGTTCGGGGTGAAGAAGCGGCACAGGGTCTCGGTGGAGACCTTGTGGATGCCCGGGCTCATGAGGTCCACCGTCTCGGGGTGGGCCTCGGCGAGGCGGCACAGGGGGAGCACCCTCCTCGGGCCGAGCGTGATGTTCTTCTCGTCGTCCAGGTCCACCAGGCTGTCGCCGCCCAGGCCGCGGGTGGTGGTCTCCACCGCCTGGACCATGGTGGTCCAGTTCCCCACCACCGCCCCGTTCACGTTCGTGCGGGGGCGTCCGTTCTCCAGGTAGGCCAGATCGGAGGTTGTCCCGCCCACGTCCAGGACCCAGATGTCCCTCTCGCCGGGGTCCAGGAATCCCTTGGCCAGCAGGGCCGCGCCCGCGCAGCCTGCGGCGGGCCCCGAGACGACTGTCTCTATGGGCCTCTCCCGGGCCCAGAGCTCGCTCACCACCCCGGAGTCGCCCTTCACCACCATGAGGGGGACGTTCAGGCCCAGCTCCCTCAGGGAGCTCTTCACCGCGTCCAGGAGCCTCCTGATTATGATGACCAGCCCGGCGTTCAGCGCGGCGGTGGCGGCCCTCCGGACGGCGCCCAGCTCGCCCGTGAGGTTCTGGCCCAGGGTGATGGGCCTGTCCTCGCGGGGGGCGTGCTTCCGGATGAGCTCCGCCACCCTCATCTCGTGGACGGGGTTCTTGACCGAGAAGAACGACGACACCGCCCAGGCCCGGGTGTCGTCCCGCATCCCGAGTATCCCCTCCACCAGCGTCCCCTCGTCCAGGGGGCAGGCCTCCCTCCCGTAGAAGTCGTGGCCGCCCCTAATGAAGAGGGGCGTGCAGCTCGGGAGCTGCTGGACCAGGTCCTGTACGATGTCCTGGCGCTCGTCGAAGCCCACCAGCACCAGCCCCACCCGGTGGCTCACGCCCTCGGCGATGGAGTTCGTGGCGAGCGTGGTGGACAGGTTCACCGACCTTATCCTCGCCGCCGTCTCCGGGGTTATGAGGTCCAGCATCTTCCGGAGCGCCCCCCGGATGCCTATGGAGAGGTCGTGGTGGGTCGTGAAGTCCTTGGCGGAGGTGACGACCGTCCTGGCTTCCGGGTCGAAGAGCACGGCGTCGGTGTTGGTGCCCCCCGTGTCGAGACCCAGCACCAGGTGTCCTCTGTTTCTCCTCGGGGTGAAGCTATATGTCGGCATAGATGTAGACTCCGGGATTTGACGGGTCGGGGGCGAACAGGCCCTCAAGAAGTCCCTCGAAGCCGCTCCCGGAGGCCGCGAGGCGGTCCCCGGCTTTCAGGAGCGGCCGGGCTGTCATGAGCCACATGTCGCGCAGGAGCGCTGCGGCGGCGGGCGACGGTGAAGGCGCCCTGAAGATCGTGGGCGGGGCGGCGAAGGGGCCGGAGGCTGGCTGGGTCGGCTGGCAGGAAGGGAGGCGGACGGCGCCTCCCGGGACCGGATGCCCAGGGGGCGGCCCTGTCTCGGAGGCTTCCCGGCTCTCCAGGCTCCCGGGACCGGAGCCGGCCTCCCCGGCCAGTCCGGGGCCGG
Source organism: Deltaproteobacteria bacterium (assembly GCA_031263525.1). GTDB lineage: Bacteria > Desulfobacterota > Desulfarculia > Adiutricales > Adiutricaceae > JAIRZX01. The sequence continues at coordinate 15,649 of JAISFP010000196.1, read as the reverse complement.
AGGCACGGCCAGGGAGTCCTGCCGGGGTCTTGGCCAGAGGTTCTCCCGGTTGTCCCGGAGGGGTCCCGTCAGGATGTCCGCCCGGAATTCCCGCCTGGGTCACGTCAGGAGGTCCGCCCTGAAGTCCCGGCTGGGTCACGTCAGGATGTCCGCCCTGAAGTCCCGGCTGGGTCACGTCAGGATGTCCGCCCGGAAGTCCCGCCTGGGTCACGTCAGGATGTCCGCCCGGAAGTCCCGCCTGGGTCCCGTCAGGAGGTCCGCCCGGAAGTCCCGCCTGGGTCCCGTCAGGAGGTCCGCCCGGAAGTCTCGGCGGGGCCTCGTAAAAAGGTCCGCCAGGATGCCCTCCGGAGACCCCGCCGAAAGGTCCTGCCGCGGTCTCGCCGAAAGGCTCTCCCAGGGCGTCTTCCAGGGCCTCCTCCAGGCCGGAGAGCCCTTCCGACTCGTAGTCCAGCTCGCTCGTCGCGTCCACCGGGGAGAGCGGGCCCTTCAGGGTGTCGAGCAGTCCCATGTTCAGCCTGGCTGCCTGCCGCAGATGCATCTCCGCCTCCCAGCCGCTCGCGGCACCGAGTGTCCAGAGGGCCAGCACCAGCTCGGGCGGCACGTCCAGGGGGCCGGGATAGCCCGCGGGCCCCGTCCCGCCGCTGGACGTGCCGGACCCTCCGGATGCCGGGACGCAGGAGCCGGCCAGGATGGAGCGGCGGATGGCCGACACGGCGTCCTCCGGGTCGCGGAGCCCGGGGAAGGGCAGGGCGCCCCCCAGGGTCTCCCCGTCGGACACGGCCTGCCACAGGGCGGCCAGGGCGGCGAGGAAGTTCGGGGGATCCGGGGCCAGAAGCGGCTCCGCCCCGTGACCGGGGGGGAGGGGGACCGTCGGGAGGCCTCCGGACGCGGGGGCTCCCCCGGAGCCGGCCGCGAGATGCCTCTCCCAGGAAGGGAAGGACAGATAGAAGCGTCTGGAGCAGTCCTCCGGGCCCGGGGGCGGGCCCCAGGGAGCCAGAAGCGGCCAGTAGACGAGGCGGCCAGCGGAGTCGGGCATCTCTTGACGGGGCCTTTCCTGGGAATTGGGGTGCCGTCCCGTGACGGTGATGAGGTCGGTGCGGTGAGGTTTGGGAGCCGAAGGCTGGAGACAGGATGCCGGAGATCGGAGGTTTCAGGGGCTGGACGGCAAGGAGCCAAAGGGGCCAGAGTCCGTGGTCAGGGGCCAAAGGATCAGGGGCCGGATGCCCGAGAATCAGGGGCCGGAGGCTGGAGAATCGGAGGCCGGAGGCTGAAGGTTCAGGGGTCTGAGGGTAACGTTTAGTGGACAGGGGTGAGGAGGGCAGAGGTCAGGGGAGAGGCGAGGAAAGCCGCAGGTTTCGCCGCCCGCCTGAGCAGCAGGGCTGCCGGCCCGCCCCTCGGCGCTGGAGTCCTGCGGCCCAGGATGCATGGCACGGGCCTGCCCGGTATCCGTTTGATTCGTAGAAATGTAACATAAAATATGACAATAAGGCAGTTTCTGGCAACTGCCCAGGGGTTCCCCCGAAGGGTAGGGCGGATGAGAAGGCGGCCTTCCGGCGAACTGTCCGGCAGGTCAGCTGGTAGCGGGGACTTAGCCGTAAGCGCTGACTATATCATATGTTAGGGCCTTTGGCGTCACCCAGGCGGCGGTCCGGGATCGCTACGGGACAATGCGGGCCAGGGCCGTCTGTTAATTCTTACTCCTGCAAGACGGCGTCCAGGGCAAGGAGCCCTCCGGGGGGGCGTGATATATTGGGGGGGGAGGCCATATGGCCGGAAGCGGCACGGCCCCCGCCCGGGCCAGGATTCCCGAGACCCTCTGCTGATCCAGAAGGACGCCGGGCGGAATGCTAACGGGTTCACGGGTGCTTTCGAGCATGCCGGAGGGCATGGCGTTGCTTCAGGCCCCGGAGTGCTGGATCCACAGATATGGGGCCATATGATTTTTAGCGCTCACGGCTTCCCAGCTCCTCTGGCTTCCCGATCTGGGCCTTCAGATTCTCGACCAGGCGGGCCGCCCGTCCACGGTCGTTCCGAGCAGACCCATTTCGGCCAGGAGGGGCAGCCGGGCCCCTCCTTCTGCCAGGAGGGCCAGCCGAGTCCCCTCCTTCTGCCAGGATGGCCAGCCGAGTCCCCCCTCCTGCGAAGAGGGGCAATCGGGCATCCTCCTCCGGCCAGGAGGGGCAGTCGGGGCCCCGTCTTCAGGCATGAGGGCCAGCCTGGCTGTCGGGTCACGGGCCATGCGGGGGGTCAGGTCATCATCCTTTGACTTCCGGCCCTCCGGCTCACGGGGCCTCCGGGTGCCGGGGTGCTTCCGAGGGCCTGTCCCGCGGCGGGCCGCTCGACCGGGCGGTCGGGACATATCCGGCCTAACCTGTAGGGAGGGCTTCTCACTTAAGAGTTGGGTTGCCTCGTCTGGAACTGGGCCTTGCCACTGCAGGAGGGGGCATTGTCTTCCCCGAGGCGGCCTTGCCTCCACCGGAGGGGGCTTCGCCTTCCCCGGAGGTGGCCTTGCCTCCACCGGAGGAGGCCTTGCCTTCCCCGGAGGTGGCCTTGCCTTCCCAGGCGGGGAGGTTTTGCGAGGCGGCATGGGCGACATTTTGGAAAGTCTTCCCCGAAGGCGGGGCGGGCCCGGAACGAGAAGGATGGGTGTCCTGGAGATAGCCGCGCGGGTGCTTGGCACGGTCGTCGTCGCCGCCTGCGCCCTCATGATTCTTCTGTACGCGTTCCGCGACAGGCTCATATTCCATCCTGAGCGGGGGCCGCACCTCGGGGGGCCGCCCCCGGACTCGGGGCTGGAGTCAGTGTTCCTGGACGGCATGGCGGGGGCGAGGATCGAGGCGTGGACGGCCCGCGCCGCGCCCGGGGCGAGGACGGTGTTGCTCCTGCACGGGAACGGCGGCAGCCTCCAGAACATGCTCGGCAGGATCGAGGCGATCAGGGCGCTCGGCATGGGGGTGGTGGCCGTGGACTACAACGGCTTCGGGCGTTCCGGGGGGAGCCCCTCGGAGACGGCGCTGGAGCTCAACGCCGAGGCCGCCTGGGGGCTCGCGCTGTCCCAGGGGGCGAGCCCCTGGGACGTGGCCATCTGGGGATACTCCATGGGAGGGTATCCCGCCACGTGCCTGGCATTCTCTCACAGGCAGTACAACAACCCGCTGATGCTGGACTCGACATTCACCAGGATCGCCGACGCCGCCCCCGCCTACGGCCCGCTCCTGGGCCTGGCGGGCCCGCCCATCCTGCGGGACTCCTTCGACGTGACGACCAGGCTCGTCTCCCTTTCCGCCGACAGCCTGGTGATCCTCCACAGCCCAGACGACGAGGTGGTCCCCTACGAGCTGGGGCTCAGGAACTTCGCGGCCTATGACGGCGGGCTCAAGGAGCTGGTGGTCCTCCGCGGGAAACACACGGACTTCGAGCTGAACAGGGAAAGCTACGAGGGTGCCATGGGCAGGCATCTTGTGCGGACCCTAATCGCGGAGGCCGGGCCGGACGAGGAGGGGGCCGGCGGACCGGATGGCTACGGCGGCCCGGAAGGGGCCTTCGGGCCGGATGGCTCCGGCGGCCCGGAGGAGGGCCGGACGGCCCCGGCGCTCCCGAGTCCGAAGTCCGGGCCGGACAGGGCGGGGAACCCTCATCAGGACGGCGGGGGGGATCCGGTAGCCGGCGGGCCGTGACTGCAGGGTATAGAAGCCGGGTAGCCTTGCCGCTGGGCCGCAGGGCAGGAAGCCCTGTCCGGTCGGTCTGAGCGGAGAATGGCCATGAAGGAGGGGGTATCCGGCGGTGGGTGGGCCGTGGCTGCCGGATCTTGCCGCCTGGCAGGTCGGCCTGTCTGGCCGGTCCGGTCGTTCCGGGCAGAGAATCTCCGTGAAGGAGGGGGTATCCGGCGGCGGGGGGGCCGTGACTGCCGGGTCTTGCCGCCTGGCAGGTCGGCCTGTCTGGCCGGCATGGGCAGGTAATCGCCGTGAATGGGGAGGAGGGGGATCTGCCTTCCGAAACCAGGGGGAAACGGGTTTGCCTCGGAGAACTCCGCTGATTTTCGGGAGAATTCCGGCAAATTCAAAAAAATGCCACCTTTTTTAGGCCCACGGGCGTGAACCGGGGCGGCTTGGAGTCCTGTGGGAGATGGTTGCGCCGGAGCCCCGTTCCATGAAGGAGTTTGCTTTTTAGCCCTGAAGCCCGTAAGATTTTATTTTTGTCACGGACTTTGTGCGGATGGCATCCCGTGACGGTCGCAGGTCTGCGGGGCCCCGTCCGATCCCCGGCCCCCATGTTGCGCCCGAGTCCCGTAAGCGGCTCGCAGGTGGTGACGTGTCCTGTCCGGTCCGTGCCGGACCGCAAGCGGAACCCCGTGCGCCGCGAGGCATCCGGCCTGTGACAGCCCATTTGTGGCACCCCGAGACCAGGACATGGTCCACGGGGCCGCCCAAACCGCCAAGCCGCCCTGCGCCCTCCGCAAACGGCGCAAGGCCTCCCCCGGTCTCATGAAGTCGAAGCGCCGTCTCACGAAGGTCATCCTCCTGCTCCTGTCAGGGGTGTCCCTGGCCTCGATCCTGGTCCTGGCCGGCTTCTGGATAGTCGGGGAGGTGGGCGAGTCCGGAAGGCAGGAGCGGCAGACTGCGGAGCGGTTCCAGCGCGACTGGCAGGATCAGCTGGGCACCGAGGTGACAAGGATAGTCACCTACATATCCGAGGCCACCTCGGAGAACCAGCTCAAGACCCTTCTCAGGGTCAAGGGCAGGACCGAAGAGTACCTGGCGGCCATGACCGGGGCCCTGGAGGAGGACCCCGGGATAGCCTCCGACCCTGAAAAGCGCGGGGCCCTTGCGTCGTTTCTGAGGCACGGGGCATTCCAGGAAGGCCGCGAGCACCTCGTCCTCATAGACATGCTGACGGGGAAGCTCCTCACGGGCGGCAAGGCCGGCGGCGCCGGGAACGAGGATTCCGCAGGCGACGCCGGCGAGGGGGACGGCGCAGGCTCCGCCGAGGCTGGCGAGGGTGCTGCGGACGGTCCGGATGCCGCGTCCGGGGGCCAGGATTCGCCGTCCGACGGCTCTGAAGCCGGCGCTCCTTCGCCTTCCGCCGGCTCTCCAGACTCCCCTTCTGACTCTTCTGCGGGAACTTCTGATTCTTCCGCCTCCTCTTCCGCCTCTTCTGACTCTTCCGCCGGAACTCCCCACTCTTCCGCCTCCTCCTCCGCCTCTTCTGACTCTTCCACCGGAACTCCCCACTCTTCCGCCTCCTCCTCCGCCTCTTCCGACTCTTCCTCCGGCTTTTCTGGGGCTTCCGGCTCCGGCGGCCCTTCCGGCTCGTCAGAGTCCAAGCCTTTCCAGGATCTGGATCCCGACGATCCCGAGGAGGGATTCCGGAGGGTGGTGGAGAGCGTGAGGGCCCTGGGGGCCGGCTTCTACAGCTGGGACTTCCTGGGGAGCGAGGAGGGCGGTGAGCCCCTGACCTATCTTGCCGTCTTCGAGCCGCTTGGCTGGGCCGTGGGCGTGTCGGTGTTTCCGGAGGTCTTCGCCCGCGAGCAGGAGACCGAGGTGATCGCCTGGGCCGGGAGCCAGCAGTTCCCCCCGGGCATGGCCTTCGCGCTCCTCAATTACGACGGCCAGCTCCTGGCGGGCGGGCCGGAGGGGGTGTCCGGCAACGTGTTCGCCTCCGACGCCGGCACGGGCTTCGCCCGGGCCGCAGCCTCGCTGATACGGGGGGCCAGGGCCGTGGGGTTCGACTTAGAGAACTTCTCGCTCGCGGAGCCGGGTTCGGACGAGGGGGAGAGGCAGCTCGCCTTCTACAGGGCAGTCCCGGGCAAGGAGTGGGTCGCCGTGGGCTGGGTGGGCCGGGGGATGCTGGAGCGGGGCCTGGAGGCCGAGCGGGAGGAGCTGAACGCGAGCGTCCGCCGGAACGTCGTGAGGACCGGGGTCATAACCCTCGCGATGCTCATAGTGGTCATAGCAATCTCCAGGATAATAGAGAGGAAGGCCTCCAGGAGCTTCTCGTCGTTCTTCACCTTCTTCGAGAGGGCCAGCTCCACGTCGGTCCTGCTCAACCCCGACGACCAGCCTTTCCTGGAGTTCTCCCTCCTGGCAGTGTCCGCCAACCGCATGATAGAGGTCCGCGAGCGGGCCGAGGAGATGCTCCGGATAAACGAGGCCCGCTTCCGGACCATCTTCGAGGTCTCCCCGCAGGCGGTCTGCGTCCTGGACGACAGGGGCACCCTCCTCGAGGCAAACTCCCACTTCACCTCGGTCACGGGCATCCCGCTCGCCGAGGCCCTGGGGAGGCGCCTCTCGGAGCTCATGGGCCCCAGGGCTGACGAGGCCTTCCGCGAGGCGGCGGGCGCGGCCTCCGGCACGGCCCCGGAAGGCTCCCCCGCTCCAGGTTCGGCGTCCGGCGCCGGGCCCGCCACCGGAGGCGCGGGCGCGGATAACGGCCAGGGCCCCAGGGGGGTGGCCGCGGGCCGCGAGCTGGAGTTCGCCCGCCCCGACGGAAGCTCCGCCACGCTCCTCTTCCTGGGGGCGCCCCTGAAGCTAACCGCCGAGGACAGGATCCTTGGGATCTTCATCGACGTGACCGGCCAGAGGGCCGCCGAGCGCGAGAAGACGCTTCTGCGCGAGCGCCTTGGCCGGGCCCAGACCATGGAGACCCTGGGCGTCATGGCTTCCGAGACAGCCCACGAGCTCAACAACATCCTCTCCGGGATCACCGGCTACCCCGAGCTGCTCCTGAAGGGCGGGGGTCTGACGGAGGTCCAGCAGGGCTACGTGGCCGAGATCCGGGCCGCCGGCGGGCGCGCGGCAGAGGTGGTGGGCGACCTGCTCACCCTGTCCCAGGGCGTGGCGGTCAAGAGCGAGACCATTGACCTGAACGTCATAGTCAGGGAGGTGCTCTCCGACCCTGCGGCCCTGGCCGCCCCCACCGGGCCCGGGCGCTCGGCCGCGAACGCCGCCTTCGCCCAGCGGACCAGCGCGGCCCTGCAGGCCGGGGGCATCTCGTCACAGTCCGTGTGCGGGGCCCCTCCCGCCCCCGGAACGGCTTCCGGGGACACGGCCCTTACGGCAGGGGGGCTCCAGGCAGCCATCCCGCCAGGGGGGGACGGGTCTCGGGCGGTTCCCCTGGCCTCCGGGGGGGACGGTCCCCTGGCGGTTCCTCAGTCTTCCGGGAGGGACGGGTCCCAGGCGGTATCTGCGGACGACGGGCTCCAGGCGGTTTCTCAGCCCTCCGGCGGGTACGGGGCCCAGGCGGTATCTGCGGGCGACGGGCCCCAGGCGTTTTCTCAGTCCTCCGGGGGCGCCGGGCCCCAGGCGGTTCCTCAGTCTTCCGGGGGGGCCGGGTCCCAGGCGGTTCCTCAGTCCTCCGGGGGCGACGGGCCCCAGGCGGTTCCTCAGTCCTCCGGGGGGGACGGGTCCCAGGCGGTTCCTCAGTCCTCCGGGGGGGACGGGTCCCAGGCGGTTCCTCAGTCTTCCGGGGGGGACGGGTCCCTGGCGGTTCCGGCGGCGGACGGTCCGGAGGCGCAGGCGTCCATTGCGGACGCCGTCCCCCCTTCAGGCGTACCCGCCCCCTTCCTCCCGGCGGTGGCCCTTCACGGCCGGCCTTCGCCCGAGGCCGAGCTCTCGGACAGGCCCGTGTGGGTGGAGGCCGCCCGCATGAGGCTCAAGAAGTCCGTCCAGGCGCTCGTCTCCAACGCCGTGAACGCGGCCGCCCTCTCCCCCGAGGACAGGCGCAAGGTCAGGGTCTCGACCTCGCTTGAGGGTCCGGACGGGGACGCCGGTTCCCGCGGCGGCCAGGGCGCTCAGGACGGGGCTGGAAGCGGCACGGGCCAGCCGGGGGGGACCGGAAGCGGCCCTGCCGGCGACACCGTGACCCCCGGGGCGGGGCCGGGAGGCTGGGCGGTGCTGGTTATCTCCGACACCGGGCCCGGCATCCCGGAGAGCGACAGGGCCAGGATCTTCGAGCCCTTCTACACTGGACGGCGCTGGGGCGGCAGGGGGCTGGGGCTCACTGTCGCCGCCAACACCATCCGGGGCCTGGGCGGGTCGCTGGACTTCGAGACGGGGCCGGGCGGCACAACCTTCACGGCCAGGCTCCCCGCGGCGGCCGCTCCGGCCAGGAAACTCAGGAAGAAGGCCGGCACCCCCGCCAGCCTCAAGGCCTTCATGGGCTCCGGAGAGAAGGTGGTTGTCGTGGACGACGTGGACATCCAGCGGAAGCTTGCCGGGCGCATGCTCCAGAACCTGGGCTACGCGTCCGCCTCCCTGGCCTCGGGGGAGGAGGCAATCGAGTACCTCAAGGAGAACGACGCCGACGTCCTTCTCCTGGACATGATAATGCGTCCCGGCATAAACGGCCGCGAGACCTACGAGCGCATACTGGACTTCAAGCCGGGCCAGAAGGCGGTGATAGCCTCCGGCATGGCCGAGGGCGAGGAGGTGGAGAAGGCCAGGGCACTGGGCGCCTCCCACTTCATCATGAAGCCATACACCATAGAGGAGCTGGCCAAGACCTTGAGGCAGGCCCTGGGGGGGGAGCGCCAGGCGGCACCCGACGGCTCCAAGGCTCAGGACGATTCACCCTCCCCGGCGGGGCCGTCCGGGGCGGCCTCCCGGGAAGGCGCTCGCGAGGCCAGGGACGGGATGGGGGGCAAGGACTGAGACGGGAGCCCGGGCCGCCAGGCCGATGCCCGGCATAGGCGGGTTGCCAGGCCGAGACTCGGCGGCCCTGGCAGCGAGGCCGCTCTCCGGTTGCCCTGACCGCCAAGCTGAGCCCCGGCTTCCCTGGCTGCCTGGCCGAGCCCCGGCTGCCCTGGCGGCAAGGCCGATGCCCGGCTTCCCTGGCCGCCTGGCCGAGACCCGACTGTCCCGGAGGCAAGGCCGAGGCCCGACAGCCGGGAGCCGTGAGCTGGCCATGCCGCCCAGTGCCGGAACCCCGATGCCTGAGGCACCTGCACCCTTCCGGCAAGCCTTTGGCCGGCGGAGACTCAGCCCTGTCGACCTTGTCTCGGGCACGACTTCCCACGGCTCCAGCCTGACTTCCGGCAGATGCCATTAGCTTCACGGCCCGCAGCCCCAAGCCTGGCAATCCCTAGCCCGTCATCCCTCAGCCTCCAGTCCGACGGACCTCCGCAGACCTGTTTTCGAAATCCTCCAAGCTTGAACTTGAGTATTGCCTGATATATCTGCCGTTTGCAGCTGTCTTGAGCTTCACGTCATACAGTCCCGAGTCTCGCCAGCCGAAGTTCAAAGTCTGGGGGCCATGTGCCGCCAGGCGAAATCCCGATGACCTGACGCCTGCCTGCCTTCTCCCAGCGTCTCGTGTCCCGGCCAGTCCCGCCTGCCCGGGCCCGCTCCCGGCCACCTGAGCCCAGGGCCTTTCCGGGTCCCGGCCGGGCCGTTCCGGGCCTCCCGCCGGCAGTTTCCGGACCCGCCGGAGGCCAGGCCTGGGCACCTTCGGGCTTCCGTCCCGCTTTCCCGCGACTTTCCCGGCCCTCGGAGAGCCGGCTGACCCCTGAGCGGAGCCGCCTCCGGGCTTCCGGGGCGTTCCGGCCTGCCGCGGCGGGAGGCCTCGGGCCGCTGGCCTGCCGGACGGGCCTGAATGCCGGCATCATATGTTGACAGATCGGGGCCGCTTCCGTCCGCCCGTTGGGCCGGTGCCCCGGAGAGGCGCATTCGGGCTGATTTTTTCCGCCCGAGTCTCTATTATGGGGGTTGCCGAACGACCGGAGCTGACTCTGGCGGGGCCTCGCCGCCGCCCGTACCTGAAAGGAGAGGGTTTGCCTGACAGCTGCGACCTGGTGAAGGACATAGCGAGGGACCGGAGGGCCGGGAGGCTGGCCGCCGCCTTGAACGAGCTCACCAACGTGGACATGCTGCTCGAGCGCGTGCTGACCGACGCCAGGGCCCTTGTCTCCGCCGAGGCGGGATCGATCTACCTGAGGCGCGGGGACGCCCTGGTCCTGGCGATAACCCAGAACGCCTACCTGGAGCGCATAGTCAACGAGCCCTCGGATCTGCCGTTCCTGAACTACGTGCTGAAGCTCGACCGGAGCTCGCTCGCCGGCTACGTCGCTCTCGAGCGCAAGGCCCTGGTCGTGAACAACACCCTGGACATAGACCTGGACGCGCCCTTCCAGCACAACACGGCCATCGACAACAGCACCAACTACGTGTGCCAGTCCGTGATGACCCTGCCCCTGGTCTGCGCCCCGGGGGAGACCCTGGGCGTGCTGCAGCTCATAAACCCGGTAAACGACGACGGCCACATCCAGGAGTTCGGGGAGGACGACCTGGCCCTGGGCAAGTTCTACGTCCAGTGCGCCTCCATGGCCCTGGAGAAGACCATGATGCTCCGGAGCATGACCATCAGGAGCGTGGAGGTCATAAGCTCCCACGACCCCCAGGAGACCCCCTCCCACGCCCAGCGGGTGGCCTCGGTCGCGACCGAGCTCTACGAGCACTGGTCCAGGAGGCGCGGCGTGCCCTCGTCCGAGCGGTTCCGCATCCTGGACATGCTCCCGCTCGCGGCCATGCTCCACGACGTGGGCAAGATGAGCATCCCCGGCTCGGTCCTCACCAAGCCCGGGAGGCTGGACCACAAGGAGAGGGCGCTCATGGAGGGCCACGTGCTCATCGGCGCCCGGCTCTTCAGGAAGGCCCGCACCCCCCTGGACCGCCTCACCTTCCAGATAATCCTGGACCATCACGAGCGCTGGGACGGCCAGGGCTACCCGGGCTGGGTTGACATCGACACCGGCCTCCCCATGCCCGGCCGCGCCGGACCCGGCGGCCGGGTCCAGGGCAAGAGGGGCGAGGACATCTCCATCTACGGCAGGATCCTCGCCGTGGCGGACGTCTACGACGCCCTCGTCTCCCGGAAGACCTACAAGGACTCCTTCGACGAGTCGCTCTCGATCCAGATAATGGAGCAGGAGAGCGGCCACCACTTCGATCCCGACGTGGTCGAGTCGCTCCTGGCCCGCCGCAAGGTCCTGAAGAAGATCCAGGAGCGTTTCCCCGACAACCTGGAGCCGTCCGAGCTGGCGGGCGAGGCCCCCCTGGCCAAGGCCCCCGTGGCGTACCCTGTTTTTTATTAGGCCCGTGGCGGGCCGCGCAACGGTTCCTTGGCAAGGCCATGTCTGCAGGGCGCGGACAGTTGCCCTGCGGACGACACGGCGTGACGGCCCCCCAATCGGGCGTGACACCGCCTGGTTCCCCGGCATGGCGGAGTGACACGGGCGATAGCCCCCGTCGCGGCGTGACAGCGCCTGGTGCTCCGGCATAGAGAAGTTCTGCGGGAAATCCCCCCTTTTCGGAGTGACAACCCCTGGTGCCCGGGCATCGCGGAGTGACAGGCACAGTTGCCTCCCATCGCGGAGTGACACTGCCGATGGTTCCGGCATCTCGGGGTGGCAAGATCTGTAGGTCCCGGCAGGCTCAATTGTAACTGTTCAGGTGCCCCCCTAAAGAGAGCTCAACAGGGGGCCCATTCTAATCAAAATGCCCTCTACAGAAAATCTTCCCCTCAACATGAAGTATACATTGTTGACTCTTAAACTTTAACGGTTCCTCAGCTGGGCTCATTTACTCCGAAAAGGCCCTCAATAGAGGGGCACCTGAACAGTTACGAATATGTTACATGAACTGGCATAAAACTTTATAATAATGATCATCTGTAACGTCTTGTGGGAACGATGGGCGAGGAACGGACTTTGGGAATCATGGGCAAGAAGGTGCTGAACAGAAAATGCCTGCATGAAATTCTGTAGGCCATATTTCAAGTAGCACGATGGCATGGCAGTCGAGGTTCAGCTTGGCAGAAAAGCTGGTGAAATTGACTGACAAGGGAATGTCAAGGCGGCTACAACGACTTTGTTTGTCTGAAAAAACGTATGACTCAAATCAAAAAATATGATAAATCTAACTGGATATACGAATACTTTAGAATCATGGCAATGATTATGACACATGGTGATGTCCGTAATTTTTGTCAAATATAAAAAATCATGTTTGATTCTGGACAATCGTGATGTCCGAGCCGCCAAAGGGTGGAATCACGAAGGCCGTTTAAGTACAATGTCTTGGTCGCTTACGATGCGGAGCGGCAGGAGGGCGCAGCCGATCAAGGAAGCGGCCCCCCGTGAAAAGACTGCCGTCGCGGAGGTTTCCATGAAGAAGGTAGGGAGGATCGGCCAGAGGGTCCTGAAAATAATTCACATATTTTTCGCGTCCCTGTGGGTGGGCGGTGCCGTGACATTGAACGCGGTGCTCCTCCTCCTTGGTCCAGCCGAGACCCAGGGTGAGCTCCTTGGCTACAACTATGCGGCGAAGATCATAGACGACGCCATCATAGTGCCCGGGGCCATGGGCTGCCTCATTACCGGGATCATCATATCCTGCCTGACGAACTGGGGATTCTTCAAGTACCGCTGGGTCATTGTTAAGTACGTGCTGACCGTGCTCTGTATAGTGATAGGCATAGTCGTCCTTGGACCGACGGTGAACGACCAGCCTGCAATAACTATGGAACTGGGCGTTGCCGCTTACGACGACTCGGTGTACCACGCGAATTTCGTGCATTGCCTGATGGGAGGCGCATTCCAGCTCACTTCGCTTCTGTTCATGGTGTCCATATCGAGTATCAAGCCGTGGCATCAGGGCAGGAAACGGGAGGGCACCGTCCCGGCGGTATCGGCAGGCTGAATTTCTGGGAGGACGGCCGATGCGGCTGGTCCGGTCAGAAGCGAGAGGTCGTTCGGGGCTGCTGCCAGAGGCGGAAGAGGCGGTCCCGGGCTGGCGGGAGCCCGGTGAGACGGTCGGGGCTGAATAGGCGATCCAGGACTGCCTTGAAGAAGAGGCGGGCATGGTCAGGCGCAGGCGAAGAGGTTGTCCTGTGCCACGCCGTGTCTGGAATTGTGAGTAATGTACAGTCTGGAGAAGTCATCCTGAAGGTTTCCGTTGGGCAATGCCGTCATGGCCATGCTCGCTCAGCTCGAGCCAGTCGAATCCTAAAGGTCAAATCCTGAAGGAAGCCTGAAGGAAGCCTGAAGGAAGATTGTGGAGAGATGCCGCCAGGTACGTTGCCGCCGAGTTATTCGGGTCAGTTTATTTCAGTCTGAGAACAATTCGTGAGTATTCCAGCCCCGGCAGTCTTGCGCTCCACGGTGTTGTACCGTCACCGGCCATGTCCAAGCGGTCGAAACTGTCAGGGAGACTGTCCCCGCTAGATTTCGCAATCAATATTTTTGGCTTGGGCTGGCGATCCCGGCGGTTCCGCGACCTTTGCTGACGACTTGAACATCGCTGTGTTATGCCGAGTCCCCCTTCGCCATCTTTCACGAATCGGCTTTCAGGAGACATCAGATCTGGAAACTTGTCGGATGTCGGTTCCTGGCAAGACCTGCTCTGAATGGACCGGTCCCCCCTGAACGAACGGATAGCGGCATCTGCAACGAATCCTGAAGAGGCGATTCAAGCGAGAAGATTCCCGCATCATCATCGTCTGCCGGGATGCCCTTGCCCGCAACAGGACTATACCGCGTAGGTCAGGAAGCCAACACGCGGCATCTGCTCTTCAGGCCGACAGGTGCCACATCATGGACCGCACGTTGACATCGTCCGGACAGTGCAGCCCATGACCCTGCGGAAGGAACCGTAGCGATGAATCCCGCCGTGGAGCTCCGGGACTGGAGTTTCCGGACGGATCCCGCGTCGGTCTTCTGCCGGTTAACGCAGTACGGCAGTGTCGGCGGAGCGGAGGTCGCCGTCCGGCTGTCCGTGTCCGGCGTCCGTTCCGCAGGTGGATGACTGCCGGACGGTTCGGCCCGGCCTCTCGTTGTAAGTCATCTTAGTCATACCAGTCGTTGTCGTAGTCATGGTAGTCATCTTCGTCCATGTAGTCGTCGACCCACTTGCCGCGTCCGGCACCGGCGTCGGGAGTTCCGGAGAGGTGCTTTGCCTTGCGTTTGTACAGCTTTCGGGATCCTGGTGCCGCGAGGCTCTCCACGGTGACTCCGGCATTGGTCTTCAGATCCCACAGCTCGAAGCTGTAAGGAAGGCTGCCGTTCACGGCAACCTCGTGAGCCACTGTCCATCCGGTTACGTCCGCGATTTCCCAGCGGTCGAAGTCCTTGGGAAGATTTCCGTGCCTGGCGGCGGCGTGCGCGACGCTGTAACCCGAATTGTCGGCGAGTTCCCAGTGATTGAAACGAGGATGCCTTTTCAGGCTCCGTTCGGCTGCAACGTGAGCAACCGTGCGGCCGGACGGGTCGGAAATGTTCCAGTCCATGAATTTCCTGGGCAGATTTCCCGCTTCCGCAAGCGCGAACAGCTCTGCCACAGTGTTCTCATCCTGCTGATTCTCCATTTTGCGGTGAGCGATCTGTCCCGAGGTCGGCTGTACTGATGCCGAGGCATTTTCCGACATCCGGGTCTGGTTCTGGAGGCCGCGGTCGTTGTCCACCCGGGAACGAGACGCGAAGACCTGAGCCACGGTGCGGCCCAGATTGTCGGCAAGCTCCCAGTGCATGAACCCCTTCGGAATCTTACCGGTTTCGGCCAGCACGTGCGCCACTGTGACACCGCGTTTTGTCCGGAGGTCCCAGGTGTCGAAATTTAAGGGAAGTTTCCCTGCCCTCGCGGCAGCGTGGGCCACGGTCCAGCCCTCGTCGTCGGCTATGTTCCAGCTGTTGAAACCGGCGGGCAGAGTGCCGTTCTGCGCGGCGATGTGCGCCACCGAGCGGCCGTCCTCGGACGCCATGTCCCAGAGGTCGAAGCCGAGCGGGAGGGTCCCCGCGCGTGCGGAGGCGATGACTTCGTCATTTTCGGGATCGTACTCCGCAGTTTGAGCCAGGATGCTGACTTCGGTAAGAGACTTGTCCTCCGTCGACATCTGCGATTCCGTACGCCCGTTCTTGTAAATCACTTCTGGGCTACGGGCTGCCGTTATGGATTTTCCTGTCAAGGGGATGCTGACGGCTCCGTTAGCACCCTTGGCATTTGATGTCACGAGGTTGCCGGAGATCTCCGGAGGGCTGGCCGTTCCGGAAGCCTGGGGCTTCCCCTCGCCGCAGGGCTGTCCGGGGTCCCGCCAGAAGCCGGAGGTCTCCGGAGGGCCGGCCGTTCCGGAAGTCTGGGGCTTCCCCTCGCCGCCGGGCTGGCCGGGGTCCCGCCTGAAGACGGAGATCTCCGGAGGGCCGGCCGTTCCGGAAGCCTGGGGCTTCCCCTCGCCGCCGGGCTTTCCGGGGTCCCGCCAGGAGCCGGAGATCTCCGGAGGGCCGGTCGTTCCGGAAGCGTGGGGCTTCCCCTCGTCGCCGGGCTGGCCGGAGTCCCGCCTGGAGCCGGAGATCTCCTGAGGGCCGCCCGTTCCGGAAGCCTGGGGCTCCCCCTCGCCGCCGGGCTGGCCGGAGTCCCGCCTGGAGCCGGAGATCTCCGGAGGGCAGGCCGTTCCGGAGGCCTGGGGCTGCCCCTCGCCGCCGGGCTGGCCGGGGTCCCGCCTGTAGACGGAGATCTCCGGAGGGCAGGCCGGTCCGGAAGGGTGGGGCTTCCCCTCGCCGCCGGGCTGGCCGGGGTCCCGCCTGGAGACGGAGATCTCCGGAGGGCCGGACGTTCCGGAAGCCTGGGGCTAGCCCTCTCGTGCGGGCTGTCCGGGGTCACGGACG
>JAISFP010000150.1 GCA_031263525.1 Deltaproteobacteria bacterium | reverse complement strand
CTCTTCAACGTCAAAGGTTCGTAACTGTTCAGGTGTCCTCTATTGAGGACCTTTATGGAGGAATAGAGCCCAGATGAGGACACCTTAACGCTTAAAAGTCAATAATGGATACTTTATGTGGAGGGGAAGAGTTTCTATGGAGGGCATTTTGTTGATAAAGGCCCCCTGTTGAACTCCCATTGGAGTGGCGCATGAACAGTTGCAAAGGTTCTTCCTCTGGGCTCTCTTACTCCAAAAAGGCCCTCAATAGAGGGGCACCTGAACAGGTACCACCTGGCTTGACATCATCCGCCGACGTCAAGCTCCTATCCGTCGGTGCCAAGCATCCGTCAGGCTTATACTGGCCTCGTCCGGCTGCTCAAGTCCCCGTCTAGGAGCTCCAGTCCCCCTTACGGCCGGTCAGGTCTCCATCCGAAGCCGGAAGCCACCCGTCTTCCTCCTCCAGGCCCCCGTCCGGATGCTCCGGCCCCCCGTCCGGCGTGGCCAAGCCTCCGTACAGCTTTTCCATGCCCCGTCCGGCGTGGCCAAGCCTCCGTACGGCTTTTCCATGCCCCTTCCGGCGTGGCCAAGTCTCCGTACGGCTTTTCCATGCCTCCGTCCGGCGTTGCCAAGCCACCGTACGGCTGCTTCAGGCCCTCTCCGGCGTTGCAAAGCCACCGTACTGCTGATCCAGGCCCCGTCCTGCTGTTCAAGTCTCCGTCCGTCGACGGCTCCCATCCGCCCGTCGGTACCGGACCATCGTCCGGCATTGCCAGGCTCCCATCCAAAAGTGCCTGTACCAGCTCCGTACGCGTCCGGCCGTGTCGGGGCCAAGCCTGCTGTATGCCTTGAGCGGTTCCCTGCTATGGTCTAGAATTCGACTTGCGGATACGCGGATGGCACCATTCCAGGAGCCGCCTCCTGACTTTCCTGGCCGAACTCAGCCCTGCCGGTCCTGCCGGCCTGCCCTCCCTGCCTGCAGGGACCGTCCCGAACCCTGCCCCGGCCTCCGAAGGGCCGGAGTTCCCCGAGGCGCACTGTGGGATCTCCCAGACGAATAGTGCATCTGGACCTCGACAGCTTCTTCGCGGCGGCCGAGGCACTGGACAACCCGGCCCTCCGCGGCCTCCCGCTCATAGTGGGGGGTCTGGGGCCCCGGGGGGTGGTGTCCACGGCCTCCTACGAGGCCAGGGCCTTCGGGGTGCGTTCCGGGATGCCCATGGGGAGGGCGAGGTTCCTGTGTCCGGAGGGGATCTACCTGCCGGGGCGCTACCACCGCTACAGGGAGCTGTCGGAGATGGTGATGGCGGTGTTCCGCCGCTACACCCCCCTGGTGGAGCCCCTGTCCCTGGACGAGGCCTTCCTGGACGTGACGCTTTCCCAGGAGATCTTCGGCCCGGCCGAGGACATAGCCGCCAGAATCCGCCGGGAGGTGAGGGCCGAGACGGGACTGACAGTCTCCGCAGGGGTGTCCGCCGTGAAGTACGTCGCCAAGGTGGCGTCGGGCTTCAAGAAGCCTGACGCCATGACCGTGGTCCCCGAGGGCGGCGAGACCGACTTCCTGTGGCCGCTCCCGGTTAGGAAGCTCTGGGGCGCGGGCGAGGTGACCGTAAGGCGCCTGGAGGGCCTGGGGCTCGCCACCATCGGGGACGTCGCCGCCCTCCCAGAGGGGCGCATGATCGACGCCCTTGGCGCGAACGGAGGCTCGCGGCTCTGGAACCTCGCCTGGGGCCGGGACCCCAGGGAGGTCGAGCCTGAGAGGGAGGCCAAGAGCATAGGCGCGGAGGACACCTACGACGAGGACATCCGGGGCGAGACGGCAGTCCGAAGGGAGCTTCTCCACCTTTCCGTGAGGGTCGCGGCCAGGCTCAGGAACGCCGGCGTGGCCGGGACCACCCTCACGCTGAAGCTCCGGGACCCCTCCTTCAAGACCATCACCCGCTCAAGGACCCAGGACGATCTGTTAGACGATCACGTGCCGATCCTGGCCCTTGCCGAGAAGCTCAGGCCGAGGGGGGCCTGGGGGCCCTTCAGGCTCCTGGGGATCCAGGTGTCCGGGCTGGTGAGGCCGGAGGAGCTGCCGCCCCCGCCCCCGAAGATGACGCCCCTTTTCGACACGGGCGATCCCCCCGTGACGCTTCCCCGCTCCGACCCCAGGCTGGTCACCGCCATTGACGACATAAACCGCCGTTTCGGCGAGTGGTCACTCATGCCCGCGACCCTTCTGGACAAGCCGCGCCGCCACCGCGTGCCCGAGACCCTGCCGGCGTACGGGGTCCCGCCCGCCGCCGGGGGAGCGGGAGGACCGGGATCGGGCGTAGGGTGTGCCCGGGGACCGGCCTCGTCCCTTTCGGGCCGGGGTGCGGGAAGCCCGGGCTACCCGCCGCCGGCGGGGCCTGCATTGTCCCGCAGGACGGTAGGCTTCGTGTCCGGCCCTCCGGGCCAGCTCCCAGTGACGGCACCGGGGGTCCTGGAAGTTGCGGCAGCCCCCGACGAGGCCGCCGGAGACCAAGTCCCAGAGACCGGGAGCCACGGGACGGCAGTGAGGGCCCCGGATGATATTGCCGGAGGCCAAGCCTCCGAGTCCGGGAGCCTCGGGACGGCAGTGAGAGCCCCGGAAGAGGACGGCGGAGGCCAAGTCCCCGCGACCGGAAGCCTCGGGACGGTCCAGATGGCCCCAGAAGAGGCCGCCGGAGGCCAAGTCCCAGAGACCGGGAGCCAGGGGACGGTCCTGACTTACCCGGAAAAGACCACTGGAGGCCAAGCCTCCGAGTCCTAGAGCCTCGGGACTGTAGCGAGGGCCCCGGAAGAGGCAGAGGGATGCCAAGTCCCCGTGACCGGAAGCCTCGGGACGGCCCTGACGGCCCCGGAAGAAGCCGTTGGAGGACCTGTCCACGTGACTGGAAGCCTCGGGAAGGTCCTGACTGCCCCGGAAGATGCCGCCGGAGGCCAAGGCCCCGAGTCCTGGAGCCAGGGGCCAGTCCTAACTGTCTCTGAAGATGCCGCCGGAGGCCAAGTCCCCGTGCCCGGGAGCCAGGAGACAGTCCTGACTGCCTCTGAAGATGCCGCCGGAGGCCAAGTCCCCGAGACCGGGAGGCACGGGACGGCAGTGAGGGTCCCGGGTGATATTGCCGGAGGCCAAGCCTCCGAGTCCGAGAGCCTCGGGACGTTAGTGAGGGCCCCGGAAGAGGATGGCGGAGGCCAAGTCCCCGCGACCGGAAGCCTAGGGACGGTCCAGATGGCCCCGGAAGAGGCCGCCGGAGGCCAAGTCCCAGAGACCGGGAGCCAGGGGACGGTCCTGACTTACCCGGAAAAGACCACTGGAGGCCAAGCCTCCGAGTCCAAGAGCCTCGGGACGGTAGTGAGGGCCCCGGAAGAGGCAGACGGATGCCAAGTCCCCGTGACCGGAAGCCTCGGGACGGCCCTGACGGCCCCGGAAGAAGCCGTTGGAGGCCCTGTCCACGTGACTGGAAGCCTCGGGAAGGTCCTGACTGCCCCGTGAAGATGCCGCCGGAGGCCAAGTCCCCGAGACCGGGAGCCAGGGGACAGTCCTGACTGCCTCTGAAGATGCCGCCGGAGCCCAAGGCCCCGCGACCGGGAGCCTCGGGACGGCTCTGACGGAGCCTGAAGAGGGTGCCAGAGGCCTGCAACCAGCATCGGGGGGGGGAGGGGACAGGCGGCTTGGTTCGTGAAGAGCCCGGAGGAGGACGACTTCCCGAGTCGAAGACTTCCGGGACGGTCCCTCGGACCCGGTAAGATGCCGGCGGCGGCTCGCTCTCCCTGACGGGAAGCCACGGGCCTATCCCCGGGGAGGCCTCGGAAAGGTCAGAAGGTCAGGAGGTCGGTCGGGCAACCCGGCAGAACCGCCCTACGCCATGGACTGAACGGAGAGGGCAGGTGGTTCACTGGAGGAGCCCAGGGACAGGAACCGAGACCGGGGGGAAGTTCGGGTGGACTGGGAGGACCAGAATTCTGACGGGGCGACATATCTTTAACTTGGCGTCCCCTTCCTGGAGAAGGTGGTGTGTCCTGAGGGAGGGTACTTCCGTAAGGGAGCTGGGCCGGGTCCTGGCATTGGTCCGATGCCAGGGGCACTGGCAAGGCGTCAGCCTCCTCAATCCTCTTTCATGGTGACCCGGACATCCAGACTTCCGGTGGACAAGGTGGAGGGCAATGGAGAGTGCCGTCGAGGCGGAGTCCGAGGGCGACCTGGACGGTGAAGGGTGCCTGCAAGGCGGCGTACGCGGAACAGGGGATCTGCGCGAGGCATGGCCACCGCTTCCCCCCTGTAAAACAGAGTCCTTAAAATATATAATGGGTCGTTCACACGTTCACGGGACCGTGCTGTGCCTGCAGGGAGGCCCGCCTCCGAGCGCAGATGCCTCATTCCTCCGGCCTCCGTCCGGCTTCCGGCCCGGCGTCCGTGAAGATTGCGGGGGCGGTGCCTCGGTGCCGGAGGTCCGATGTCTCCGGGCCGGAAGCCGTGCCGGCACCCCTCATGAGGACCTATGACCATCCTAGTCACCGGCGGCCTGGGTTTCATCGGCACCAACTTCGTCCTGGGTCACCTGGCGGAAGGGGGCGACCGGGTGGTGGACCTTGATCTCGCCACCTACGCGGGCAACCCGGCCAACCTGGCCCACCTCCCGGAGGAGGCGCACCTCCTGGTCAGGGGGGACATCCGCGACCGTGCACTGGTCGAGCGCCTGCTTCAGGAGCATTCCCCCAGGGCGGTGGTGCATCTTGCTGCGGAAAGCCACGTGGACCGCTCCATCACGGGGCCCGGGGCCTTCATAGAGACCAACGTGGTAGGCACCTTCACCCTCCTGGACGCCGCCAGGGCCCACTGGGAGGGGCTCACGGGCGCGGAAAGGGACGCCTTCAGGTTCCTCTACGTGTCCACCGACGAGGTCTTCGGGAGCCTCGGCCCCGGCGATCCCCCCTTCACCGAGGACTCCCCCGTCCTGCCCAACAGCCCCTACTCGGCATCCAAGGCCGCCGGCGACCACCTGGCCAGGGCGTATTTCAGGACCTACGGCTTCCCGGCGATAACCACCCACTGCTCCAACAACTACGGTCCCTACCAGTTCCCGGAGAAGTTCATACCTCTAATGATCATAAACGCGCTTTCGGAGAAGCCTCTCCCCGTCTACGGGGACGGTCGCCAGGTACGCGACTGGATCCACGTGGAGGATCACGCACGGGCGCTCTCCCTGGTGCTGGAGAAGGGAATCCCCGGCGAATGCTATAACATAGGCGGCCGTTCCGAGCGGACCAACATGGAGGTCCTCACAGGGATCTGCTCTGTCCTGGACGGGCTGGCCCCCCGCGAGGGGGAGAGCGGGCACATGGATCTGGCCGTCCACGTGACCGACCGTCCCGGCCACGACCGCCGCTATGCCGTGAACTCCACTAAGCTGGAGGAAGAGCTGGGCTTCATGCCCTGCTACAGCTTCCCCGACGGCCTGGAGGCCACGGTCCACTGGTACCGCGCGAACCAGACGTGGGTCAAATCCGTCACTTCCGGGTCATACCGGGAGTGGATAAGGGAGCATTACGGCATGGAGGGCTGAGGCCATCATCATGAGTCGCGCTCAGGAGGTTGCCGTGAAGTGCCTATGGCGACGAAACGATGATTGGGGCTCATGTTGGAAGCCGGCCTGGTATGATGGCCAGGGAAGCCGGCCTGGGAAGATGGCCAGGGAAGCCGGCAGCTTAGCTCATGCCAGGCGCTTTCAGGCGGCCTGGAAGCGCAGGCCCGCCTGGCGTCAAAAGGAGAATCTCACTTGCAGACGAAGCGAAAAGGCATAATTCTTGCAGGTGGGCTGGGCACCCGGCTCTATCCCGCCACCCTGGCTGTCTCGAAGCAGATCCTGCCCGTCTACGACAAGCCCATGATATACTACCCCCTATCCACCCTGATGCTCGCGGGCATACGGGAGATACTTGTCATCTCCACCCCCCGGGACACCCCGGTCTTCGAGGAGCTTCTGGGGACGGGACGGGAGTGGGGCATTGAGCTAGCCTACGCCGCCCAGGCCCGTCCGGGCGGCCTCGCGCAGGCCATGATCATAGCCGAGGGCTTCCTGAATCGCGGGCCATCGGCCCTCATCCTCGGTGACAACATCTTCTACGGCCACGAGATGATATCGCTCCTGAAAGATGCAGCCGCCCAGGAGGAGGGGGCCTCGGTATTCGCGTACCGGGTGAACGACCCCAGGCGCTACGGGGTGGTAGAGTTCGGCACGGACGGGAGGGCTGTGGATCTGGCCGAGAAGCCCGAGAGCCCCCGCTCCAACTACGCCGTGACGGGACTCTACTTCTACGACCCCATGGCCCCCGGGCTGGCGCACACGCTTGCCCCATCGCCCAGGGGAGAGCTGGAGATTACCGATCTGAACAGGCTCTACCTCCTGAAGGGCATGTTGAAGGTGAAGGTAATGGGCAGGGGCTTCGCCTGGCTTGACACCGGCACCCACGAGAGCCTCCTGGAGGCATCTCAGTTCATACAGACCATTGAGAAGCGCCAGGGGCTCAAGATCGCCTGCCCCGAGGAGGCGGCCTTCCGGAACGGCTGGATAGGGCGGTCGGAGCTACGGGTCCTTGGGGAGAAGATGCCAGGCAACCCCTACGGGGAGTATCTGTCCGCCATTGCCGCCGAGATCTGAGAGCGGAAGCGGACGGCGAAACGAAAGCCGCGTGACCGAAACTCTTATGACGAATGGGTCAAGGTATCGCAAAAAGGCATGAGGGCAGAGACGGAACCGAAAGGCAAGAAGGTTGAGACAAAACCAAAGACCAAAGGGAAAAAGGCAAGAAGCTTAAGACAAAGCCAAAAGGCAAGAGAGAGAGGGAAGGGGTACAATGGCGAAGGGAGAGAGAAAAGACTACAGGGGCAACAAGAAGATCGACCATCCGAGGACGGCAAAGCTCACTGACTATTTCTTCAGGGCGGTCGTGAAGAAGGCCCGCGACTTGAGCCGCATAGCGTGGGATTTGGAAGAGTGCGCTCCGGAGGACATCAACCCGGAGTTTCACGCTCTTGTGAGTCTTCTGGATGCCATGGACGACTTCAGAAACGACTACGCATTCCAAGTGGGTACTTGGTGGCACTATCTCAAGGATTGCAAGGAGATTGACGACTTGGTGTTTGCGGACGCGCTGGACGACATGGTCAAAGGCGTCAGGGAGACTGCCAGGCTCTGGCGTAAGGGCAGGAGCGTCAGCGCGAGGCTGATAAAGGCCAGGATCATGAGGATCACTGGGAAGGAGATGAAGGCGCTCGCGGACGAGAGGCTATCGGAAAAGTTCAGCGGTGCTCGGCCCGAGAAGTACCTGGTCTTCCTCAAGAAGTGAGCCGCTGTCATTTGGCGAGCGCGCGGCGGCAAGGGTGCTCCGGAACGGCCGAGGTCGTCCCGGAGCTGGGTGTGTCGAAAATGAGCCTGAACTCATCTTGATCATGACTGACGACTTTGCAATTTATCGATGCGAGGGGACCCTGGCCAAGGGAGAAGGGGACCCTGGGCAAGGGAGAAGGGGACCCTGGCCAAAAGAGTGAGACAAAGCCAAAAGGCAAGAGGGCAGCGACAGAGCCAAAAGGCAACAGGGAGAGAAGGAAGGAATTAGAGAATGACTGGCAAGAGCAACGATGGAAAGAAAATCCAGCAGATTGACCACCCCAGGACGGCAAAGCTCGTTGACTATTTCTTCGTGAGCCTCGTGAAGAAGGCTCTCGACATGAGCCGCATCGCCTGGGATGGAGAAGAGTGCGATCCGGAGGACATCTACGCGGATCTGCACGTCCTTTCGCAACTTCTGGATGGTTTGAGTGATTACAGAGACGGATACGAATTGGCATACTGCCAGCAGAGCTATATGGAGGAGTGCAGGGCGATTTCCTGCGAAGTGTTTGCGGACGAACTGGACGAATTCGTCATCCGCATTTGGAGGTTTGCCAAAAACTGGCACACGGGCAGGAGAGTCCTCGGGAGGCTGAGGAAGGCCAGGAGCATGGGGGTCACGGATAAGGAGATCAAGGCGTTCGCGGACGAGAGGCTCTCGGAAAAGTTCCGAGGGGCCCCGGCCGAGAAGTTCCTGGTGTACATCAAGAAGTGAGCCGCTATCCTTTGACGAGCGCACGGCGGCAAGAGGGCTACGGGACGGTCGATGTCGTCCCGTGGCTGGGTGTGCCCGAAATTATCCTCACCTCATGCCTTGATCATAACTGTCGAAATTACAAGTTATGCGGCAAGAAATATAGGAATAATTGTAACTGTTCAGGAGCCTCTCCAAGGTGAGCTCAACTGGGGGCCTTTTTAACCAAAATATCCTCTACTGCAACTCTTTCCCTCCACATGAAGTATCCATTGTTGACTTTTAAGCTTTAAGATGTCCTCATCTGGGCTCTATTCCTCCGAAAAGGCCCTCAATAGAGGGGCACCTGAACAGTTACGAATAATTTAAATACGCTTGAAGTTACGTATGACAAAATTTTAAGTCAATCGGAAGAATTTTCAAAAGAAGATGTGAAACAAGTCAGGGTGATGTGACGAAAAAAGTAAAGTTGAAGCGAAATGAATTTTAACTCAGGCAAATTAATTTATAGTTAGCTTAGATGGAATCTATGATTGGGTTAGATGGAATCTATGATTGGCTTAGATGGAATCTATGATTGGCTTTAATCGAATCGATTATTGGCTTTAAACGAATTGAAGATTTGCTATAATTGAGGTGAAATGAATCATGCAAAACTGTTTAATTTAAATGATTATTCATAGAAGTCATGGATATTTGCAATAAATATTGATTTGACAACTTGTGTTAAGTCTGTCTTGAATTGAGCTTTTGTTATACAGGACAATGTTGTAGTGTTCCATCGAAAGCTGCTCCGACAAAGCCTTGTCTAGCCGGTGACAGGGAATATCTGATTCCGATGTTTCTGACGATTGTGCAGCGGGGCAGGAGCAAGAAATTGGAAGCACATGGCACGCGAGATATTTGATTCGAGGCCGATCGCCTGCCTGCCCTGTCATGGGTAGGGAGACTGGCTGCAACGTCTCCGAAGGAATCGGATGTCTTTGTCAGACTACAGGCTTCTGTAACTTTATTAAAGGAATTTAACCTGATGCCGATAAGTGAATCAGGATGATTCTCGTCAGCGCTGAAAACCGAAAGGCGTGGATGAGGCAAATCTCCTGAAAGAGGTCAGGGATGATAGCGGGAACTCGAAACGCCCTGGCTGGTTACATGAGGATTGGCGATTCCGTCTACGGCTCCGGCGGCTCGGCAGGGTCCATGGACAGGGTCGGACACGGCCTGAGGATCGCAAACGACACTCCGAAGATTTTAGAGACGGTCAAGGACGAGGAGGCCGTGCAGAAGAAGAAGGTCGCCGAGAACTTCGAGACCGAGTTAGCCAGGCGCATCGCGGAGGAGGACAGGGACAACGAGAGGACGGCTGAGGAGCGCGAGGCCCTGGTCGACTCCGTCATGGGGGTGATCGAGCGGATTGAGACCGACTTCGGCAAGGAGATGGCCACCGAGACCATGGTCGAGGTCCTGAAGGGCACTTCGGACAGGGTGAACGCCTCGACGCTGGCATTCTCCATCGGCAAGGTACTGAGGGAGAGGGAGGGGCTGGCCACGAGGATCATGACCGGGAAGACCTCGGAGGCCGACACGGCACTGTTCAAGAAGCACTTCGGGGAGCTGGGGGACGACGAGGATGTCCTTGAGAGGGTCAAGAAGGACTCCGAGAACCTCAGGGCCATGGTGGAGTTCCTGAACAGCCGCGACGTGAACCCCGCCGTCGCCGCCGGAAGTTCCGGAGTCACAGTGAACTCGGGAGCTGTCGTCAATCCCGGCGCTTCCGGCGAGAAAATATCTCACTCGTCGCTTTCCGAGGCGCTGAACAGTTACTACGGCGAGATCCTCGTGAAAGAGGAGGACCGCCACGCGTTCACTGACCGCTTCGAGTGGGCTAACGTCTCCGACGTCAAGGCCATGAACGGCGAGTACAGGAGCTCGATGTACGGCTTCGACTTCACCTTGAGCGTGGCAGAGCTAGGACGGGAGAAGCTTGACGGTCTGGTGCAGTTCCTCCGCGACGAGATGGGAGACGCGGAAAGCGCGGCGCTTATCGCGAACCTGGCAGACACGGACGACATCTTCGCCGCCATCAATGCCGTGTACGTGGCCCACGATCCCGGAGCGAACAACATCTTGGCGGGCGAACTGAAGCTTAACCCTGACGGGAGCCCGATGCTGATTTCTGACGACGAGGATCACTGGAGGGAGCTGAACAGGCTGCGGGAGATCGAGTACGCGAGGCTCACCGATCCGGACTACGAGACCCCACAGTTCAACTACGATTCCGAGTACGGCTACGGGTTCATGGACGGGACCGACTGGAAGATCGGCGACTTCCAGTGGGATCTGACAAATTTCCTGTCTGCCACGCTCCTAGACGACGTGAACGCCGTCATAAGGGACAACGAGGCGGTCCGCGAGAGGTTCCTCGAGGTGGCGGCGACGAACTTCCAGGGGAATGCGGACGCCGTCCCCGACAGTTACGGCCTGATCGGGTTCCCGACCAAATACAACATGGGACAGGTGTCAGTTTCCTATGTCATGGGAACGGCTGACACCACCCCGGCCGAGCGCGCCCTCCAGAAGCTCAAGATCTACATGCACCAGGGCGACGAGGACGGCAGCGACCAGATATTCAAGATAACGATGCCGCCGATCGAGAACAGGACCAGCGTCACGATGTTGGAGTTCCCGGGCTACTCCGAGCTCGCAGCTCAGGAGAGGAAAAACATCTACGAGGAGGCCATATCGCGTTACGCGGCGGAGAAGGAGCAGAAAGGGCTCCTCCTCGAGGACACCGTCTAGGCGCTTCTGGCAGGGCGGGCCTTGCGACGGAGGTGGCCGCACTTACAAGGAGCGAGACGCGGCATAAGGACATGACCGCAACCGGGAAACCATGACCTCAGATATCCGACGGCAGTCCTGAAGCAGTGTCGTTCGGCATTTCAACAAATAATTTTCAAGTCAAATAAGAAAAGGCCTCCGGAGGATCAGATGCCTTCCGGAGGCCTATTCGCATGCCGTCATGTCATCCGCAGGCTCGCAGTCTGCGAAGATGCTCTGAATGTCCGTAAATCCACGAGTGCAGTGAAGTCTCAGGGACTCTCGCTGTCTCCAGGAACTCCTCCCCCTCTACGCCAGGAAGTCCATGAAGAACTTCTCGAAGTGGTCCAGCCCGAAGCTCTCGCACTCTATGGGAACCTCGACTATGGAGAAGGCGTCGAGGATCTCCTCGTCCGATAGGGGGGCGAGGCCGAAGTCCATGACGAGGATGCGGTCGTAGATCCCGAAGTTGATGCGGAAGTCCGTGTCGTCCCAGCCGAGCAACTTCCTCATTCCGTCGTCGGCGAACCAGGTCCTGCGGATCCAGGCCGGGGTGATGAGCATGGTGCGGTTCTTCTCCAGTTCCGCCACCCTGTCCTCGCCCACCAGCGCGCCCAGGCAGTTCTTGGTGGAGAGCACTGGGAACCCGTGCGAGGCGGCCTGGCTCTTCAGGTCCGGGTGGCACCCGTAGCCAATCATGAGCCTCACGGAGTCGTCCCCGTCCTTCACCTCCCTGAAGCACTCGTCCAGGCGGTTTTTCAGGATATCCATGTCGTTGTGGAGGCCTGCCCCGATCCAGATGGTCTCCACCTCAACCTCCGGGTGCCTGTCCAGCACCCACTTCATCTCGTCCTCCAGGACGTTGCAAGCTATCAGCGTCCGCTTTGCCACTTTACAATGCCTCCTTGAGTTCAGGCGGGTCACTTCCTGTCCCGGCGTGACGGGCTTCCGGGAACCTTTCCGCCTGCTCGCATGGGAACCTTCCCGGCATCTCGCCCGGGAACCTCCCGCCAGATCACCTGTTGTACGGGCCTGCGGCTGGGCGATACCCTCCCCCCTTCCCGGATCCCGGAATGATTTTACTCCTCGGTTTGCCGCCGGTCAGTAGCAGGGGCTACAAATTAACTTTTTTTGACAGATGTATCATTCGCTACGGCACTGAGTGAGCCATTGTGGTTAGATGTCCCCAGCTGGCCGCGCGCGGTCAGGCCGGTCGGACGCCCCGAAGGGGGAACTCCAGGGGGGAGCTCCCCCGGAGGGGCTTATGGGGGAGCGGCCAGCCTCGGACTCTCTTCAGCTCGACCGGCGTAAGCCGGTCATCTCCCCGCCCCGCTGAGGCATGGAGACGTCCGGGGCAGGAGAACCTGTCTTTACCTCTGCTTCGCCCGGCACATGGGGTTTCGGGACTTTGTAACAATATTTCTTCGAGATTCACAAGCCGGCTTGCCTATGAATCCGATGTTCATGAGCCTTCATGCCCATGATTCCGATGTTCATGAGCCTTCATGCCGATGATTCCGAAGTTCATGAGCCTTTATGCCGATGCTTCCGAAGTTCATGAGCCTTCGTGCCCATGATTCCTATGTCCATGATCCTTCATGCAGATGCTTCCGAAGTTCATAAGCCTTCGTGCCCATGATTCCGATGTCCATGATCCTTCATGCAGATGATTCCGATGTTCATAAGCCTTCATGTCCATGATTCCGATGTTCATGAGCCTTCATGCTGATGATTCCGAAGTTCATGAGCCTTCATGCCGATGATTCTGAAGTTCATGAGCATTCATGCCGATGATTCTGAAGTTCATGAGCATTCATGCCGATGATTCCGAAGTTCATGAGCCTTCATGCCGATGAACCGTCATGGACGTTACGGCGCGGAATGAAATCTGAGGGGATTCGTGAGCCGCCGTTTCGAGAATCCTGCATGAACTGACGGGAGTTTCTTGAGATCCCCGACGTCGACCCGGTCTCCGGAGGCGCCGGGTTCAGCTTTCTCCGCCGCGGGACCAGGCCCGTGCGGCCACTTTGGCCAGGCGTCTCGAGGAGGGCGCAGGACACATGAGCTACGTACTTGCATTTTCGGCAACACCGGTCAAGGGAGGCACGATAGAGAAGGGCCTGAAAATGGTCCTGGACGCCGCAGGCGCGGAGCGGAACGAGCTCGTGCGCCTGGCCATGAAGGACGTCAGGGTCTGCCTGGCTTGCAAGAAGTGTGCCACCACCAACAGGTGCGTCATAAAGGACGACGTGAACCCGCTTCTGGACAAGATAGAACACGCAGACGCGTTCCTCATGAGCGGCTACCCGAGCTTCGGGTCGCTCAACGCCATGATGAAGGTCTTCATCGAGCGTAACTGGCCTCTCAGGCACAACTATATTCTCACCCGCGGCAAGACGGGGGCGGCGGTCGTCGCGGGGGGCAGCTGCCTCGACGAGCTGGACTCCTTCTTCAGGCACTATTACGAGGGCTATCTCGGGATGAGCTTCCAGGGGACGCTGAAGCTCCGCGGAAACGTCCCCTGCATGACCTGCGGCTACGGCGAGGACTGCGAGGGATCCGGTTTCCTCCGTGAGCACGGCCCCGGCGCCAAGGTGACCCCGGACAAGTTCTACGACCCGGACAGGGACCCGGACGCCATGAGGCGGGCCAGGGAGCTGGGCGAGGCCGTCGCGAAGTCCGTTGCCGGAATCGGGGAGAGAGCTGTCTGATGGGTCGTCCTGGAGAGCCTGCCCGGATTCCCCGGTCCTGAAAAAGGCCGGGGAAGGGTGAGGCCACGTGCCTGCAAGTCATGGCAGACGTTCAGAGCTGAATGCCTCGCTGCAGGAAGTTACAGGGGAAGGGGATTCCTCGACTTGCATTTCCTGGCGGAAGCTCCGGCCCGAATGCTCCGCTCCCGTAAAGTTCCGGGGCATGGGAGGCATCAGCCAAAATAGTTCAGACAGATGCTTCAGAATGAATGGAACTGGCTAAAAAAATTCTGTGGGCTTGAAGTATTACCCGTTTAGCGAAATGTCGGAATTTTGGCTTTCGGCCAATGGGTGGAAAGGTTGGGCAAACTCCCAGCCTTGGTATCTCCTCGCCATGATTCGTTCTCAAAACATGGAAGAAGATTCCGACATTTAATTAAACGGGTAATATGGTGACTTGGATGTGCCGGCTGGGTTTTCGGTACGAAAGCCCCGGGTCCTGGAAAGGTCCTGAGTTGGTGAAGCAGGTGACTTGGTGGTCCTGGCCGGATCTTCGATCAGAATGCCAGCTTCCAAAAAGGTCCTGGACTCTGGGATCCGAGACTTGCCGCCCGTCAGATCTGCTTTCATTTTAGTTGATATCCTTGAACAATCCATGATCAAAAGATGCATTGACTTGATTGTCAGGTCAGTGGTTCCTAACACCATGCAACGGACATGGAAAGGTTCATGTGAGGGGAGCATTCTTTCAACATTATTCCACCCATGTGCTGAAATTACCGTCGGAGAGCAACGTGAAAAAGGGCTGACACGGCAATGCTTAACTGGTCAGGTTATTTTCCAGAAGCTTCCAGTCTGGCCAAAGCTCTTGCAAGGAATTCGATCTCTATCAGGAATTGTTTCTGTCTGCCTGTGTCCATTCGTGGTCTCGACATGCTTCAGCGATTCTTTGGTGGTCCTGGAATATCCTTAACAAATGACATCCAACGCCTCCATCCTGATTTTTAAAATTTTTGTTGCCGAAATGCAATATTTTCAAGATAATTCTTCAAGTCCGATCCTTGACGATGTGGCTTCAGTTAAATTTTAAATTATCTAATTCACATGAAATGTCCTGGAGCAATCCCCGGACACTCCCCCTTTGAATGACTCGTAAGGGGGGTCATTATCTTTCATCTAATCTAACCCATGTAAGCTTCTACGTTAAGGAACATGTATCAGGCAGAGGCGGCATCTCCAGGAGCGACACGTACGATTTGCCTGCGACAGGCTACACGGATGATTTGCCTGCGACAGGCTACACGGATGATTTGCCTGCGACAGGCGACACGGATGATTTGCCGGCAACAAGTGAACACTGACGATTTGCCAGCAACAAGTCACACTGACGATTTGCCTGCGACAGGCGACACGGATGATTTGCCGGCAACAAGTCACACTGACGATTTGCCTGCGACAGGCGACACGGATGATTTGCCGGCAACAAGTGACACTGACGATTTGCCGGCAACAAGTG
The DNA here is from genome assembly GCA_031263525.1 of Deltaproteobacteria bacterium. GTDB lineage: Bacteria > Desulfobacterota > Desulfarculia > Adiutricales > Adiutricaceae > JAIRZX01. The sequence continues at coordinate 28,544 of JAISFP010000150.1, read as the reverse complement.
ACACTGACGATTTGCCGGGGCGAAAGGGAACGGAAATGTCTCACCCTCGGAAAGTTACGGGCGATCTGTTGCAGGCCGACATGTTTTCCCAGAAGGGGGTCCGAGGATGGTTCGGCGGCAGTCCCCAGTCCATGCGGAACTTGACAGCCAGGATCCCAAGGTCTAGACTCTTTTCGGTTTCGGGGCCTCTCGCGCTTCGTTCCGCACGGTACAGGCGTCCATTTCCTGACCGTGCCGGAAGACCGCGCGTTCCCGGCACTTCGAAGGGCGCTCCCGGCGTCCCTGTGCGGCCCCGTGACCTTGGCGACTGCCGCATCCGGGCCTGTCCGGGCCCGCTTAAGAGGAGGCTGACATGTCCGAGACCAGGGTGGCCATCGTGGGCGTGGTGGTGTCCGACACCGACTCCGTCGAGAGCCTGAACCGTATCCTCCACGAGTTCTCCCAGCACATAATAGGGCGCATGGGCATCCCCTACGGTGCCAGAAAGATTAACCTCATCAGCGTGGCCTTGGACGCCCCCCTGGAGGTGATAGCCGATCTCTCGGATAGGATCGGGAAGCTCCCCGGGGTCAGCTCCCAGACGGCCTACTCCAACGTCGTCACCGTCATCGAGCAGGACTAGGCCATCGTCCGGACTGGAGAGGGGGGTGGGCGTCTCCGGACCCGTCCTGGCTCAGCCAACCCGGCTGTCAAGTCCCGTTTTCAGGCGGCGATCATGCCTTTCTGGACACTGTCAGCCGGTACCAGCGAGCTGGTCATGTCTCCTGGCCGTGAGCTTGTGCCAGCCGGACCCTGACTGCCGCTACTGGCAGCCCTGTCCTGTCTCCAGACTGGGGCCGTGCTCATCCGGACCCGAGCACACCACTCCGCCCGGCAGTCTTGGCCAGTCTTCTTGCCTGGTTCAGGCCCTCACACCCAGATGTCTTGTTGCCGGTCGATTGCCCGGTCCCGCCTCCAGGACGTGATCATGCCCCTCCTGCCTCGGCCCGATGCCCCTGCTTGCCCGGTCCTGACTCCAGGACGTGATCATGCCCATCCTGCCTCGGCCCGGTGCCCCTGCTTGCCCGGTCCTGACTCCAGGACGTGATCATGCCCCTCCTGCCTCGGCCCGATGCCCCTGCTTGCCCGGTCCTGACTCCAGGACGTGATCATGCCCCTCCTGTCTCGGCCCGATGCCCCTGTTTGCCCGGTCCTGACTCCAGGACGTGATCATGCCCCTCCTGCTTCTGCCCTTTGCCTCCTGCTAGCCCGGTCCTGACTCCAGCCGGAGATCATGCCCCTCTCGGCCAGGCCCCGCCTGGCTGCCCGGTCCTGACTCCAGGAGGTGATCATGCCCCTTCTGTCTCGGACCGCCACCGCCTGGCGGCCAGGTCCAGCCTCCAGGCCGAGTTCAGGCTTTTTCTGCCACGGGGGCTCTCGCCGCCTTCCGGAACCGCCTTCCCCTCGGGCCGGGAAAAGGCACTCCAAGGCAACGGCCCACCGTATCTTGACAATCCCTGTTAACCTTCTTGCACTGTCGTTTCGTAATATTTGACTATCTGGGCCCTCCCGTCCCCCTGCCCACGTCTCACCAGCGAGGATGCCGCCAATGGATCCATTTTTCCCAGGACCGTCCGGAAAACCGTTCCGCGGCGCCTCGCTGTTCTCGGCTTTCCCCAGCTCCCCGCTGTTTGCGCCAATTCTCAGGGCCATCGCCTTGACCGTCTCTGCGGCCTTCCTCGCGACGCCCGCCTCGTCCCACGCCTCCTGCCTTACATGCGCTCCTGCGGGCAACGCTCTCCTCGTCGCCCTGTCCGGCGGCATCGGCTCCGGACCGCTTTCGGCCGCGGCCTCTGCCGGCGATGCCGCCCCGAACTCGCCGGACTCCGCCTCCTGGTCCCCTGAATCCGGAGAAGCGCGGACGGCCCCTGACGTCGGCGGCAGGGCCGGCGGTGCCCGCAAGGCCCGTGATTACTACATGACGCAGGTGCGCCACAGGATCCAGCTGGGCCTGGTGTACCCGGACCGGGCACGTGACGCCGGTCTCGAAGGCACGGCCACCGTCCGCTTCATAGTCAGCCGCAACGGAAGGCTCGTATCGTGCGACGTTATGAAGAGCTCTGGCCACGGCGTCCTGGACGACGCGGCGATAGCCGTACTGCGGCGCTTGGAGCCGTTCCCTCCGTTTCCACCCGATGTCAGGGACTCATACATGATGTTGACGGAGCCGATAGAGTTCAGGGCGCGGACGCCGCGAGCTGAACCGCCCGCTCCGGTAGCAGCGCCAACTCAGCCCGCTCCGGCAGCAGCGCCAACTCAGCCCGCTCCGGCCGCACCGCCAACTCAGCCCGCTCCGGCCGCCCTGCCCGCAGCACCGAACGCCGTTGCGGAAGCGGATGACTCCGCCGTCATCAATGCCTTCAGGAAGCAGGTGGCCAACCGCCTCAGGCAGAACATTGTGTTTCCCCCAGCCGCCCGAGAATCCAGGAGCCAGGGCGTTGTCTCCGTCAGCTTCACCATCGGTCGCAACGGGGAGCTGGTGTCGCTTCCGCGCGTGGTCAAAACCTCTCGACATCCGGTCCTTGACGAGGCGGCGCTTAAAGCCGTCAGGGAATCGGCACCTTTCCCCGCCATCCCTCCGGAAATTCAGGTCAAGGCCATAACGTTCACTGTGCCCATGTCGTTCACCCTAAACAACCGCGCCGGAGGGTCCTAGACAGCGTCTCTGCAGGCGTTCTGGCAAGGCACCCGCACAGGTGTGGCACTTTCTCGCCCCGGCTCCCTCCCGTCCGACGCGGTCCATGCCCGACCTTCGCACTCATGCGAAATTCCGGCAATGAGCGGCCTCCCGAGAGCCGGACGTAGCTCTTTCAGCTTCAGGTGATGGCCGCAAGACACGTGCCGGCCGCAGGTCAGTACCGATTTCTCGATTCCTCCATCTTTTTGCCGCTGTCTTGTTTTTCAACCTAAACTATATGGATTTAAAAATCAATTTTTATCATTTTTCATGGAAATCCCATGATGTTTCAATATCTAAGCTAATTTTTATTCAATGCATCTTACTTGACTTGAAAAAAGATATGTGGCTGAAGGTTGCTGGACGACATTGCCGTGAACATGTTTCTTCGGAAACGAATGCGAGCTCCGACTTCTGCAGTTTAGTCCGACGAAGACGCGGCCATGGGCGGCATGAGGCATGACTGTGCCGCTCCACGCCTTCCTGCGGCCTGAAGGCCGTGATGATCGCAAGACTGCCGCGGATGCCAGGCAATGCCGAAAAGCGCCGATCTGGCCGTCTTCGGACGCGGTGACGGGGCTCCAGGACCTCGCTGACCGCTGCCGTTCCTGAGGCCGGCGACTCCTCCGAGCGGCGTGGCTAGGATCTTGGGCATTCTGCAAACATGCCCCGGTCGTCCTCGGACAGGCAGGTGGCCTGGATAGTCCGGCCCGGTCCGTGATATCCTGCCGCGCGGGCGGCTTTTTCAGTCCGGCTCCGCCCTCTGCCTCGGCAAGGTCTCCGTTTTTCTGCCTTCAGGCGTAGCCCGCCCAGGCCGGCGAAGCCACCCCTGACCTGTCAGTGTTGCCCCAGACGGCATCTGTTCGGCGCTTCTTCCCGTCCTCCTGGGCTGAGTCTTCAGACTCTCGAGGCATCCTGTCTCCGGGCCCGTTCGGGCGGATCACCCCTGTCCTGTAGCCTTCCCCCCGAAGTCTCCATAATCTCGAATATATTACCCGTTTAATCAAATGTCGGAATTTGGCTTTTAGTCCAGGAGTGGAAAGGTCGGTCAATCCCCCAACCCTGGTATCTGCTCGTAATGATTCGCTACTAAAATATGGAAGAAGATTCCGACATTTGCTTAAACGGGTAATATTCTGGTCGCTGTCTGTCCTCATCAGTCTGCCCTGCCTTTCTGCCTCCCAGTGCCCTGCCGATCGCCTGCCTCCGCCCTGCGGGCCGACCGCCTGCCTCCGCCCGGACGGCCGACCGCCTGCCACCTCCCTGACGTCTGAGCGCCTCCCACCGCCCTGACGGCCGACCGCCTGCCTCCGTCCTGTTGAGCGCCTGCCACCTCCCTGACGGCTGAGTGCCTCCCACCGCCCTGACGGCCTACTGCCTGCCTCCGTCCCGTTGAGCGCCTGCCACCGCCCTGAGGCTGAGCGCCCGCCACCGCCCTGCGGGCCGACCGCCTGCCTCCGTCCTGCGGGCCGACCCTCTGCCTCCGTCCTGCGGGCCGACCGCTTGCCACCGCCCTGCGGGCCGACCGCCTGCCTCCGTCCTGCGGGCAGACCCTCTGCCTCCGTCCTGCGGGCCGACCCTCTGCCTCCGCCCCGCGGGCCGACCGCCTGCCTCCACCCAGCGGGCCGACCGCCTGCCTCCGCCCCGCAGGGCGACCGCCTGCCTCAGTCCTGCCTTCTGATCTCGCCTGCTTCAGCCCCCAAGCCTCCAGATTATCGAAGCGGCCTTCCCCGGTCCCACATGAGCTACGCCTCCTTCCAGTCCAGACAGAAGGCCGGTTTCCAGCCTGCCTTCGGGCCAAAGTCACAAGAATCTCGAACCTTCCTGCCTGACGCGTCACCATCGGTCGTCATTGCCTGTCCCGGCTGACGGTCGGCTTCCGCGTGCCTTCACAAAACGGAATCTGGATTCTTGACCGCCAATCCCCGTCCCTTCAGGGCCGACCGGCCCTTCCAGCCCAGTCGGCAGGCCGACGCCTGCCTCCTGCCTTCTCGCCGAAGTCTCCTGAATCTCGAAGGACACCCCTCGATGAACCCCTTCACCTTCCACTCCGCCCCGGCCCCCCTCCGCAACGCCTGCCTCGTTGCCGTCTCGTGCATTTTTCTCTCGCAAGCGGCCCCGCTTGCCGCCCAGGGCCACAGCCTGTGGTCCAAGACCCTGTACTTCGAGGGGGAGAGCGGCTTTTCGGCTCTCGCCCCCACTTCTGACGGCGGCACAGTGGCGGCCGGATTCGCCCCTTCCGAGCGTTTCAAGGGCTCCCCGGAAACGAACTCCGACGCCCTGATAGCGAAGATCGCCCCTGACGGCACGGTCGTCTGGGAGACACTCCTGGGCGGCTCGGAAACGGACATCGCCTACGCGGTTGCCCAGACTTCGGACGGGGGCTACCTGGCAGGCGGGTTCACCCGGTCCGGTGACGGGGACTTCGGGAGGGGCGGCACCCGCGCCGACTCCCCGTGGGTGGCGATGCTGGACAGCTCAGGGAGCCTCCTCTGGGCTCGGATCCTGCCCGGAACAGGTTCGGGCGGCGCCTGGGTCAAGGCACTGGACGCTCCGGAGCCGGGGGAGGCCGTCGCGGTCGGCTTCGGGACCGCCCTGACGGGGGAGGGCTGCTCCGGCTCGGCTACCGTGGCGCTCTGGAAGATAGCCGACCAGGGCAGGAAGGCGACGGTGCTGTGCACCGGCATATCCTTCACGTTCCCCGACGCCTTCCCCGCTCTCGCCGCCGCCGTGCTGCCTGGCGGGGAGGCAGCCGCCGCCTGGCCGGCGGACGGCACGATCCGCGTGTCGCGGCTCTCAGCCTCCGGCTCCGAGTCCTGGAGCCGGGACATGGGCAGGGGGGAGGTCGCGGCCCTGGCCCCGGCGGCCGGCGGCGGGGTCTACGGGGGCGGCAGGGCCCCCGACGGCCGGCCCAGGATCTTCGCCCTCGGCGCGGACGGGTCGCTCGGCTGGGAGAGGGCCGTGTCCGGGGTTCCCCAGGGCGCGGTCTCCGGAATGACGTCCTGGACCGGAGGCTTCTTCGCCGCCGGCACCGCAGAGATCCCTGGCCGGCGAGGGGAGGGCAACTTTGAGATGCTCGCCCTGAAGGGCGACTCCGACGGAGCGACCCTGTGGAGCACCACCGCCGGGGGGAGGGGCGTCGACACTGCGCAGGCCGCCGCTTCCATCAGGGACGGCACATTCCTCGCTGCCGGGTCCACCTCCTCCTGGGACGGCTTTCTGTCCAACAGAAGACGGGGGGGCCGGTCACGGCAGGGCCTGGACCCCTGGATCGTGAAGTTCAACCCGTGAGCCCCGTCCGGATGCCGTGCCCTGGGTAACGCCTGAGTCCGCCTCACGCGCCGCGGCCGCCACGATCTTGCCGGTCGCTGGCGCGGCAGTCCTGTCTGCAGGTGGCCAGGATTGCCGCTTCGGTCTGGAAGTGACCGGAGTGCCGACTGGCGACACATCACGATGAGGCCCCCTTCCGTGAAAGGCGGACAGTCCGGGCCGGAGACACGGGGCTTGAAGGGGTACCCCGGGAGGCTGCGCCCGGAGGACCGGGTCGATCAAGGAGGGCAGCGAACGGGGATCCTATAAGGCAGTGTCCGGAAGCATGGGACGTTGAGGGCGGTCCTCCTGAGCCCTGCGATGGTTCACTGGAATGACGGACAGGCGGCTCCCGGTCACTGGGCACGTGCCGGGAAAAGGAAGAAGGCCTGCCGCGAGGCTCCATGTCGCCGCCGTCATCACGGAGGCCCGTGAGCGCCGAAACGACCGCCAGGCGGCGATGCCTCCCATGTAAATCTCCCTGTCAGGCACTGACTGAGCTCCAGACGCAACTTCCTCCCTTCGGGAGGGCCTGGCTGGCCCAGCTGCAGGCCAGCCTCCGAGGGGGCCTGGCTGGCCACACAGCTGACCAGCCTCCCAGTCTCCGAGGGAGGGGCCGTGCTGGCCACGCAGCTTGCCTGCCTACGAGGAGCCGGGCTGTTCCCGCAACGCCTGGCCTCCGACGGGAAGGGACTTGCCTGTTGCGGCTTGCCTCTAAGCTCTCACACTCCTCAGTGCTCCAGCCCTCAGCTCTGCCCCAAAGTCCTCCCCTCCTCCCAGCCACGCCCCTGCAGCCAAGCTATCATGCCCTGCCCAACCACCAGTGAACGGATGCTCGAAACTTTTGAGATACGCATCCCCGCATCCCGCCCCCGCTTGACAGGCAATCCCGGAAGGTCTATCTTTATTCCAGGCGGGAGGTCACATGAGGTCCTGCCCGCCCGGTTCCGACGTTGAAGATCTTTCTGAGACGGAAGACCCGCGAATCCAGGAGTTCCAGGAGAGCCCCGTTGTCCTCCGTACGCCTTTCGCGCGTCATGCCCCTCGAACGGTCGGGCCTGGCGCTTTTTTTATGTCCAATCTGCCCCCCGGCCTGGGCGGCTGGCTCTTCCAGGCGGCTTTCCCCGAGGACGGCCCTTCCGGGCCGGTGCTGACCACGGTGTCGAAGGGCATACGGGTCACTCCGTAGGTTCGGGAGCCATGGCGGGCATCCGAACCCTCCTGATTCCTCTGGATTCCTCCGGATTCACCCGAAATTCTCTGATTTCATCAGGAACCCTCCGGCTCTCCGGAAACATCCGAAACTCTCCGGAATCCTATGGAAACAGCCGGATTCACCCGGATTTCTCCAGAACTCTCCGGAACCCTCCGGAATCCTCCGGAACTTGCCGCAACACTCCGGAATTCTCCGGAAATTTAAGCTTATGCCTAAGAAGGAGGCCTTGATGGCCGAAACCAGGGTGGCCGTGCTGGGCGTGGTGGTTTCCGACCCCAAATCGGTGGAGAGCCTGAACCAGATCCTCCACCAGTACTCCCGGTACATCATAGGGCGCATGGGCATCCCCTACAGCGCCAAGAAGATCAACCTCATAAGCGTGGCCGTCGACGCCCCCCTGGACGCAATAAGCGCCCTCGCTGGCAAGATCGGCAAGCTCCCCGGCGTGAGCGCCAAGACGGCCTACTCGAACGTGACGGGTGACGGCAATTGACCAGGACACAGCTGCTTACCGACGCTCTGGCGCGTGACGGGACCCTCCCGGCCGCAGGCTTCGCGGAGCTCATCCGAGGACGGACGCCCGGGGCGGCGGAATACCTCTTCTCCTTGGCGTCCGAGGCCCGCGACCGTGTCTTCGGGAAGGGCGTGTTCATAAGGGGGCTCATAGAGTTCTCCAACCACTGCCGAAACGACTGCCTGTACTGCGGCATCCGCCGCTCGAACCGCCAGGCCGAGCGCTACCGCATGACCCCCGACGAGATCCTCGCGACCTGTTCTGCGGGCCACGAGCTGGGGTTCAGGACCTTCGTCCTGCAGAGCGGGGAGGACCCCTTCTACGGGCCGGGGATCGTGGCGGAGATAGTCTCCGGGATAAAGGCGAGCTTCCCTGACTCGGCCGTGACCCTCTCTCTGGGGGAGCACCCGCCCGAGTCCTACGCCCTGTGGCGGGCGGCGGGCGCCGACCGCTACCTCCTTCGCCACGAGACCCGAAACCCTGGGCACTACGCCACCCTCCACCCGAGGAACATGAACATAGACTCCAGGGTGAGGTGCCTCCGGACGCTGAAGGAGCTGGGCTACCAGGTGGGATGCGGCTTCATGGTGGGGAGCCCGGGGCAGACCCCGGAGCTCCTGGCCGAGGATCTGCTCTTCATAAGGGACCTTAAGCCTCACATGGTGGGCATAGGCCCCTTCATCCCCCACAAGGACACGCCCCTCGCCTCGGCCCCCCCGGGGGACGTGGACGAGACGCTCTTCCTCCTGGGAATCCTGAGGCTCATGGACCCGACGCTTCTCATACCGGCCACCACCGCGCTGGGCACACTGGACGGCACGGGCCGCGAGAAGGGGGTCATGGCGGGGGCCAACGTCATCATGCCGATACTGACCCCCATGGGCGTGAGGGACAAGTACCTTCTATACGACAACAAGATCTGCACGGGCGACGCCTCCTCGGTCTGCCGCATGTGCGTCCAGCGCCGCATGGAGTCCATCGGCCACGAGATCGACACCGCCCGCGGCGACCACCCCGATTTGGCTTTCCGGGCGTCACCCGGCACCCCCCCGGCCCCCGCGCCCTCGGCGGTGTAGCGCGACGGCCATTTCTCCGCATCGGGACGCCCCTGCTCGCCGGCCCCTGCTCGCCGGCCCCTGATCCGGCCCTCCGGCCAAGGCATCCCGATCCCGGGCCGCGACACGGCCCCCCCGGCATCCCGGCACGGACCGTGACACGGCCCCCCGCCCAGGCAACTCTGCCACGGGCCGCGACACGGCCCCCCCGGCATCCCGGGCCGCGACACGCCCCCCCCGGCATCCCGGACCGGGCCGGGACACGGCCACCGTCCCCTGCATCCCGGCCCCGGGCCGCTACACGGCCCCCCCGGCCCAGGCATCATGCCCCGCATGCCGTGACGGCCCCCGGCCCTGCCGCCTCGTGCCAGGGCCCCTGAACGCCGCCCGGCCGGCCGCCGCCGGGCCCCGGCGATTCCGCTCCGAACCTCTAGCTGACGGGGAGGACCAGCGCGTCCCACCCGGAAGGAGTCCTACATGTACGATCCCAAATCCCTTCGCGCCGGCGAGTTCATCGACCACGAAGAGGTCCTGGAGAGCCTCCGCTGGGCGGCGGAGACCGCGAAGGACAAGGCGGCCGTCCGCTCAATAATACAGCAGGCGAGGCTCCGCAAGGGGCTCCCCCACCGGGAGGCCCTGGCGCTCCTGGAGTGCGAGGACCCGGAGCTGAACGCCGAGATCCTCACGCTGGCCAAGCAGATCAAGATGGACTACTACGGCAACCGCATCGTGATGTTCGCGCCGCTGTACCTCTCCAACCACTGCGTGAACGGCTGCCTGTACTGCCCCTACCACTCCACCAACAAGAACATCGCCCGCAAGAAGCTCACGATGGAGGACATCGTCCGCGAGGTGACCGCGCTCCAGGACATGGGCCACAAGCGCCTCGCCCTCGAGGCCGGGGAGCACCCGTCGCTCAACCCCATCGAGTACATCCTCGAGTCCATAGCGACCATCTACTCGATCAAGCACAAGAACGGCTCAATCAGGCGCGTTAACGTCAACATCGCCGCGACCACCGTGGAGAACTACCGGAAGCTCCGGGACGCGGGCATCGGGACCTACATCCTCTTCCAGGAGACCTACGACCGCAAGGCCTACCTGGAGCTCCACCCCTACGGTCCCAAGAGCGACTACGACTGGCACACGGAGGCAATGGACCGGGCCCAGTTCGGGGGCATCGACGACGTGGGGCTGGGCGTCCTTTTCGGCCTGGAGGACTACCGCTACGAGTTCGCGGCCCTCATGATGCATGCCGAGCACCTGGAGGCGGTCCACGGGGTGGGACCCCACACCATAAGCGTCCCCCGGGTCCGGGCGGCCGACGACATAGACCCCGGCTCCTTCCGGGGCGGCATCACGGACGCCACCTTCGCGAAGATAGTGGCGTGCATCCGCATCTCCGTCCCCTACACCGGCATGATAGTCTCCACACGGGAGTCCCGCGAGTGCCGGGAGAAGGTGCTCGAGCTCGGCGTCTCCCAGATCTCCGGTGGCTCGCGCACCAGCGTGGGCGGCTACTTCGAGGAGGAGACCGAGAACTCCGCCCAGTTCGAGGTGAACGACAACAGGTGCCTGGACGAGGTGATAGGCTGGCTCATGGAGCGGGGGCACATCCCCAGCTTCTGCACCGCCTGCTACCGCGAGGGCCGCACGGGGGACCGCTTCATGGCCCTGTGCAAGAGCGGCAAGATCCTCAACTGCTGCCACCCCAACGCCCTCATGACCCTGAAGGAGTACCTGATGGACTACGCCACCCCCCGGACCCTCGAGATGGGCAACGCCCTCATCGACTCCGAGATAGGGGTGGTCCCCAACGCCAAGGTGAGGGCGCTCGTCACCAGGAAGCTCGCGGAGATAGAGCAGGGCGCTCGGGACTTCAGGATCTGAGCCGCCCGGGTCGCGCTCCGGCCAGGTTTCGCCCCTCCGCGCACTAAGTGCCCGTCAGGCCGCCGGTCCCCGCATCCCTTCGCCCCGAACTCCAGTTTCCGGCTTTTCACGGGCCGCTTCCCAGCTCAAAGGGCAGGGGGCGGCCTTTCAGTTGGGTGGCGGTTCTGGGAACTGACCAGAAGCCAGGGTGGGGGGACGCCCAGGACAAGCTGTTGACGGGGAAGGACTGGATGGCTGTTTGGCTGGGGACGCCCGGGACAGATGTTGGCGGGGGCGCCCAGTCCGTCGATTTGACGGGGGCGCCCAGGATGGGTGCTGGAGGGGACTCCCCGAAAGCCGGCCACTGGCGGACGCCATGGACAGTAATGAGGCCGCACCTACTGATACTCCAGGATCTATTTCGACGATGTCCGGCAACTGCCCCGCCGGGAAGCCGGCTGTGTAGGCCGATTCCGCCAGCGTGCCTCGGGAGGCTCCCTGGCCCCGTCGTCGCACGTCGGATGGGCGGATTCATACAGAAGGTCGGGACCTTAAGAGGGCCGGTGGCAGGGATGCCCTGCCTTGACCCTGCGCGGCCTCTAGGACACGGGCGGAGGGCGCTTCGCGAAACCAAGGCGGCGGCCCTGGCGCTCGTGACCAGGAAGTTCGGGGAAACGCGTGGCCCGCATGTGACTTCAGTGAGCCGGACTAAGCCTGAGACCTTTCCCGGGCCGTGAACAGCCTGCCCGACTTCAGCCCTTCCGAGCTCCGGCGGGCCGGAAGGCGCCGATCCCGGCACTTTCTTTCTTTGCCGGTCTCGCACACTAAAAATAGAGTTGCGGCTTTAGGAGAGTGCCGTCCATGGCAGATTTCATGAACATGGAGTGCTCATCCTTTCACTGTCCGGAGAGATCTCGTCCCCCTCGGTCGGAAGCCCGGAGTAGTGATGCTCGGAGGTTTGAAGTCCGGAAACCCGGAGCCCCGGAAGATGATGCCTGGATCCTCGGAAGGCGTAGTAGGCGGGGATCTCCGGAAGACGAAGGCCGTAGGCCTGAGACAGGAAGGCCCAGGGGATGAGAACAGGGAATTTCATGATTTCCGGAGCGGGCTGGGATGGCCGAGACTTTCCAGATATAACCCGTTTAACCAAATGTCGGAATCTTCTTCCATATTTCAGTACAGAATCATAGCGAGCAGATGCCAGGGATGGGGGTTAACCGACTTTTCCACGCCTATACTGATGTCCAAATCCCGACATTGGATTAAACGGGTAATACTGGCTCAAGAACGTGACAGTGAGCGTATTGCCGCTGCCGTGACCGCTGCCAACAGGTTGACCTTCCTTTCCTATCTCCTCCGAATCATCCGACTGTTTTGATTTCGCAATCCATACCCCTGGGGCAAAGTTTATTTGACAAAGTCAACTAGTTCGGATACATTTGACAAAGTCTCAACTCGTCTAGCTTGGTCCCGATTTCTGTTCAGCCCCTTACCCCGGCCCTGCGGAAGGCATTAAGGCATGGCTGGATCAGGACTTGTCGGTCGGAGCGCTAAATCTGTCAAAAGCATGGAGGCACTGCATGGCACCGGCATCAGCCTTCCCCGAAAACCCTGATACCAGGAAAGGCTTGCTGAAGTTCATCCTGCTCTCTTTTTTCACTTTCTCTTTCGTCTACTTCCACTGGAACCTGTCGCTGGGAGAAAGCCTGAACAGGACCGGGAGACTTCACAGGCGGTTTCCATGCTGGATCATGGTCTTGGCCGTCGCCTTTTACTTTTGGTCTACAATCCTGTCCGAAGCCCTCTCCTCCCCAGAAGGCGACATCATCCCTTACGTCTGCAATATTCTCCTGGTTCTTTCAATCGCCTGGCAGACAACGGCATTCGTGATTCTTGGACGAAAGATAAGGGAGTATCTTTCCGTCATCGGACTGCAGGTCAAGGTCAATCCGCTCCTTGCGGTTCTTTTCCAAGGTTTCTATGCCTACTATCTCGTACGCAAAGCCAACATTCTAACCACGGGGCAGGGCCACGGCACTCATTTTTCCGCCATGCAGTCCCCCCAACCCGGCTCACCGGCGGGGTTCGGACAGCCACCCCAGGCCGGCTCATCGGCGGGGTTCGGACAGCCACCCCAGGCCGGCTCCCAGTCGCCGTTCGGCCAGCCCGCCCAGGCCGGCTCACCGGCGGGGTTCGGACAGCCACCCCAGGCCGGCTCCCAGTCGCCGTTCGACCTGCCCGCCCAGGCCGGCTCCCAGTCGCCGTTCGACCTGCCCGCCCACCCCGGTTCCCCGGCACCGTTCGGCCAGCCACCCCAGGCCGGCTCCCAGTCGCCGTTCGGCCAGACCGCCCAGGCCGGCTCCCAGTCGCCGTTCGGCCAGCCCGCCCAGCCCGGTTCCCCGGCGGCGTTCGGCCAGCCCCCCCAGCCCGGTTCCCCGGCGCCGTTCGGCCAGCCCCCGGTTCAGGGACCTCAGCAGCAGACGGAACAGTCGGCTCCCTCATCCGTCCACCGCCAGAACTCCAGCGGGAACGATGTCTCTTAGCCATCTCCGCGACTGAGGCGTTGCAGAAGCATGTGACTTGCCGTCTGGCAATGACGGCTTCAAGATTCCTGCCTGGCTAGGAAGTTTTCAGCGCCAGGAATCTGGAATCTTTCGCCGGTCTCCTCCGAACGGCATTACCCGTCATGACCCTTTATGCGAGGTCAAAATGAGTGCAAACCCTTCGCGCCTGAACGGAAACAGGACAGGCTATGCCATCCTGGAGTTTCTTGCCCTGATTTTCTTGAGCATACTGCCCTTTTTCGGATTCGACATCATGCCTTCCGAAGACGAATACTCGCCGGAGCCGACTGCCAGCGTGTCCTCTCCGATCTTCGAGCCGCCAGTGTTCATGCTGGAAACTGCTATATTCAATTCGGCAGAAGCCATTGCCGCTGCCGAAGACGCATTCTTTTCTCAAAATGGCCGGTACGCCACAAGTCACCAGACGCTTGTGGCGAAAGCCGGCCTAGTTCTTGATCCTGACCTGTGTTACGGTCCGATTGTCTTGCAAAATTCCAATACCAGTTACCATTTCTCTGTCGGTTCTCCTGACAGAGACAGGTTTCCAATAGCCTACTCATATTACAGCAACACTAAAGACACTCCATACTTGGCTGAAGTTTCTGGCATTGGTTGCGTTTCAATTAACGGAAAGCCGAGTTATGAAGCTGGACCGAGTGAAGAGACTGTTGCAAATGTAAATCTTCAAATTCCAAAATTTAAAGATGTCTACCAGACTATAGCTGATGCAGAGAATGAAATATTTGCTCAGCACAAGCGTTACACGACAAGTTACGAAGAGCTTGTCGAATGGGGGGCCCATCTTTACGATTCGATATGTTACTCTGAGATAGAACTCAGACAATATGTCGCTAATGACGAAAATTTTTTCAGATTTTATTTCCATCATGTTAATTCGAATGAATATCCTTACGGCTTAGTCTATGCTCCAAGAGATGGGGCTAAAATTTCATCTGGAGGTATCAATATTGACTGCTTGAACGGTTCCAAAAGAGCAAAACCCAAGGTTATCCCGGCCACGCCTGCCGCCCCGCCTTCTTCGCCAGCAGCTGATACACCGACTGCCCCTAAATCTGCTGAACCGGCGTCTGGCGGCTCGTTTTCATCTGACGGAACTTCAGCTTCACAAACGCCTTCAGATTCCGCTGCCGCTTCTGGCACAGGCACTCCCTCGTCTCCTGCTGACGCAGACGGCAGGGCCAAGGCGGCATACGAAGCAGTAGCCAAAGCCGAGACTAACTACTATTACAAGAACTCCTCGTACACGGATTCCTATATCGATCTTGTCCGGGGAGGATTTCTCACAATTTCAGACGACATATGCTACGGAGCCATCGAAAAGCATTACAACAGCGAAACGTTCAATTCTGGCTTCAAGTTGAAGGTCCGCCACAGCAAGATTCCTTCCCGCATCTATTCTTATGACAGCACACTGAGCGGAGAAAGGGCCAGTGTTTCTGAAGATAATTTCCTCTGCGTTGTCGGAAGTTACAGTTCTTAAATTCTTGCCTCTGTCATCCCGCCACGCACATATCTTTATGACACGTATGAAAGTTAAGTGTTTTTTATATGGTTGAATGTCAAGAATTTCTGGGTCTTCACAACAATGCATGGGTGGGGGGGGGCGACGTCTGCGGGCGGGAATTCAATTTATTAAATAAATTTTCGCATAACACCTTAGATATTCTGGGCATCTTATTATCTTTGGCTTAATAAATTTATCAAATTTATTATTTTTTGAAAAACGGCCTCTAGTACACATCTTTCAAACTAAATGTCAACACATAACACAATATCTAGTTTCTTGTGATTAGCTTTATAATTTACATGTTTTCGTTAGAAGTCTAATTAACGAGATTGAAATTGACTTGAAATTATTATGGATAAATCTGTAGTTTTGTATATAGCTATCCTTATCTAACCTGAAATTGTAGTATCAGAACAGTTTGGATCACCTCAAATAGTATATGGTTTTGCCAATGTTGGCAAATCATATTGTCAAATTCAGCTGAGGATAGGCATGTTCCTCTTCGGCTGAAATAGCCTGATGGCCAGTATCAACCTCTTCAGAAGGTTCAGGTCGCGGTAACCGTAGGCCTGCGCGATCTTTCGCCTGATCCTGCCGTTGATGCCCTCAAGCTTCCCGGTGGAAATCTTGAAGTCATAGAAGTTCAATATGTTAACGCTGTGCTTCTCAATGGTGTTGGCCAGCTTTATGATTGCCGGGTCTCCCGACTCCCTGGCAGTGGTCAACCAGTTCTTGAGGGCCGCCTCCGCCTCCACCTTCGACCTCCTGGTCCAGAGCTGCCTCAAGTCCTCCTTGAGGACGAATATCGGTATCTGTTCAGTATCCGTTCACGGCGAAATACACCCGTTTCCTAGGGAAGGGTTGCAATGCGTCCAGCAAAAGGCCGCCCTGGTCCCGCTGGGGATTTTTGACCGTAGCTGAGGACCGTCCCACCCCTGGCCGGATGGAAATCCATCTAAAAAAGTCGAGGGCCGCCCCAGTCCCGAGGAAGGCCATCTTGATCGTGGCCGAAGGCCGCCCAAGTCCCGGAGAGGGGCTGAGTAGCCTTCAACTGTGAATGGATACGGAAAACGAGCAATATAACTAGGCATAATCATACATAATTATAACAACACGTACTTTTGCAGCTGCACACTAGCTCTTTACAAATATGGAGGAGGAGGGGGGGTAGAGTTACAGGTGGACGTGATGATGTATCAACTTTATATAGTAGCTGTTGATCGCAAAATACAGGATGTCGAACTTTAGACGATGTAATTATTGCAATTTGAGTGTACTAATAATTAAAGTGTTGATTTAAATTCAATAATACTGTATATTAATTTATGTATTGTACAGGACTCCGGTTGTTCTGGACAGTTCTTGAATTTCCTTACGTGTCGCAGACTTTTTGGAAGGATTATGGCTGAAAGGTAGGGTAATATCATGTCTGATAATTTCCCGCCTCTTCCTGTCGGAGTCACAAATTTTGAGATTCTGAGGCAGAAAAATTTCGTTTACGTCGACAAGACGATGTATTTCCCCGATTTGTTAAATGAAGGTCCATTTATTTTTTACGCCCGGCCCCGCCGTTTCGGAAAATCTCTAACGCTCAGGGCCTTCGATGCCTTCTGCTCTGGAAGAGTCGATCTTTTCCGAGGACTTGCGGCAGAAAAATTTATGTGCTCCCCAGATTTCTTTGTTCGCCCTGTCATTCGCCTGGATTTTTCCATTGCAGCGCCTGGGATTAGCACAGACATGTTGTTGCAAAATATCAATTTCATTCTTAAAATTAACGCGGAAAGACATAATGTTTCCTTGCATGGTGACAATTATGCGATTGCCTTTCACACTCTTCTGAGAGACGTTCACAAATTATATGGAAAACAAGTAATACTCCTGATTGATGAATACGATACTCCGGTTATAGATCTTTTAGGAAAAACTGCCGAATTTTTCGACTCTAAACTTATATCCGACAGACGAACCATCATGCAAGATTTTTTCTCGGTAATCAAATCAGCTGAAGACGAAATCGAGATGGCTTTCATCACCGGCATAACTAAATTTAACAGGATGGGTGTATTTTCAAAGCTCAACAATCTAATCGACATATCGCTCTCGTCAAAGTATAGCGCTTTCATAGGCTATACACAGAAGGAATTGGAAGAAAATTTTTTACCATTCATAACTGAAACAGCAGACAAACTCAAGATTAGCGAAGATAACCTTTTAAAAACCATCAAGGACCGATACAACGGCTTTTCTTTCGATGGCAGACAGCTCTTGTACAATCCTTTTTCAATACTCAGCATGTTTCATGACAAGGTGTTCGAAAATTTCTGGATGGAATCTGGATCAATTACGCTCATCAGAAAATTTTTAATGGACAAGGAATTAACGCCGGATCAGTTCCATGGCATGACTGTCAGCCGCTCTTTCGCACGATTTCCCGGAGAAATTGATTCCACGCCTCCTGAAGGTTTCCTCTACCAATCTGGCTATCTTACCTTGAGAGACATTGGCAAAGAAAATTCGTTTGCATTGGAATATCCAAACCTCGAGGTCCGCGAGGCCATTTCCAAACTTTTCCTGTTGAACATCAACTCCAACCGGAGGGACATTGACGCTGCCGCACAAGAACTAGCCGGATATCTAGCTTCCGCTGACATTTCCGGTATGGTAAGTGTCTTTTCCAGGCTGTTGGCAGGGATTTGCTACATTGATCACCTGGACGCGTTTCGCAATGTCGTGGTCGGAATTTTTAAGAAAATCATCCAGCCGTTTACTGGCCGTCATTTGGATGCATCTCCGCTCGATGAACAGTTTTCAAAGCTAGCTTATAAGCTTGAGAGATCGAGAGGAGAGAGCTACTACCGTTCCCTGCTTCAATCCTGCCTGTGGATGGCTGGGGCCAAAGTCACGCCCGAGAAGTCGGAAAATCTTGGCATACTCGATCTGGAAGCATTCTTCGATAACTTTACCTATGTCTTCGAGCTAAAAATTTCTAAAAATGCAAAAGGCGCAGACAAGGCTGTCAGGGAAGGAATGCTCCAGATTCATAGCAGAGGCTGCGGGCTGGCCTCGAAAAATCCCATCCTTGTGTCCATCGCCATCGGCAAGTCCGAGAGAAATGTCGTGGGCTGCCTTTTCCAAAAGGACGGGCAAGAGACAACAGTCAATATCGAGGACAGGGCGGCAAAGGAAAAGCCATCCCCTTCCGGCAAGAAGTCCAACAAATTGCCACCCGGAAACACTGAAAAACAGTGACCTAAATATTCCGTGAATTCAGTGACCACCTCTTCGTCAAGGAATACACAAAGAAGAGCGGCGTATCCATTTGACTCAGCATGTTCAATTAAGTCCGCTCATACTGGCATGATCTGACGTTCCATATTCTAATCTACACGGCAGTTCAAAAAATTTCGCCCCTGCTCACATGCGAAATGAGTGACATCAAATTCCCGTGTCCTTTTTGGAACCTCAAACGTGATGTGTATGATATTACTTGTATTGTATGACGTTTCGGCAATAATTCAATAGAGGATTTACGACAGCTTCAGCTTGTCCAGCATATAGTTGAACTTCATGCTTAAAGGGGATCATCTTATTACTCCTTCAACCGTCAAGTTACGGAACTCTCCGGCTGGACGCCCGTAAGACGCCGGTCATCACGACTTCTCGTGGCCGCCGTCCCCATTTTCCCCGGAAGACCCGCCGGCCCCCTCGGCCCCGGAGGACAGCCTGAGCTCCGGGAGACCGGCCCGCGCCTCGTCCAGGAGTCCTCCGACCCTCGTCGTGAGCTGGGCGCCGGGGCCCAGGTCGCGCTCCATGATCTCGCGGGCCCGCCTGAGCCTCGCCGCGCCCTCGACGTGGCGGCCCAGACGCAGGAGGGCCTCCCCGAGGTTGGCCGAGAGGTTCACGACCAGCGGATGGACGGTTCCGTTGACCTTCTCCCCGGCGGCAACAGCCTCCGAGAGCAGGTCCGCCGCCTCCTGGAACTCGCCGGTACTCATGTGGACCGCGGCGAGGCACCCGGCGGCCGCGAGCCAGTTCTCGGTGCCAGCCCCTTCAAGCCGCTCGTAGCCGGCAAGAGCCTTCTCGTAGGGCGGACACGCCCTGGCAGGATCTGGCGCTTGGCCGAGCGCCATGCCCTGGGTCATCAGGAACGTGAGGGTTATCTCGCTGTCCCTGCCGAAGGCCTTCTCCGCCGCGGGGACCGCCCAGGCGCAGACGTCGCCGGCTCCCAAGGGATCTCCCAGTTCCATCAGGGCCCAGGAGAGCTCGAGGGCGGCCCACACCGTCTCCGGGTTATCCTCTCCCAGGACAGCCTTCCTGGCCTCGACGGCCGCCGCAGACCGGGCCCTGAACTTCTCGGCCGTCGCGCGGGGCTTCGCGGCCTCCCTGTCTTCGGGCGGAGGGGGCGCGCCCGGAGGCGGCATGGCCGCTGTCCCGCCGATGCCGCTCCCCCTGCCGGCCGGGTGCCCGCGGGGCATGCGCCTGCGCCGAATCTCGTCCAGGCTGTCCCCGGCCTGTCGGACGTCGGGGTGGTCCGGCCCGAAGAAGGCCCCCAGGCCCTCCAGGCTCATCCCGAAGAGTTCCTCGGCCCGGTCGAGCTCGCCCGCGTCCATGAGGGCCGTCCCGAAGCTTTTGGCGGCGATCAGGGCGAGCTCGTGGTTCGGCCCGAGAATCTCCCGCGACCTCTCCAGCGTCCTCTCGAAAATCGCCCTGGCCTGCTCGCTTTCGCCTGCCGCGTCCAGTGTCAGGCCGAGAGAGTGCGCGGCAGCCAGGGTCGCCTCATGGTCGGCCCCGAGCTTTCCTTCCCTGTCAGCGAGCTTTTCCCTCATGAGCGCCACGGCTTCCCCGTGCCGGCCCAGGCCCGAGAGAGCCGCGGCCAGTCCCGCGAGCGCACCGGACGTCTCCGGGGAGCCGGGCCCGCGCCCCTTTTCCAGGATGCCGAGGGCCTGCTCCAGCAGCGCGGAAGCCTCCTCTTTCTTGCCGTTCCAGGAGAGGATCCTCGCGAGGCTGACCTTGCACAGCGCGGCCTCTTCCGATCCGTCACCGAAGAGCTCAAGCTTTTGCCTGCAGACGTGCCGATACCGTTTCTCGGCGATCGCGATGTCTCCCAGGGCCAGGAAACATTCGGCCTCGCCCGCGACTGCCTGGAACGAGAGCTCGTGGAGCGCTCCGACGTGCTTCCAGCATGCCTGCCGCGCCCGGACGTAGGTCTTTCCTGCCCCGGCCAAGTCCCCGGCCGCCCTCTGAGCCGCGGCAAGATCGAGCAGGCCGCCCAGGGCCGACAAGTCTCCTTCGTCCAGAACCCCGAGACGCCGGACCGCCACGTCCAGGAGAATTTCCACCGCGCGCCCGTGCTCCCCAAGAGCCGAGAGAATCCTCCCGTGACATCCCCTGAACTTCAGGTAGTCCGGATGATTCTCGTGGCCGTCCCCCAGGATTGCGGCGAGCTTCTCTATTGCGGGCGCGAGGATCTCCGCCGCTCCCTGCGGATCGCCCTCCAGGAGCATGACCGCCGCCATGTCGTGGACCGAACTCAGGAGCTCCGGGGCGTCCGGCCCGAGAAGCCTTGCGGCCTCATCCCGCTCGCGCCGTAAAATTTCCAGCGCCCCGGCGCGGTCCCCGGCGTCCAGGAGATCCTTGGCTTGCCTGTCCAGGGACCCGAGGATGATCCTTGCGGTGAAATCGTCCGGATCGTCGGACATTGCAAGCCTCCTTTCTCCAGGCCCCCGACGGGGAATTATAACTCGACGTCCCCGGAGACGCCACCGTTCCCCCCGTCCCCGGAGACCCCGCCGTTCCCCCCGTCCCCGGAGGTCAACTTGAGCTTCGGACGGCCTGCCCGGGCCTCGCGCAGGAGCTCCGCGACCATCCCCCTGCGCTGTCCGCCGGGACCCGGGTCGCGCTCCATGAGCTCGAGGGCCCGCCTGAGCCTCGCCTCGGCCTCGCCGAAACGGCCCAGGCGCAGGAGGGCCTCACCGTGGCTGGCCGAGAGGTTCACGACCAGCGGGTGGACCGGCCCGCAGACCGCCTCCCCGGCGGCCGCCGCCTTCGACAGGAGGTCCGCAGCCGCCTGGAACTCGCCGGAGCCGATGTGGACCGAGGCGA
This sequence comes from Deltaproteobacteria bacterium, assembly GCA_031263525.1. Taxonomy (GTDB): domain Bacteria; phylum Desulfobacterota; class Desulfarculia; order Adiutricales; family Adiutricaceae; genus JAIRZX01. The sequence goes on along the minus strand of JAISFP010000150.1, from coordinate 7,671 downwards.
GGCAGCCGGCGGCGTCGAGCGACTGCTCGGAGCCCGGACCGAAAAGCCGCTCGGCACCTGCAAGCGCCTTCCCGAAGGCCCGGCCCGCCTTGTCCGGGGCGCCAGTGCTCAGATGAGCCGTTCCCTGGGCCATCAGGAACCTGATGGTCATCTCGCCGTTTTTGCCGTGGGCCCTCTCCGAGGCGGGTACCGCCCAGAGACAGACTGCGCAGGCGCCCATGGGGATGCCCAGTTCCAGGAAAACGCAGGCGAGATCGTGGGCGGCCTCCACCGTCGCCGGATCGTCCTCCCCCAGGATGGCCTTCCTGGCATCGACGGCGGACGCCGCCCGGGCCCTGGCCTTCTCGAGCTTCGCGCGGCGCTCCTCCGTCTCCCTGGCTCCGGTAAGGGGAGGGAAGCCCTGGGGCATCATGCCCATGCCCATGTTCATACGCCCGCGCCAGGCGTTTCTCGCGAAATCCAGGAGCCCGGGGGGCAGGCGCCTGTTCTGAACCTGGCTCAGGTTGGCCTCGACGAGGCGGACGTTGTGGTGGGCCGGGCCGAAGAAGGCCTTCAGGCCCTCCAGGCACCCCCTGAAGAGCTCCTCGGCCCGGTCGAGCTCGCCCGCTTTCGCGAGAGCCTTCCCGACGTTGATGGAGGAGACCAGGGAGAGGACGTGGTTCGGGCCGAGAATCGCCATGCACTTCTCCTGCGTCCTCTCGAATAACCACCTTGCCTGCTCGCTTTCGCCTGCCGCGTCCAGTGCCAGGCCGAGATCGTGCTCGGCAGCCAGGGTCGCCTCATGGTCTTCCCCCAGCTTCTCCTCCCTGTCGGCGAGCTTTTCCCTCATGAGCTGCACGGCTTCCCAGTGCCGCCCCAGGGCCGAGATCGCCGCGCCCAGCCCCGTGAGGGTCATGGACGTCTCGCCGGCTCCGGGCCCGAGCCCCGTCTCAAGGATGGCGAGGGCGTCCTCCAGCAGGACGGCCGCCTCCTCGTTCTGGTCGTCCTTGGTGAGGAGCCCGGCGAGGTTCATCTTGCTCAGCGCGGTCTCGACCGTGCCCTCGCCGAAGAGAGCCAGCTTCGCTTCGTAGACGCGCCGGAGCCGGTTCCCTGCCATGGCGAGGTCTCCCAGGCCCAGAAAGCAGCCCGCCTCGCCCGTGAGCGCCTGGAGCGAGAACTCGTGTTGCTCGCCAAGCTCCAGACAGCTGGCCTTCCGCGTCCGGACGTAGGTCTTTCCGGCCCCGGCATGGTCCCCCGCCGCCCTCTGTGCCGCGGCGAGATCGAGCAAGCCCGCCACGGTCATCCAGTCCCCCTCGCCCGGAAACCGCGCTCGGCGGTCCACCACGTCCCGGAGGATGTCCGTCGCGCGCCCGTGCTCCCCCAGCTCCGACAGGACGCGCCCGTGGCATCCCCTGAGCTGGAGGTAGTCCAGGTGATCCTCGTGGCCGTCACCCAGGCTCGCGGCGAGCCTCTCGATCGCGGGGGCCAGGATCTCGTCTGCGCCCCGCGGGTCGCCGTCCAGGTGCATGACAACCGCCATGTCGTGGACCCTGGCCAGCGTCTCCGGGTCGTCCGGACCGAGAAGCCTTGCTGACTCCTCGTGTTCGCTCTGATAAACTTCCAGCGCCCCGGCCCGGTCCCCGGCTTTCAGGAGAGCCTCGGCCCGGTTGTTCAGGGACTTGAGAATGATCCTTGCGGTGAAGTCGTTCGGATCGTCCGACATTGCATACCTCCGTTCGCCATGCCCAGGATGGGCAATTGTCGATTCGCTGTCCCCGCCATTGCCTCCGGCAGCCTCGTACCCGGAGGACAGGCCGGGCCAGCCTGCTCACCGGTCCCCTGAAGATCCTCCGGACCCGCCGAGACCCCTCGATCCGGGAGGACCCGCCGGGCCCCCTCGATCCGGGAGGATCCGCCGGCCCCCTCGATCCGAGAGAATCCGCCGGCCCCCTCTACACGGAAGGATCCGCCGGGCCAGCCGGCCCCCTCGACACGGGAGGATCCGCCGGGCCCCTCGACACGGGAGGAACCGCCGGGCCCCTCGACACGGGAGGATCCGCCGGGCCCCTCGACACGGGAGGATCCGCCGGCCCGCCGGCCCCCTCGACCCGGGAGGATCCGCCGGCACGCCGGCCCCTCTCCCTAGGAGGACACGTCGGAGCCTCCGTCACCCCCGTCCCCTGAAGTCAACTTGAGCTCCGGACGGCCTGCCCGGGCCTCGCGCAGGAGTTCCGCGACAATCTCCTTGCGCTGGCCGCCGGGGCCCGAGTCGCGCTCCATGAGCTCGAGGGCCCGCCTGAGCCTCGCCTCGGCCTCGCCGGAACGGCCCAGGCGCAGGAGGGCCTCCCCGAGGCTGGCCGAAAGGTTCACGACCAGCGGGTGGACAGCCCCGCAGACCGTCTCCCCGGCGGCCACCGCCTTCGACAGCAGTTCCGCCGCCGCCTGGAACTCGCCGGAGTCCATGTGGACCGTGGCGAGGCTCCCGGCGGTGTCGAGCGACTGGAGGGCGCCGGGCCCGAGGAGCTGCTCGTAGCCGGCAAGCGCCTTCTCGAAGGCCTGGCGCGCCTTGTCCGCGCCTCCCGTGCTCTGGAACGCAATGCCCTGGAGCTTCAGGAACTTGAGGGTCGTCTCGCCGGTCTTGCCGTGGGCCTTCTCCGCCGCGGGGACGGCCCAGCCGCAGACGTCGCAGGCGCCCATGGGGATGCCCAGCTCCAGGAAAACGTTCGCGAGCTCGAAGGCGGCCTCAAGCGTCTCCGGGTCGTCCTCCCCCAGGATGGCCTTCCGGGCCTGGACGGCGAACTCCGCCCGGGCCCTGGCCCTCTCGAGCGTCGCCCGGCGCTCAGCCGCCTCCCCGGCCACGGGAAAGGGAGGGAAGCCCGGGGGCATCATGCCCATGCCCATCCCCCTGCCCATGCCCATGCCCATGCCCATGCCCAGACGCCCGCCGAAGGCGTTCCTCAAGGCGTCCAGATACCCCGGCGGCAGGCGCTTGGCCTGAACCTGGCTCAGGTTGGCCATTACCTGGCGGACATTGGGGTGGGCAGGCCCGAAGCAGGCCTTCACGTCCTCCAGGCACCCCTTGAGGAGCTCCTCGGCCCGGTCGAGCTCTCCCGCGTTCATGAGCGCCCTCCCGACGTTGTTGGCGGCGACGAGCGTGAGGACGTGGTTCGGGCCGAGAATCTCCGCGGACATCTCCAGCGTCCTCTCGAAGATCTCCCTGGCCTGCTCGCTTTCGCCTGCCGCGTCCAGTGCCAGGCCGAGATCGTGCGCTGCCGCCAGAGTCGCCTCGTGTTCGCCCCCGAGCTTCTCCTCCCTGTCGGCGAGCTTTTCTCTCATGAGCCCCACGGCTTCCCCGTGCCTGCCCAGGGCCGATAGCGCCGCGCCCAGCGCCGTGAGCGCCACGGACGCCTCGCTGAATCCGGGCCCGCGCTCCTTCTCGAGGATGCCGAGGGCGTCCGTCAGCAGCGCTGCCGCCTCCTCATTCTTGTCGGCCTTGGTGAGAAGCCCCGCGAGGTTCGTCTGGCTCCGCGCGGCCTCGAACGAGCCGTCCCCGAACAGCATCCGCTTCGCCGCGCAGGCGCGCCGAAGCCGTTTTTCGGCGGTCGCGACGTCTCCCAGGCCCAGAAAGCAGAACGCCTCGCCCGAGACCGCCTGGAACGAGAAATCGTGGAAATCGCCAAGGCCCATGTCGCAGGCCTTCCGGGCACGTGCGTAGGTCTTTCCTGCCCCGGCCGTGTCACCCGCCGCCTTCTCGGCCGCCGCAAGATCGAGCAGGCCGGCAACTGTCCTCCAGTCTCCCTCGCCCAGGAACCCCGCGCGGCGGTCCGCCACGTCACGCAGGATGGCTTCCGCGCGCACGTGCTCCCCCATCGCAGAGAGGACGCGCCCGTGGCAGCCCCTGAGCAGGAGGTAGTCCAGGTGATCCTCGTGGCCGTCCCCCAGGCTTTCGGCGAGCTTCCCGATCGCGGGGGCCAGGATCTCGTCGGCGCCCCGCTGGTCGCCCTCCAGGTGCATGACCGCAGCTATGTCGTGGACCCTGACCAGCGTCTCCGGGTCGTCCGGCCCGAGAAGCCTTGACGACTCCTCGTACTCGCGCCTGAAAATTTCCTGCGACCCGGCGCGGTCGCCATTGCTGAAGAGATCCGTGGCCCGCTTGTTAAGCGACTTAAGAATCAATCTTGCGGTCAAGTCCTTCTGTTCTTCGGACATCGCATGTCTCCGTTCGTCCTGCCCCGCGAGGGGGAATTATGGTTCTTCGTCCCCGGCTGCCTGTCCGGCCGGAACCTGACGGCCGTCGGCCTCACTCGTTGCCGGGGTTCACGGGCACTCCGGCCAGCCCGGATCCTCCGGACCATCGGGACCCTCCGGTCCATCCGAACCGCAAGGGCCGCCCGATCCGCCAGGGCCGCCCGATCCCCCAGGGCCTGCGGAATTCCCGGACTTCTCGAATGTCTCGAGCTCTTCCAGCGACGTGTTCAGAATCTCGCTGGCCATCCGCGCGATGGTGTCCGGCGGGGACGGATCGGGGTCCATGGTCTCGCGCGCCCGCCTGAGCAGCGTCCCCGCCTCTTCCTGCCGGTTCAGCAGCAGGAGGACGTGGCCCAGTCTCGCCGCGATTCTCGCCACCTTCGGAGGGCCGTGCCCGCATGCCGCCTCGCCGGCCGAGAGGGCCTTCCGGAGTACGCCTGCCGTTACGTCATACTCGCCTTCAATCACGAGGGCGAAGGAGAAAGATTCCGCGACTTCCAGAGACTCCCCGGCACCAGCACCGGATGCCCGCTCGTGGCGGGACAGGGCCTCTTCGCAAGCCCCTTGCCAGGCATCGCAGTCCTCAAGTCCGCAAGCCGCCGCGGCTTTCTTGACAAGGAGTTTCAACGTCATGTCCGCGAGCTCGCCGCGGGCCTTCCCGGCCGCAGGGATCGCCCAGCCGTAGACGGAGCAGGCCTCGCTGAAGCGACCAAGAGCCCCCAGCGACTGCGCGAAATGTTCCGCGGCCTCCAGCGTCTCGGCATGCCCCTCTCCAAGGATGGCCTTCCTGGCCTCGACGGCCATCCCTTTCCATTTCATTCCCGCCTCCATGTACTCGCGCTCCCCCTCAGCCCCGCCGGCGAAGCGCATTATCGGGTACCCCGCGAAGTGCCTCCCGGAGGAAAAGTTCCGCATCTGGCGCCCCGAGTCCTGGCCCGGCACCGTCGTCCCGGCAGCCAGGCATGCCGGAGACCGGCTGGCTTGCCCGAGCCGCTCCAGGTTCTCCTCCGTCAGCCGGGAGACAGGATGGCCCGGCCCCAGAGTGATCCTGAACCCCTCAAGACTCGCGCGCAGGAGCTTTTCCGACTCGGCATATTCTCCCCTGTCGAGGAGAGCGATTCCCAGGTTGCTGGCGGCAACCTGGGCATGGAAGTCGTCCCTGCCGAATATCCTGGAAAGATTGTCCCAGCTCTCGCGGAACGCGGCCAGCGCGCCCTCGCTGTCGCCGGACAGTTCACGTGCCGGACCGATGTCCCGGGCGAAGACCGGCGCGGCCTCGTGCTCCGCACCCAGTTTCTCGGTCCTGTCGCGGAACTTTGCCTCCAGCAGATCCAGGGCCTCGCGGCGGAGGCCGTCGTTCAGGAGGGCCGTGCCCAGCTCAGAAAGTGCCGCGACCGTCTCGCTGGCTCCCGGTCCGGATTCCGTCTCCGGAACGTCAAGCGCTTCCCTGAACATGTCGCCGGCCGTCGTCTGTTCAGCAATCATGGAAACTGCCGTGGCGAGGTTCAGGAGGTTCGCTGACGTCATGCGGGCGTCGTCGTAGTGGCGGGTCCTTCTCGCCTCGTGGACCAGCCTGAAACGACGTGCCGCGCCCGCCACGTCACCCTCGCCCAAAAGGCATTCGCCCAGACCAGACATGGCCTGGAGTGCCGGCACGTGGGATTCGCCCAGTTTCAGGCCGCACGCCTTCCGGGCCCGGAAGGAGGCCCTGCCGGCCTCGACGTTCTTCCCCGCATGCCTGAGCACGGAGGCCAGGTCGAGCGTCTCGGCAACGGTCCCCGCGTTCCCCCCGCCCAGAATCCTCGATCGCCCGTCCGCCGCCTTCCCGAAGATGCCCTCCACCCGGCCGTGCTCTCCCAGACCCCAGATGGAGCTGCCCAGGCACTCCGAAAGCTGCAGGCTCTCCAGGCTGTCGTCGCGACCGTCCCCGAACGCGGCCGCGAGCCTCTCCAGCTCCTGCCCGACACGGTCCGCGGCATCCCTGTGCCTTCCCAGCCGGTTAAGGCATACCCCGATGTCATGCGTGATCATGAGCGTTGCGGAGTCGTCCCCGCACAGGGCGCCCATGGCCCTGCCGTGCTCTTCCTCGAATATGGCCAGCGCGCCGGCGCAATCCCCCTTGACGAAGAGATCTCTCGCCCGCATGTCCAGGGACTTTAGCGTTGTCGTTTCCGTGAAGTTGAAAGTGTCGACGTGCAAGGCGTCTCACTCCGTCCCCTGCGGGGGTGGCATGGCCCGGCACCGCGGCTGGCACGGTGCCGGAATCTGACGCGCCACGGGAAGCGTCTTTCGCCAGACGGGAACCGTCCGGCACCTGACGCATCCGGGACGGGGACGCGGCTGCGCCCTGCATGGCAACGCCGGACCCGCATGCAACACCTGGCATTACGCCGGAAATGCGGCACGACGGCCCTTGCCGGCGCTGCCCGCGCCAGACGGTTTGGAGTGAGTTTGCAAACTTTACTCGCGTCGGTGAGCCATGTCAAATCATAATCGGATGCCGTTTCGCCCGCATGATTCAGGACCCTTCAAATCCAGGTCCGGTGCGACTTTCCGCCCTTGAGCCGCACGGTGGCCGACGGCCGTTCCCCTCCGATTTCCAGGCTCCGGGAACCCGGCGGACTGCCCGGCCGCCGTCCCTCCGCCACCTTCTGTTTCCAGGAAAGTTTAACGCGTGCGCTCCCAAGACAGAATCCGGGCGTTCCCGGTCTGTCGCCAGGCCCCGTCCATGGCATTCCGCCGTCCCTTCCGCCCGCGACTGATTCGGGCCTTGCGACGGCAAGACGCCTCCCCCGACCGAAGGCTCATGCCTGCCTTGCCGGAATACCCTCCATGAATCAGGCTCGCACGGGCCGGCCCAGCCTCGCATTCCAAACTTCCGGCGGCGTAACCGGCCTTCATGCCTTCTCTTCAGCCCCGTCAGAGGCGTGCCTTCCGGCCAACCTTCCAACGGGGACGGCGGGGGCCCCTCGGCCTTGTGCGCCCCCGCACGTGGCCGCGGGCCCAGCCGCCCCCAGTCATCCCCCCAGCACCGCCTCTCGCCCGCAGACCCTGTCCGGGGCCTGCCGTTCAGGTTCTTCACCATAGGGAGGCTCAGGCCAGCCGCGGCCTCCGACCGCGACGGCCGCCCTCCGGAATTCCGGAGGACTCGCTCCCTCCCGGCAACCCCGGCACCTGCCCCCCTACTGCCGTGACTTCCCGCTCGCCTACGCCCTCACTGCCGGCACCATGCTCATTCCATGCCAGGTCTACTAAATTATCCGCGCCTTCCATCACCTTCCCCGCCAGGCCTGCTCACCTTCCCTCGCCTTCCCCGCCAGGCCTGCTCACCTTCCCTCGCCGTCCCCGCCAGGCCTGCTCACCGTCCCTCGCCGTCCCCGCCAGGCCTGCTCACCGTCCCTCGCCTTCCCCGCCAGGCCTGCTCACCTTCCCTCGCCTTCCCCG
>JAISFP010000147.1 GCA_031263525.1 Deltaproteobacteria bacterium | reverse complement strand
AAATGTCGGAATCTTCTCCCATGTTTTGAGAGCGAATCATGGCGAGGAGATACCAGGACTGGGTGGTTTCCCGATCTTTCCCCCCCATAGGCTGATAGCTAAAATTCCGACATTTAATTAAACGGGTAATATTTGCATTTGATTTAAAGTTCTTGGGGAGCTAACTTTTTGGGATTCGCCAGGGGGTGTTTCCGTCCGAAACGCCTTGCCAGGTGCCTTGGAATGATGCGTCCGCCGCCAGCCTGATGGCATTCGCCCTTATGAGGGATCCCCGGAAGCCAGTTCCTGCCCAAGTGTTCCTTGCGATTGTCATTTCCTGCGATCGAGGCTGGACTGGACTGGACATCATGAGGCCCGTAGGGTACAAGTACTGGCCTAGCCCAGGGCCCTGGTTCCCGGCCCTTAGGGTTTGGCCTTGGCCCTGGCCCTTCGGCTCTCCTGGTCTGTGCCCCTGGATCTCCTGGTCTGGGTCTCCTTTTCTCCGGCTCTCCTGTCCTGGGCCTCCGGTTCTCCTGCCCTGGGCCTCCGGCTCTCCTGTCCTGGGCCACCGGCTCTCCTGCCCTGGGCCTCCGGCTCCGGTCCTGGGCCTTTGGTTCTCGGCTCGCCAACGCTAACTATCCTCTTCCTCTCTCTTTTCGTGCTTCGGCATCTGGCTGGCACAGTTTTTTCCGGGACACGACCGGTTCTGCCGTATTCGCGGCCTGGCACCCTCCGGGGGCACGGCCGGAGGCAGGACAATCCCAGTGCGGATCCCGGCCTTCCCCGAAGGGGGCAGGCAAGGCAGGTTACTTGTGACGGATCATGCGGTCGGGGAGGCCGGGGCGAAGGCGCCCGACCTCCACAGCATTCTGAATCCCTCCCAGCTGGAGGCTGCCACCCACGAGGGCGGGCCCCTGCTCATCATTGCCGGGGCGGGGAGCGGCAAGACCAGGACCCTGGTCCACCGGGTGGCATGGCTGGTCTCCCGGGGAGAGGACCCCAGGCGGATACTCCTCCTGACATTCACCCGCAAGGCGGCGGGGGAGATGCTCACGCGCTGCGCGGATCTGGTAGGCCAGGAGGCGGGCAGGGTCTCCGGTGGGACCTTCCACTCGATCGCGAACGTGCTCCTGCGCACCGAGCACAGGCTGATAGGCTACCCGGCAGGCTTCGGCATCCTCCCCCAGGACGACGCCGAGACCATGATATCCCGCATAAGGGAAACCGTCCCGGCGGCCAAGTCCGCGAAGGGGTTCCCGAAGAAGGGCAAGATCCTCCAGGTCATAAGCCGCTCCGTCAACAAGGAGATGTCCGTGAAGGACACCGTGAGGGAATACTTCTCTCACCTGCAGGAGTTCGTGAAGCCCATCGAGGAGATAGCTAGGCGCTACGGGGAGACGAAGATCCGCCAGGCGGTGATGGACTTCGACGATCTGCTGGTGAACCTGGCGAACCTGATGAGGCACGAGCCCGAGGCCCGGGACAGGATAGCCGCACGCTACTCCCACGTCCTGGTGGACGAGTACCAGGACACCAACCCCGTCCAGGCCAGGATCACCTGGCACCTGGCCCGCGACCACAGGAACGTGACCGCCGTGGGCGACGACGCCCAGTCCATCTACGGGTTCAGGGGGGCGGACTTCACGAACATCATGGACTTCCCCAAGATCTTCGACCCGGTGAAGATCATAAAGCTCGAGGACAACTACAGGAGCTACGGGAGCATCCTGGCGGTGGCCAACGGGGTGTTCAGGGGGGCGAAGCGCAAGTACGAGAAGACCCTGAGGGCGGCCCGCGGCGGCGGACCGCCTCCTCTGGCGGTCGTGACCGAGGATCTCAGGGGCGAGGCCGCCTGGGCCGGCGCCAGGATAGACGAGCTGGTCCGGACGGGGACGGATCCCTCGGAGATTGCCGTCCTCTTCCGCGCGGCAGCCCACAGCTTCGAGCTGGAGGTCATGCTCACCAGGCTCAACATCCCTTTCACCAAGTACGGGGGCCGGCGGTTCCTGGAGGGGGCCCACGTGAAGGACTTCCTCTCGTTCTTCCGCATAGCCCACAACCCCTCGGACGTCACGAGCCTCATGCGGGTCCTGGAGCTGATGCCGGGCGTGGGCGCCAAGGGGGCCGCCGCCGCGGCTTTCTGGGTGGGCGGTGATCGCTCGAGGCTCATGGACATCGCCGGGGCGGGGCTCAGGCCGAGGGGGCAGGAGGGTGCGCTGCTCTTCTCGAGGCTCGCGGCCCTTCTCGCCTCGATCTGCCGGGGCGGCGACGACATGGGGACAAGGCCGAGGGAGATCCTGGACTTTTACAGGCTCGTCATCGGCGAGCTCTACCCGGACGACTTTCCGGATCGGCTGGAGGACATCCAGGAGGTCGTGGGCATGGCGGAGGAGTGCGGGAGCCTGGACACCTACCTGACGGACGTGACACTGGACCCTCCCAACACCGTGTCCAGGGGGGATGCCGGGGCCGGGATCCGCAGGGACGTGACCCTCTCAACCATCCATTCGGCCAAGGGCCTGGAGTGGGGCAGGGTCTTCGTGCTGTCGGCCGTGGACGGGAGGATCCCCTCCTCGTACTCCGTCCACAGCGAGGAGCAGATGGAGGAGGAGAGGAGGCTCTTCTACGTGGCCGTGACCCGGGCCAAGGACGAGCTCTACCTCATGTGCCCCTCCCAGGTGGCCGGGGGCTGGGAGGGACCCGTCATGGCCGCTCCCACCCGCTTCCTGAAGGACCTGGACGACGGCGCCCTGGACGTGATTGAGAACGGAAGGAAGGTGGACTTCCGCTCCCTTTTTCCGGAGCCCTGGAAGGACCAGGAAGGGGACGGGGGGTTCTCCGACGACGACTTCTCCTGGGGGCAGGGCTTCTCCGGGGACGGGCAGCTCGCTGACCAGCCCCCCCTCCTGATCCCGCCCCCCGAACTGCCTGTCAGGGAGAAGAAGGTAAGGTGGATGCCCGTGCCCCGGGGCTCCGACGTGGTCTCGGAGCCTGCGCCTGGCGAGAGGGTGAAGCACGGGGCCTTCGGGTTGGGGACCGTCCTGAGCTTCAGGGACGGCAAGGCGGTCATAGACTTCGACAGCTGCGGCCGCAAGGTCATCGTCTGCCGCCACGCCAGGCTCACCCGGGCAGAGGGGGAGTGAGGAGATTGTCAGGGGAGGCGGGGAATGGGCGAGGGGTGAACGATGAGAGATGAGTTGGTATCTGTTCACAGGCGAAAGCAGGGACACCTGCAGCAGGACCCAGATCATCATTGCTGGTGCAGGACGGCCTTCCCCCGTGGCCAGGACGGCGTTCCTCCGGGGTCAGAGGGGCTTCCCTTCAGGTCCAGGACGGCGTTCCTCCGGGGTCAGAGGGGCTTCCCTTCAGGCCCAGGACGGCGTTCCTCCGGGGTCCGAGGGGCTTCCCTTCAGGCCCAGGACGGCCTGACTCCGGGGTCAGAGGGGCTTCCCTTCAGGTCCAGGACGGCCTGACTCCGGGGTCAGAGGGGCTTCCCTTCAGGTCCAGGACGGCCTGACTCCAGGTCCAAAACGGCCTTCCTCCAGGCCAGAGCGGTCTTTTCCAGCTCCAGGACAGGCTACCTCCCTGGCCAGGGTTACCTGCCAGTGAACGGATACAAATTATCTCTTTATGCCGCGCATAAAATCAAAACAAAATTTTCCAGTTTACATTTTGTAGACATATTAATATTTTTAAATATAACTTGATAGTTAAAGGAATTAGATGTGTAACCCAATTTTGCATAATTAAAATCCACTATATCTTATCTTAATATTATTAAATTTCTTGAACTGTCTAGTTGTTACCGAAAACTCAAGAACGGAGATGAAGAAGGTTCTTGTTGCTTCATGATGTTTTTAATTATTTATAATGTTCTGAATATTTTATGATACACATAGTTCTTTACGATGTTCTGAATATTTTATAATATTCATAATTCATTATAATATTCTTGATTTTTCATGAGATTAATAATCTGTTATTACTTTTTTACGTATATATGAACAAATTAGAGAGAACAAGAAACCTTCTAAGCAGACAAGGGAGGCCAATTCAATGCAATTTTCACTCATATTTCATGAAAGGGTTATTATATGTTAAAATTCTTCATGATGTACTTAATTTATCGTGATGCCTTTAATTGTTTATAATATCCAAAATCTATCATAATATTCTAAATTATTTATCATGTCTATAATTCATTTTAGGTTTATAACACATCATAATATTCAAAATTATTTATGATATCCATAATTCTTTTTAATGATTAGAATTAATATCGATGTTCTTTATGTTTAATAATAGTATCAATGATTCATGACGTCCGTAATACTTCATGGTGTTCATAGTATTCCATGAGGTTTATAATGTTTCATGATATTTTCAATGTTTTATGATATTTTCAATGTTTCATGATATTTTCAATGCTTCATGATATTTTCAATGCTTCATGATGTTAAGAATGTTTCATGATATTCTTAATATTCCATTGTATTCACAATGTATCATACGTTCTATAATATTTTTTGCTGTTCTCAATGCTTCATAATATTAATAATATTTTATATAATTTATAATGATTCATGAGGTTCATAATTTTTCATGAGGTTCATAATTTATCATGACATTTATATTGTTTCATGTTGATCATAACGATGCGGGATATTCATAATGTTTCATTAGGTTCATAATGCATCATGAGGGTAATAATTTTTCATGATTTTCTTAATGTATCATTATGTTAATATATATTCAAGATGTTTATAATGATTCATTGTGTTTATCATATTTCATGATATTCTTAGGAAACAGAATAATATCCTTTACGTTATATGGTGGATTATGGTATAATTTCATCAATTTTATAATTATTTCATTTGTAAATTTATCAAGTTAAACTCCTCACCAGAGAGCTTGGTGATCAACTTTGACTTTCTACGATCTAATCTACACTTGCACTTAAAGGAATTTGTAGTATATGTTTGGCTAATTAAGTTAACTATGGATCTAAGATCACGTAAAATTTCTTCTTTAGAATAGTTTGAAATGAATAAAAATAATTTTCAAATTCTATTGTTGTAAACTAATGTATTGTTCTTTCTTCATAATTAATGTCGTTCCATTTGATATTAACTGTTTTGTTGCGAAAGGGTTTCCGGGGCTCAGGCACCGTGGACATCGCGGCATGTAGCTATGATGTATGGCGCAGTTTTCAAGGGCCGGGATGCCGCCGGGACATAATGAGGGAGAAGGATTACCATTATTGCAGTATTATTGTTTTATTTTCACTCGATTTCCAGATTACTTTACCCGTCCTGCCCAACTTGATCTGAGGCCAGCTTTCCCATGATTCAAACCATCGCATCTGCGGCACAGTTCACGGCATTTTTTCTCGCCTTTACGCTGTCTGCCTGCTTCTGGGGAAGGCTTTTTCTGAGGCTCGCGAGGGTCAGAAGCGGCATGGCCTACGGCTCCCCGCTCCCGCTGTGCGCCTTTCTGGGCTCCCTCGCTGTGATCCTGAGGATCGTCTCGCTCTTCGGCGCTGGTTACGAGGATGCCTACCAGGTCATCTTTCTACAGGGCCTGATTGGGGCGGCATGCGAGGGGGGGCTGTGGCTCCTGAAGATGCGCAGGGAGGCATCTGAACGGAAGCTGGAGCAGACAAGGAGGATGGAGTCCGCTGAAAGGAGCGAGAACGGGGATGGCCAGGGGAGCCGAGGGGAGAAGAACGGCGGAGAAGCCGGGAAGAAGGGGTCAGAGAGTGGCAGGGAGAGCGGAGTAGCCGGGAAGAAGGGTTCTGAGGGTGGCAGGGAGAGCGGAGCAGCCGGGAAGAAGGGTTCAGCGGCTGGCAGGGAGAGCGGAGCAGCCGGGAAGAAGAGATCAGAGGGTGGCAGGGAGAGCGGAGCAGCCGGGAAGATGGGGGGCAGGGGCGGCATGGAGGGTGGGTCAGCTGGGAAGAAGGGGGGCAGGAAGGGCAGGCATCGCGAGAAGAAGGTTGCAGAGGTTGTCTGCGAGCCAGGGTTCGCGGATCCGCTTGACGGGCCGTGGCCCCTTGCCGTGTCGCTGGCAGCCGCCTTCGCGTTTGCAGTGTACTTCGGTGCAGTGAGCCCGTCGGGCAGGCCTGACCCGTGGCTCTCGAACGCCCTTGACTATTATTCATGGGTGTTTGCCTCTGATTACTGGAGAGGGGCGGTAGATCCGTCCCGCTACTTTATAGCTGACACCGGCGCCTGGTTCATTGACGGGTTCGGTCAGAACGTCTCCATGGGCATGTTCTCGGCGGTGCTGGGTGGCTTTTCCCTGACGGCGGCGTCCCTTTACCAGATAACGGTTCTGGCCTGGACGGCGTCGGCCGTCTTCCTTCTGGCCAGGGGCGCTTTCGGGCTCCCCCTGGTCCTGTGCGTCCTGGCGGCTTTCGGCATCTGCGGAAGCCCGCTCTATCTGTATCTGGTATATCAGGGTGCTTTCGGGCACCAGTTCGCTCTCGTGGGTCTGGCAGCCGCGCTCAGCGCGGTCCTTCTGCCGGGCAGGGGGACGGGGAATTGCCCGGGGAGAGGGGGATGGCCGAGGTTCCGGAGGGTGCTCTTCCCGGTCGTCTTCCTTTTCATGGGCTATCAGGCTGGGTTCCCGCTGTTCATGTGCCTTCTGGCCGGCTCGGCGGGCCTGGCGGCCTTTTTCTGGACAAGGGGCGGAGTCCTGTCCGGGAGCGCAGGAGGTGTTCCGGGAACGGACGGCGTGGCGGGCAGGGGTTCATCGGCAAGCAGTGTCTCGGCAGCCTTCCGGTCGGTCACGGGAGCCGTCTGGCCCCTCGCGGTCGCGGCTTGCGTTGCGGCGGTCGTGAGCCCGCCCACGGTCGTCTGGCTTCTCGGAAGGATGGTCTCGAGCGCGACCCAGGTGTCCGGGGTGAAACTGGGTCTGATGGACCCCCTGCTGTTCGCCGCGTTCCCCCACGTCTCCGTGAGCCTTCTCCTGAAGGCCTCGGGGGGGACTGCATTCTCCTGGGCGGCCTTCCTGGGCGTGTTCATGGCGATGTGGGTCCTTGGCAGGAGAGGCGTTGCGGCCTGGTGCGGTCCTGGTCCGCCATCGGCCTTGGAGGTTTTCGGAAAGGTTGCGCGTCCTGAAGGCGGGGGAACGAAGCAGGCTGACAGGGCGGAAGAGGGGACTTGGGCGGCAGGAGCCGGAGCGGTCGGAACCGGAGAGTCCGGACGGAGATTGCCCGGAACGGATGTGAACGGAGGGCCCGGGACCGTTGAGCCAGGACCGGGAATGTTCGGAAAGTCCGGAACCGGGGAGTCAGGGGCGGGCCTGTCGGGAGGCGTTGGCTCGAGTACCGGAGAGCCAGGACCGGGAATGTCTGGAAGGTCCGGAACTGGGGTGGCAGAAGCGGGCCTGCCGGGAGGCGTTGGCACGAGGACCGGAAAGCCAGGACCGGGAACGTCCGGGAGGTCAGGAACTGGGGTGGCAGAAGCGGGCCTGTCGGGAGGCGTTGGCACGAGGACCGGAGAGCCGGGAACTGGGGAGCCAGGACCTGGAATGTCCGGAGGGTCAGGAACAGGGGAGACAGGAGCGGGCCTGTCTGGAGGCGGGGGCAGGAGGACCGGAGGGCCCGGGGCCGGGGAGCCAGGACCGAGAAAGTCCGGAGGGTCAGGAACCGGGGAGGCAGGAGCGGGCCTGCCGGGAGGGGGGGGCACGAGGACCGGAGGGCCCGGGGCCGGGCAGCCAGGACCGAGAAAGTCCGGAGGGTCAGGAACCGGGGAGTCAGTGGCGGGCCTGCAGGGAGGCGGGGGCACGAGAACAGGAGGGCCGCGAGCTGCGTACGGGGCGGGAGCCGCCCTTGACGCGCTCTCGCTGACGTTCTTGTTGAGCCTTTTGGCCTACCTGGGAGTGTACGTAGCAAGGTACAACAGCTACCAGCTCTGGAAATTCGCGGCCATGACCGCCCTGCCGCTTTCCTTCGTCGTGCCGGCGATGGCGTTCATGTGCATCGGGATAGCCGTCCGGAGCCGGGGAAGGGCGCTAGCGCTGTCAGTTGCGGCTTCCGCCATAGCGGTCATCGTGATGGCGCTTGCAGCCCCGCGTCCGGGCGAGGGGGAGAGGCCTTCCAGGCCCTGGTCTCTCCTGCCGATGATTTCCGAGGTGCATCGCGTCCACGGTGAGACGGGAGATGTCAGGCGGGCCGTCTTCGATTTGGAGGACGCCGCGCGGACCATGGCGGCTATGGCGCTCTCCGAGGGGGCCACCGTTAGGGAGCTCATGGCTGTCAAGGGGGCGTACTTCATCCCGGACAACGAGGTGTTTTTCTCGCTGATCGACAGGGACACGGCCTTTTACACAGATCGTGACTTCGACGGGCCCTACGGATCGGACTTCATCCCGCTTTCGGGTGCCTTCAGGCTCCACAGGTGGGATTTCAGGGACTTTCTTGAGAAAGGTGCCCTTGTCTGGAGAGGCTTCTACCACTTCACGGGCGATCTCACCCGTCCCGAGGCGATGGTCGCGGTGATGCCCCCCGTGGCTCTGCGGGGCAGGGATCTGGAGCTCGAGATCCGCCTGGGTCAGCCGCGCGGGAGTTCCGACCCTCGCTGCCGGAGGGCCGTAGTTCTTGTGGAGGTCGCTGAAGGGGAAGAAACGACTGGTGCCGGGGATGGTGCAGTGAAGAGAAATTCCGGAGGGACGGAAGACGTCCTGGATTCTGGCGGAGCGGGAGACGCGGGCGGAGATGGAGAGGCCGGAACACCGGGTGGAGCGATGGGAGCGGAGGAGCCTGTGGCAAGCAATCCCCTGGAACTTGATGTGAAGTCCCTGGTGATCCCGCTGCCGGTCGTTGCCTTCTCTTCCGGCCCGGCCGTGGCCCGGCTGGGTTTCCCCGGCTTCAGGGAGATGGCCCCGGGAGAGCGCGGGACGGATGCCAGCTTGCCGTACGCGGGAGCGTCCAGGTACCGGGGCGACTTCATGGGTACGGATCCCATGAGTCTCCTTTGCGACTACGTGATGGAAAAGGCCTACCTGCGGGTGGCGAATGCATCCCCGACGGCGGGCGGGCAGGCGCGGGACGTGCCAGAGGTCCTCCGTGATGTTGGGGAGCGGGATGACGCGGGGGCCGGAAAGGTCGGGTCTGATGCTCCGGAGGATGAGTGAGGGGGGAAGAGGGTATGGCGAGGCCGGAGCGATGCTCAGGATGGCGGGGTGGCGTAGGTCGAGAGGTACGGCGAGCCTGGAGCGATACGCCGGATGTCGGAGTGGCGGAAGTTGATGGGTACGGGGTGGCCGGAGCGAGGCTCCGGATGACGAAGTGACGGAGGTAGAGGGGTACGGTGAGACCGGAGCGGGGGTTCGGATGGGGCAGTGGAGGAGGAAGAAGGGTTCGGGGAGGCCGGAGCGATGCTCAGTATGGCGCAGTGGCGGAGGAAGAGGGGTATGGCGAGGCCGGAGCGATGCTCCGTATGGCGGAGTGGCGGAGGAAGTGGGGGACGGCAAGTCCGCAGCGATGCTCCGGATGGCGGTGTGGCGGAGGAACAGGGTAAGGCGGGGCCGGAG
>JAISFP010000057.1 GCA_031263525.1 Deltaproteobacteria bacterium | reverse complement strand
GCCGCCGGAGCCGGTCCGTCCTCCGATTCCCAGGAGGCATCTTCAGCGGCCGCTTCCGCAGCCGGAGCCGGTCCGTCTTCCGATTCCCAGGAGGCATCTTCAGCGGCCGCTTCCGCAGCCGGAGCCGGTCCGTCCTCCGATTCCCAGGAGGCATCTTCAGCGGCCGCTTCCGCCGACGGAGCCGGCTCGTCCTCCGATTCCCAGGAGTCCTCTTCAGAGACCTCTTCAGCGACCGCTTCCGCCGACGGAGCCGGCTCGTCCTCCGATTCCCAGGAGGCCTCTTCTTCGACCGCTTCCGCCGCCGGTGCCGGATCGTCCTCCGATTCCCCGGACGCCTCTCCAGCAACCGCTTCCGTCGCCGGAGCCGGCGTGTCAGGCGCTTCCCCGGACGATGCTTCCGCGAACGCCGCCAGCGGTGGCCCGGATGACATGACGGGCGAAGACGACACTGTCGAGTGGGGAATCTATTTCTGGGGCGGCTTCGCTCCCGAGACCGCATACGAGCTCACGTTCAGGAAGGGCATGCCGGACATCTTCGGGCAGGCCCTCGCGGAGGACCTGACGTTCAGGTTTAGGACCGGGCCCTTCAGGCCGGTCGTGTGGACGGACTCCCCGGGCGGTGTCATGGAGTCGGCGTTCCCGGCCCTGGTGCCCGTGACAGTTCGGAACATGCCGCGTGCGGAGGTGTACGGGAAGGTCATGACGGACGCCCAGACCGCCTCGCTCCTGGCGGCGTGGCCGGCAGTGCCCGGACGCGGGAACGGCGTGCCCGTGCCGGACAAGGCCAGGCCGCTTCTGGATGCCGCGCGCGGGCCCGGCGAGGGCAACGGCCGCATGACCGTCGTGCCCCGAGCCGACAGTTCAAAGGAGGCGGTCACGGAGCCGGTGTCGCTCGCGGAACTCACGGGGGGCAGGGATCGGGACGGGGTCGTGCTCGTGGGCGCGGGCGAGGGGGACGGCTGGAACCTCTTCCAGGTGACGGATCTGGCGCTCACGGCCAAGCTCGGGAGGACTGACTCGGTCGTTTGGGTGACGTCCCTTTCCGCCGGGCTTCCAGTGGGGGGCGCGACCGTCACCGCCCTGGACTGCGGGGGCGGCGTCCTGTGGTCGGGCGAGACCGGCCCTGACGGGACCGTGCGGTTCCCGGGCGCGGACGAGATCGCCGGCAGGGTGTCCGGGGACTGCAGGCAGAAGCCGACCGGGCATCCTGACGTGCATTTCTCGGCCTCTAAGGGGGGAAGCCGGGTGTTCTGGAGCCTCGGCTGGACAGCCGGGTTCCATCCCTACCACATGGGCGTCGAGGACTACCGGAACCCCCTTTCAGGGGACTGGGCCGAGGCCTTCCTCATAACCTCCCAGCCTCTCTACAGGCCGGGGGAGACCGCCCGGCTCAAGATCGTGGCGCGGGTCTTCGCCGCGGACGGCTTCGCCGCCCCGGAAAGCGGGCGTGTCAGGGTGATCGTCCAGGATCCGGAGGGCGGCATTGCCCTGGACACCGAAGCGGACATGGGACCCTTCGGGACGGTGCCGCTGGATGTACCCGTGCCGAGGGACGCGCCGCAGGGGCGGTGGCGGGTGCTCCTCGATCTCGACCCGGCGAAGGGCAGGACGCCGGAACGGATCTCAAGGGGCTACTGGGACGGGGACTCCTGCGATGCCGGCAGCTTCGGCGTGAGCTCCTACAGGCTCCCTGCCTTCGATCTGGAGCTGGGCGGTCTCGGGGACGCCGTCTTCGGGGACCGGGCAAGGTTCACGGCCCGCGGCGAGTACCACTACGGCGGGCCGGTTTCCGGGGGGACGTCCGACTTCGAGCTTTTCCAGTCCCCCCTGTGGAACTGGGCGCCTCCCGGCTTCGACGGGGGGTGGAGCTTCACGGCCCGCTCGGCAGTCATGAGGGACCTGGAGGGCGGCTGGTCCTACGAGCCCGCGCCGCCGGGGATGATGGCGGACGGCAGGGCGCCGGCGGACGCCGACGGGACGGCCTCCTTCGAGGCCGTGATGCCCGCAGGCTGGGTGCCGGTTCCCAGGGAGGTGACGCTCACGGCCACCGCCAGGGACGCTGATTCCAGGACGGTGTCCAGGTCGGGGACCTTCACGGCCTACCCGGCCTCCGTCGCGGTGGGCCTGAGGCCCCAGCTCCGCATAGCCGGCGCGGGGAGCCCGGTGGAGTTCCAGGCGATCGTGACCGACGCCCTCGGGAAGGCACGGCCCGGGACCAGGGTGACGCTCCGGCTCTGGCGCCGCACGTGGAGCTCCGCCAGAAGGCTCGTGCCCGGCGGGTATTACTCGCAGGTTCCCGAAATGACGGACACCTTGGTCTCCGAGAAGGAGATCGTTAGCGGGGAAGTGCCGCTCGACGCTTCGATGGTCCCGTCCGGGGCAGGCGAGCATTACGTCTCCGCCGAGGCCGCTGACCCGGAAGGCAGGAAGGCGCTGGCGTCCTTCGACTTCAGCGCGGCGGGGGAGGGCGCCGCATGGCGGACCCCCGGCGAGGAAGGTGTGGAGCTCGCCGCGGACAGGAGCCTCTACCGGCCCGGGGACACGGCCAGGGTGATCGTCCGGAGCCCGTTTGGCGAGGGCACTGGGCTTCTGACAGTGGAGCGGGGCGGGGTGCGCGAGGCGCGGACCTTCGACCTCGCGGGGGGATCGCCTGTCCTGGACATCCCCGTCAGCCGCGACAGCGCCCCGCTCATGCACGTCTCGGTGATGCTGGTCCGCGGACGCACGGCTCCGCCGCCCGCCCGCGGGCCGGATCTGGGCAAGCCCGCGTTCCGGAGGGGGTACCTGGCTCTCAAGGTGGCCCCTGACATGGACACCCTGGACGTCCGGGTCACGCCCGGGAGCCCCTCGGCGTCGCCGGGCGGCGAGGCCAGGGTGAAGGTCCGGGTGACCGGCCATGACGGGCAGCCCTATCCTTCCTGCGAGGTGGCTCTGGCGGTGGTCGACGCCGGCCTGGTCCAGATCGCCGGGGACGACGGGTACCGTCCCGAGGCGCTCATGCGCAAGCCCGTGCCGCTCCGCGTGAAGACGGCCACGTCGCTCGCGGCGGTGCTGGACGTCATCGACTGGGCCGGCAAGGGCCCGGCCGGGCCGGCCGGAGGCGGGGGCGGCTACATGAGAGGCAGGGGCGGGGAACCCCGTTCGGACTTCAGGACGGCCGCCTTCTTCGCCCCTGCCCTCGAGCCCGACGGGAACGGGGAACTCGAGGCAGTGTTCACTCTTCCCGACAGCCTCACGGCGTACAGGATCTACGCCGTGGCCACAGGTCCGGGCCGCGCCACAGGGACCGGGGAGGCGTCTTTCACGGTGACGAGCGATCTAGTCATGAGGGCGTCGCTTCCCGGCCACCTGACGGACGGGGACCTCTTCGAGGCCTCGGCCATAGTGGCAAGCCGCGCGTCCGCACCCGGCGAGCTCGCGGTCGAGATCCGCCCCCGCGCAGGGATGGAGCTCCTGGAACCTGCGAGGAAGACCGTGCGGCTCGCTCCCGGCGAGAGCGTAGAGGTGTCATTCAGGGCCAGGGCGGTCATGGGCGCCGGGCAGGCCGGGACTCGCGGCACGGACGCCGGGGCCGGGGGCGGTCTGGTGCCTGGTGCCGCCGGAACTTCCGGTCGGAACGCCGGGGCGGGGGCGGGTCATGACCCTGACGTCCCAGGGGCATCCGGCCTGAACGCCAGGGCCGGGGCCGGTCATGAAACTGACGTCACCGGGGCTTCCGGCCCGGATGCCGGGGCAGGCAATGCTCCGGACGGCGCCGTCACTTACGATCAGGACAGGGAGGGGACACTGGAGGTCGAGTTCGAGGCGGTGCTGGACGGCGGGGAGGGGGAGGCTCTGAGCGACAGGGCCCTCTTCACTGTGCCGCTCGGACGACGGGGGAGGATCAGGACTGACGCCTCCTTCTCCAGGGCGTCTCCGGGCGATCCCATGCCGGAGGCCGCGTTGCCCGGGGGGGCAGATCCAGGACGCGGGGGCCTGGAGCTCACGTTCACGTCAGGCATGGACGGGCTTCTTGAGGCCCCTCTGAGGGAGCTTGAGAACTACCCCTGGGACTGCACGGAACAGATCGTCTCAAGGGCGGCGGGAGCCCTGTACGGGCTCAGAATCGAAAGGGCCAGGAGGGACGGGGACCTGACTGCGGGAAGCCCGGAAGCTCGCGCCAGGCGGCTTGACGTGCTGGGCGATAAGGTGACAGGCGCCCTGAAGCTCATCGCCTCTCGGTCACGGGAGGGCGGGTTCACCAGCTGGCCTGGCGGGCACTGGCTGGAACGTTCTCCCGTGCTCGCTGCATGGGTGCTGGACTTCCTGGTCGAGGCCGGGGAGGACGGCTTCGGGGAGGGCGAGGCCCTCCGGTCCTCCGTGGTCAGCTACCTGGAGACGGAGCTGGCCAACGCGACTCCCGGCAGGGCCTTCCGGAAGGGGGCCACCGATGAAGCTTCCTCCGAAGATGCTTCCGCCGGCGATGCATCCGTCCGGGAGTCGTCAGCGGGGCAGTCCTGTCGGCTGTGCGGGGACGACGACGCGCAGCTCTACGTGATGGGCGCCCTCTTCAGGGCCGGCCGCCCTCGGGAGGGGACCCTCGAGCCCATTTATGCTGGGAGGGCTTCGCTGGGCCCAGCCGGAAGGATTCTCCTCCTGAGGGCCCTTTGCGCCCTGCCTCCCACGTCCGCCCGGGTCGCCCAGGTTGAGGAAATGGCTCGGTCGGTGGCCTCGGAACTGGAGATCTCCGGAGTGACGGCCCGCGTGAGCCGGCCCGGCGGAAGCGAGCTCGCCGGCCTGTGGCTCCAGGGCCGGGACGACCTTGGCTCCCTGGCGCTCCTGGCCCTCTCAGAGGCCGACCCCGCCCATCCGCTCATCCCGGCTCTGGCCATGGGTACCGCAGTCCCGGGCCGGGTTGCATACGGCACGAACCGGGCTGTGACGCTCACGCGGGGTCTCTGGAAGTGGCTGTACGGTGCCGGGCCGGTCGCGGTTTCCGTGCCGACGGTTGAGGGGACACGGTCCGAGACCGTTGCGTCTGATGTAGCTGAAACCTCCGGGCCGTCCGGGGCAGGCGAAGGCTCCGGCCCCTCCGGGGCAGGAGAAGGCTCCGGGCCCTCCGGGGCAGGAGAAGGCTCCGGGCCCTCCGGGGCAGGAGAAGGCTCCCGGTCCTCCGGGCCCTCCGGGTCAGGAGAAGGCTCCGGGCCCTCCGGGGCAGGAGATGGCTCCGGGTCCTCCGGTGCAGGAGAAGGCTCCGGGTCCTCCGGTGCAGGAGAAGGCTCCGGGTCCTCCGGGACAGGAGATGGAGCAGGACCTGTCGAGCCAGCAGAAGGCTCCAGGGTGGTCGGGGCAGGAGATGGAGCAGGACCTGTCGAGCCAGCAGAAGGCTCCAGGGCGGTCGGGGCAGGAGAAGCCTCCGGGCCGGCCGTGACTGGAGAAGACTCCGGTCCGGTCGAGCGTGGAGAAGGCTCCGGTCCGGCCGAGCGTGGAGAAGGCTCCGGTCCGACCGAGCCTGGAGAAGGTTCCGGACCGTCCGTGGCAGGAGGTGGATCAGGCCCTGTCGAGCCTGTGGAAGCCTCCGGGCCGGACGTGACAGGAGAATCCGCCAGGCAGGGCGTGTCCGGCGCGGGCGTACGTGACCTTATACCAGATCTGGGGGTGAGTGTGCTCTCGGGTGACAGGACCGTCATGCAGGGGAGACTCGCGGGACCGCGTTCCCCGGCCCTGCGGGCGTGGATACCCGCCCGCGAGCTGGCGGGCGGGGCGCTTCCAAGCTGGAAGATAGAGGGCACGGGAGAGCTGTGGTCGTTCAGGAGGCTCAGCTGGGCACCGGTCGGAAGCGATCTCTCGGCGGTCGGGACAAGGGGGCTCGTGCTTACGCGGTCTTACCAGAGGCTGCGCCCCGAGCCGGGCCCTCACGGGGAATCCGTGTTCCGGCGGGGCGAGGTCGTGAAAGTGACCGTCACCATTATGACTACGGTGCCGCGGTGGAACCTGGCACTCGAGGATCCTGTCCCGGCTGGGCTCGAGCCCATGGACTTCGGGATGAGGGACCAGAACCAGAACCTCGCCCGTCTGCTTGCCGGGAGCCCAGGTCCAGGGGATCCCTGGGTCGCGTGGCTGAACTGGCATGACCGCGAGGAGATCCGCCCTGAATCCGTCAGGCTCTTTGCCGGATACCTGGAGCCCGGAGTGTACAGCTACTCGTACCTGACTAGGCCCGTCACTCCAGGAACCTACCCGGTCGAGGGCCCCTACGCCGAGGAGATGTACGCTCCCGAGAATCATGGCCGCGGCGTGGGCGTCACGATCACTGTCGAGAGATAGGGCCGGCAGAAGGCGGAGTCTCCCGTCCGACGCGGGGACTTCGGCCGGTGCCGGTCCCGGCCGGGCGATCGCCCTTGTCAGCGTGTCCGCACACGCGGCATTCCTGACTTGTGAGCGCTGGACACGCTCTCGCTGGCCTGCCGCCCCTGGCGGAGGTCTTGCATTCCAGTGTCCGCAGGAAACCGCCCCGGCCCTGCCGGAGGACGGAACGGCTGAGTCCCCTTTTTCCGGGAGACGTTGGGTCAGTGATTCTCCAGGGCGCCGGACGCGGACCTGGTCATGTTCAGAATTTTCAAGTCCTCGGCATGCACGATCACGTGGTTCCTGCTGATCACGTCCGCGGCCTTGCGATGGAAATCCTTCAGGATGTCCGCCTGGCGGAGGCTCACGAGCTAAACGGTGCGGCAAAGCTTTATCAGCCACCTGCTGAGCTGTACCCTGGCCCTCCCCTGCCGTTCCGGGCCTCGCGTTCCGCTTCGGCCTTCCTCCTGGCGGCTCTGCACTTGCGGTCCGCCTCTCTCTGAAAGTCCCACCAGCGCTCTTCCTCCCCCGCGAGTTCCGCCGCCGTCTCCGGCGACATGTCGTGGCGGGAGGCGTCGCTCCAAGTGACGAAACGGACGATCCCCATGTCGATTCCGACGGCCCTGCCGCCGACCGGCGCCGGTTCCGGGGCGCTTGTCCCTCCCATGCCCGAGACATATGTCCCGCCGGCCTCAATGCTGAGGCTGACGCTTTTCGGGAGTCCCGGCAAGGTTCATGGAGTGTAAGAAGCGGAGCCGTCCGAGTTTCGCAAGCCTTAGTCTTCGATCTGCGGAAGTCCGCCTTGAACCCACCGGGGTACCTGAACGAGCAGTACCGAACCTGGCGAACGCCGGGAACCCGGCGCGGTCCCTGAACATGTGCGTGTTGGCCCGCATCAGGTCGATCGCGGCCTGCCGGAGGAGCTGGGCCGGGTTCTCCGTGAAGTCCGGGGCAGGCGGGTCCTCCGTGAAGTCCGGGGCAGGCTGGTCCTCCGTGAAGTCCGGGGCAGGCTGGTCCTCCGTGAAGTCCGGGGCCGCCAAGAAGCCCAGGGCATCCGAGACCGCCTGGAAGGCCTGAGCAACACAAGCCCCGGCGGGCAGGTTAGGACTTCAGCGACCAGCTAGATGCCAGGATTTCCATGACCAGCGCATGCTCCTGTCCCATTTAGTCTATTGAGAAGTTCGTGAGCTAGAAATTTGATAAAATGGTTATTATTACCCGGGCGGATAAATGTCAGCGGTTTAAAGTGTGATGTTTATGCTCCCATGGACAAAAGATACAGAATTGTAGTTTTCTGATCTCCATGCTAATTTTTTTCAACTCATTCATT
>JAISFP010000049.1 GCA_031263525.1 Deltaproteobacteria bacterium | reverse complement strand
TCGCGGGACTCGCTCCTTCCATGGGTGACGGAGAATGAGGCGGACGCCTTCCGGATCATGGAACCCTGCCGCGTTTTCATGAGGAGCCCAGGTTTCCCTTCCCGCTGGCAGCCTACAATTTGCACTCAGAGCTGGGATTGGGCAGAATCGTTCCCGACCGTTCAGGGAACATGAGTTCCCGCCCCCCCGACCGTGCCGCCAACCCGCCCCGCGCCTTCGCCGGGGCCCCGCGAGGATTTTTTGCAGGACACCGGCCCCTTCATATCTGACAGCCTGCCCCCGGCGCTCCGGAACGTTAGCATGGAGCTGGTCCCCGCGAAAGGGGACGCCGGGGACAGGCGCAGGATCGACGTCCTTCTCGCCGTGGCCGGGCTCCTCGACGAGACGATCGCGGATACGGCCGACCCAGCGAGGAAGGAGCGCCTCCTCGGGAGGCAGGACGCGGTCCTGCGCCTGCCAGACGAGACCTCCCTCGGGCAGACCCTGCGGCTGAACAGGGTCCACCTGGCCTTCAACGCCGCCGTCGTTGCGTTCCGGGACTGGATCGTCACGCTCCTCTACACGCACGGGCGTTTCGGGGAGGCCCCCCCGACGTTTCCGGTCCCGACGCCGCCGGGTCCGAGAGCCGGAAGCCCGGCTCCGGACTGGCCTCCGTCCCCGCGGCCGCCCCGGAGCCTTAGGTTCCGGGGATTCCCCTCGCCGTTGCCTTCATGCGGTCCGGCGGCTGGGGCAGCCGGGTCGCCGGGCCTTTCCCCTTGACAGGGCGGGGGCCCGGTGCTATAAACACAGTTTCCTGCCTTTTTGCCCCTGCAAGGAGGCACCCCAGCCCCTGCCGGGGCCGCACCCCGTCCAGGCCCGCCAAGGTAAGCACATGGATATCAACAAGTCTTTCATGGCCAAGGAGCCAGAGGTCGAGAAGAAGTGGCTCCTGGTGGACGCCGCCGACAAGGTGGTCGGACGCCTGGCTTCGGAGATAGCCCGCCGCCTCCGCGGCAAGCACAAGGCCATCTTCACCCCCCACTGCGACACGGGCGACTACGTGATCGTGATCAACGCCGACAAGGTTCGCTTCACCGGCCGCAAGCTGGAGGACAAGATCTACCGGCACTACACCGGCTTCATAGGGGGCCTGAAGGAGACCGCCGCCAAGACCCTCCTCGAGAAGAAGCCCCGTGACGTGATCATGCGCGCCGTGCGCGGCATGCTCCCCAAGAACTCGCTCGGCCGGCGCCAGCTCACGAAGCTCAAGGTCTACGCGGGCCCGACCCACCCCCACGCCCCCCAGAAGCCCGAGCTGATCGAGCTGTAGGCGGACATTTCCCGAGGAACGCTCACAATGCCAATCGAAAGGTTCTACGCCACCGGCAAACGCAAGAACGCCATCGCCAGGGTCTGGCTGGCCCCCGGAACGGGCACGGTCACGGTCAACAAGCGCCGCAACCTCATGGAGTACTTCGGCCGCGAGACCCTGCGCATAATAGCCGAGCAGCCCCTTTCGCTCACGAACAACCACGGGAACTTCGACATCTACATCCTGGCTTCCGGGGGCGGCATCTCCGGCCAGGCCGGCGCGGTCCGCCACGGCATAGCGAAGGCGCTGGAGGCCTACGACGCGAACCTCCGTCCCGTCCTCAAGAGGGCCGGCCTCCTCACCCGCGACAGCCGCGAGAAGGAGCGCAAGAAGTACGGCCAGAAGGGCGCGAGGGCCCGCTACCAGTACTCCAAGCGGTAGCCTCTCGCCGGGGCACCCCGCGAAGCGGAAATCCTGCGGATCCGGGCCCCTCCGGCATGGAAGGGCCCGGATTCTTTTTTTTGTTCACTTTTCCGCGTCTCCCCCTTACGCCACGCCGCGCGGGCCGGCTGGTTTCCCGGCCTCAGTGCCGGAGGACCTCAGGACCGCGGGGTCTCAGGGCCTCTGGACCGCAGGGCATCAGGGCCTCTGGGCCGCAGGGCATCAGGGTCTCTGGGGCTCTGGACCGCAGTGTCTCTGGGCTTCAGGGCCTCTGGCCAGCAGGGCAGCAGGGCATCAGGGTCTCAGAGCCTCTGGGTCCCAGGGCATCATGGCCTCTGGACCCCAGGTAGCCGGACGTGACGGCGCTTCCGGTCGGAGGGGGCGGGGAGCCGCGTTGGAACCCAGCCCCCGGACGCGTCCCAGCCGCCGGCTCTGAGGTTCCGGGCCGCGGCTCAGCAGGCCACGTGCCCCCGGTTCCGGTCCCATGTCCGGAGGGGCAGGCAGAAAGAAAGGCAGGCTCAAAATGAGGATAGGCGTGGTAGGGGCGATTGGCTACACGGGATCCGCCGTGCTCGGGGCGCTCGCCGGACGGCCGGACACCCAGGTAACCGTGGTGACGTCCAGGGGCGAGGCAGGCGGGTGCCTGACGGATCTTCTGCCCCATCTCTCCGGGGTGCCCGGCTACAGGGACCTGGTCCTGGAGGATCCGGCTGATCTGGAGAAGATCAGGCGCGACTCTCCCGCCCGCTTCCCGGAGGTCATCTTCCTCGCGGTCTCGCACAGGGCGTCCATGGCCCTGGTCCCCAGGGTTCTCGCGCTGGGCGCGAAAGCCATAGACCTGACAGGCGACTTCCGCCTCAAGTCGCTTCTCATGTACCCCATGTGGTACAAGGTCGAGCACGAGGCTCCCGAATACCTGGAGGAGGCCGTCTACGGGCTCCCCGAGATCCACCGCGAGGAGATCAGGAGGGCGCGGCTCGTGGCCAACCCCGGCTGCTACCCGACCTGCGTGATACTCTCGCTCCTGCCCCTGGCGGAGAAGGCCCTGCTGGGGCCCGGCTCCCCCATAATCGCCGACTGCAAGAGCGGGGTGTCCGGGGCGGGGCGGACCGCCGCGGTCCCCAGCCTGTTCTCCGAGGTGGCCGAAAATTTCAGGGCCTACAAGGTGCTTGGCCACCCCCACACGCCCGAGATGATCCAGGAGCTCTCCACGGCCGGGGGCAAGCCCCTGAGGCTTTCCTTCACTCCGCACCTGGTCCCCATGAACCGCGGCATAGAGGCCACGGTCTACCTGGACTCCGAGAAGCTTCCGCCTTACAAGGAGATAAGGGACCTCTACGAGGCGAGGTACAGGGACGAGCCCTTCGTCCGCTTCCGCCCAGAGGGCACGATACCCCAGACCGTGGACGTCCGGGGCACGAACTTCTGCGACGTGGCCCTCTTCCACGACGAGGGCCCCGGCATCCTGAAGATCGTCTCCGTCATCGACAACCTCGCCCGCGGGGCCGCCACCCAGGCGGTCGCCAACCTGAACCTCATGGCGGGCGTCGACGAGGGGCTGGGACTCCCGCTGGTCGGCTTGAGGCCGTAGACACCGATCCCTCCCTCACGGTTCCCGGTCCTGCGGAATCAGGCCCGCCCGGCTTGCCGTGCATGGAGGCGCCCCCCTGTCCTGCCCGTCACCGTCCCGCCCTCGCCCTGGCCGGCACAGGCCCAGCTGCCCCCCATTTTGGCCGGTGTCCGCCCTGGCCCCCGTGTCCTGCCCGGTGCCGGCCCGGCCCGCCCGCGCCCTGACCGGCGCAGGCTCAGCTGCCCCCCATTTTGGCCGGTGTCCGGCCGTGCCTCCGTGTCCTGCCCGATGCCGGCCCGGACCGCATGTGCCCTGGCCAGTGCTGGCCCGGAAATCCCATGTCCTGGCCGGCGCGGCTCGGACGCCCGCGTCCGCTCCGTGACACGGACGCGGCCCCGCCCGGCTTGTGCGGCCCGGCCAGGGCCGTGCCCCGCCTGCCCGGGCCGTGTCCGGGCGACATCCGACATCCGGCCCGCCCGGTCACAGGCGCTCCGGCCCAAGCCCGCCCGTTTCACGTCTGGAGAGACGGCCGGGGCTGCCCGGGCCGTGTCCGGGCGACATCCGACATCCGGCCCGCCCGGCCACAGGATTTTCATGCCCAAGCCCGCCCGTTTCACGTCAGGAGAGACTGCCGGTGCCGCCCGGGCCGCGCTCTGGGCCGCGCTGGTGGCGGCGGGGGCCTTCGTGTCCCTGCCGCTGGGCCCGGTGCCGATCACCCTCCAGACATTCTTCATCCTCCTGTGCGGGTTCTCCGAGGGCACCCGGGCCTGGAGGCCCGTGGCCCTCTACGTCGCCGCAGGCGTCCTAGGCTTCCCCGTGTTCTCCGGGGGCGTGGCCGGGCCGGCGGTGCTGGCCGGCCCCACGGCGGGCTTCGCTCTGGCCTTCCCGCTCTCGGCGTATGTCGCCGGCCTTGCCGTCCGGGGGGGGCGCAGGTGGCCCGCCCTCGTCCTGTACGGGCTCCTTTCCACGGCAATAGTCAACGCCTGCGGGGCCGTCGGCCTTCACGTGAACCTGGGCCTCCCCTGGGACAGGGCGTTTCTGGCGGTGACGCCTTTCCTGCCCGGAGGTGCCCTCAAGATAGCCGCGGCGGCCGCCTGCGCCCCTGCGGTCGCGGGCAGGCTGGGCCTCGGGGGAGGTGTCGGGACGGCGGGCCCCGGCGGGGCCGGGGATGTCACGGAAGGACTGCCCCGTACGGCCTGGGGGCCGGACCGGAGTTCCGGCGGAGACGGGGGAGCGGCCTCCCTGGCGGACGTGCCCGTCCCGGGGCAGGTCCCGGAGCTGTCCCCGGACCGTGAGGTCGCCCAGTCCGCCATCCCGGCTCCTGCCGGAGAAGGGCCGGGTTCGGGACCGGTCCCGGAGCTGGCCCCGGGCCGCGATGCCGCCCCGTCCGCCATCCAGGCTCCTGCCGGGGACGGGCCGGGTTCGGAGCAGGTCCCGGAGCTGGCCACGGGCCGCGAAGCATTCCAGTCCGGCGTCCCGGCTCGTTCCGGGGACGGTCCGGCAGGGGGCGCGAAAATTCTGGAAGGCATGCGGGACACGGGCCTGAAGCCGGACCGGACACCAGGCGGAGACGGGGAGTCCCGTGCGAAGGAGGCCTCCCTCGCGGACGGGCCCGTCCGGGGGCCGGCTTCCGGGCCCGCGCCGGAGCTGGCCACGGGCCGCGAAGCCTTCCGGTCCGGCGTACCGGCTCGTTCCGGGGACGGTCCTGCAGGGGGCGCGAATGCCCTGGAAGGCATGCGTGACTCGGGCCGCGGGCAGGACCGGACCCCCGGTGCCGGCGGCGGGGACTGTCCCGATGCTTAGGGCGGAGGGGCTGCGCTTCGCCCGCGGGGGCGGCCGCGAGCTCTTCGGGGGGTTCAGCTTCGAGCTCCCTGACGGGTGCTTCGCGCTGGTCTGCGGGGCGAACGGGGCGGGGAAGAGCACCCTCCTGGACATCCTGGCGGGACTCGAGAGCCCCGGCGCGGGCACGGTCGCGCTGGACGGGGCGGGGTCACGGGACGCGCTGGCCGCGGGCACCGCGCTGGTCCCCCAGGATCCTGACGTGTACATCCTGGGCGAGGACGCCCTGGAGGAGCTGGGCCTCGGGTTCGGACTCGGGCCGGGCGCCGGAAGCGGGGCCGGGCCGACGGGCAGGGCAGGGGGGAAGGCGGGCGGCTTGCGCGCGGGAGGCGGGGCCGGGGACAGGATCTTGCGGGCCGCGGAGCGCTGGGGCCTCGCGGAGGTGCTCCGGGTGCCCGCCGAGAGCCTGTCGCCCGGCGAGAAGAAGCGGCTCGCCATCGCCTCCGCGCTTGCGGGCGAGCCCAGGGCCGTGCTCCTCGACGAGCCGTTCTCGGGGCTGGACTGGCCGGGGACGCTCTCGCTCATGGAAGATCTGGCCAGGCTCAAGGCCACCGGGCGCACCTGCGTGGTGGCCACCCACGAGCCGTGGCTCCTGAGGGATCTGGCGGACGCCTGGCTCCTTCTAAAAAAGGAGGGGAGCCTCTTCACCCGCGACGCGGCGGATCTGAAAAGGCTCCCCGAATTCGGAGTGCGGCCCTATCCGGGCCTCTGACTTTGCCGCAAGGGCCAGGGGCCCGGCGGCGGGCCGGCTTGCCGGACGGGGCCGGGACCCGCCTGGCCTCGGCCTCCGGCGTCCCCGTCCCGGGCAGGACAGGGGAGGGACCCGCCTGGCCCCGGCCTCCGGCGTATTCGCCCTGGGCCGGACGGGGGCGGGACCCGCCAGGCCCCGGCCTCCGGCGTCCCCGTCCCGGGCAGGACGGGGGCGGGACCCGCCAGGCCCCGGCCTCCGGCGTCCCCGTCCCGGGCAGGACGGGGGAGGGACCCGCCAGGCCCCGGCCTCCGGCGTATTCGTCCTGGCCCGGAAGGGTGAGGGCTCCCCAGGCCCCGGCCTCCGGCGTCCCCGTCCCGGGCAGGACGGGGCAGGGACCCGCTAGGCCCTGGTCTCCAGCGTCTCCGCCCTGGGCCGGGCGTGGCCGGAGCGGGCGTAGGAGGTGAAGACGGTCTGGTTGCGGGAGAGCTCGTCTATGGTCTCCTTCAGGACGGAGAGGTTCCTGGAGAGGAAGCTCGCGAGCAGCTCGTCCAGGCGCGCCACCTCGCCCAGCGTGGTCTCCAGGCGCTCCTTCTCGTCCTTCATGCGGTACTGGGAGCCGCGGTCGCGGGCCATCATGTTCAGGCTCTGCGTGGTGAACTCCACCAGGCTCCTGCGGGCCTCGATGAAGTTCTCCCAGAGCTCCGGGTCCAGGGGGTCGGCCCCGGAGGCTGTCTTCCGCTCGAGAGTCCCCAGGAAGCTCCGGTCGAGCGCCAGGCACTCGCGGGAGACCTCCAGGGTCTTCTCCCAGAACGCGCGCTCGGGTTCCGGGCTGGCGGAGCTCAGCGGGAGCGCGGCCATCAGTGGCCACCCTTGCTCAGGGTCGGGAGGATCTCGGAAAGGCGCCTGAGGGAGTCCGAGAGCTCGTACTCCAGGACGTCGGCCAGGAAGATCCAGTCCTTCTGCTCCTGGAGGCTTATGAGGGTGTTGAGCACGTCGACCAGGCTGTCCAGGTAGGCGGTGAGCTCGGAGCCGTTCTCCCCGTCTCCGCCCTGCCAGAGGTTCAGGACGTGCCGGGTCTGCTCCAGCATGCTCATGAGCAGCTGGAGCGCCTCCAGGAAGTTCAGGAAGTGCTCGTTCGCCTCGTGCTCGTCCCCGAGCCGGAACGACTCGACTATTTTCGGGAGCGCCTCCAGGAGGGTGCCCAGGTACGCTGGCCCGGTCTTCAGGAAGCTCAGGCCCATGTCCTCCAGGGTCAGTGTGTCCAGGGCCAGCGTCTCTATGGAGGAGCGGTCGACCTCCAAGGCGGCGTGGGGCACCTCCTCGGAGTAGGGGGAGCCGTTCACGACAACCGAGCAGATGATCCTGCCGTTCGTGACGGGGTGCTCCATGAGGTTCAGGAGGATCTCCTCCAGGTTCCGGCCCGCGATCTCGCCGGCCGTGAGGTCCCGCCCGTCTATGGTCAATGTCTCCATCTCGAAGCTCCTTCAGGGAAAAAATGTTCAGCCGGGAGGGCTCGGCCGCTCCCCTGCGGGCGATCTAGCAATTAGCGGGCCATCTTACCAGGCGGTCGGCCCCCGGAGTCTCGTCCGCGCCCCCTCGTCACTCTTATCGGCTGGCCCATGCCGCGCCTTGACGACAGGAGGCGTCCGGGCGGCCCGGCGCGTCCACGGGCACGGGGCGGCCCGGCACCTGCGAAGGCTCCCGGACAGTCCCGAGGCCTCGGGCGGAACGGGCTCCGGGACAGTCCCCGGACCTCGGGCGGAGGGGGTTGCCGGAGTTTCCCCGGACCTCGGGCTTCGCGGCAGATCCGGCAGATGCGGCCTCTCCGGCAGGTGCCCCGGGGTTTCTGCGGGTATCTGTTCACCCTGCAAGCAGGGGGGGCGGCATGCATTTAAGCGAGACTACGCCTTATGTAAAGCTTTACATAAGGCGTATTATGTTAAGAGTCTATTTATGCAAAGTTAATTGGCAGAACATGTGGCTGATAAGGGTTTTTCATAAATATTCTTTACATAGCATATAAAAATTAGAATTCAACTTAAATAAAGTTTGTTTTATATACTTTATATCCACAATTAGAATTATTATAATACAACATACATTATCATCCTCTGGTGAGGATGGTCTTGAGCAAGATTGATTATTGCGGCTAAGGACAGCTTTTGGCATCTCTTTGTTCGTTAAAAACTGGCCTTTTCCATCATCTTTCTGCCCGTGAACGGATACCGACACTGGAAGCCTTCCTGGCTCGAACTAGTTATCAGTCCAAGAACTCTTTTGGCCAGGTCAGTCCAAATCAGTTGAAGACGCTGTATGGTGTATAGCGGTGTCATGTATTCATCAAATATTTATTTATGTAAAGTTAACTTACAGCAAACCCTTATCAGCTACATGCGCTCTCAATTGACTTTACATAAATGAACTCTTAACATAATACGCCACCCAAAAAAACCAATTCACGGGGGGAGGCGGCCTTGCGGCCGTCCTCCAAGCTCAGCGAGGGGCCTGCCGCCAGGGGCGGAAGCCGTCAGAACCGAGGGCCGGCTCGGGAGTCGAGTCCTCCGGAGCGCTCTGGCTGGAACGGGGGCCTCCCAGACAGGCCCGGGGCCGGGAAAGGGCCGGGCCGGGGGAGGCGTGAAGGACCGTGCGGGCGGAGCGTCTCCGCGGGGAGGCGCGCCTGGGGGGATGATGCGACCCGGCCGCCGTCTCGTCCGCTCACCCCTCGAGCGGACACGCGATCCGGGAAGTCAGGCCCGGGAAGGGCGGCCCTGCGGGGCCGAACCCCTGGCCCCAGGCCGAGAAGGGCGGCCCGACGAAGCCCGGCCCCGAGACCCGGGCCGGTAAGGCCGGCCTGGAGGGGAAGGGCGAGAAGGCCGACCCGGCGAAGCCCGACCCCGAGGCCCGGGCCGAGAAGGACGGCCCGGCGGGGCCGAACCACCGGCCCCGGACCGAGAAGGACGGCCCGGCGGAGCCTGACACCGAGGTCCGGGCCGGGAAGGACGGCCCGGCGGGGCCGAACCACCGGCCCCGGGTCGAGAAGGGCGGCCCGACGAAGCCTGGCCCCGAGGCCCGGGCCGAGAAGGCCGACCCGGCGAGGCCCGGCCCGGAGGGCCAGGGCGAGAAGGCCGGCCCGACGAAGCCGGGCCCCGGGCACCGGGCCGAGAAGGAGTGCCCGGCGAAGCCGTGCCACAGGCCCCAGGCCGAGAAGTTCGGCCCGGCGTGGCCGAACCACAGGCCCCGGGCCGAGAAGGACGGCCCGGTGAAGCCGGACGCTCAGGGCCCGGGCGAGAAGTTCGGACTGACGA
>JAISFP010000035.1 GCA_031263525.1 Deltaproteobacteria bacterium | reverse complement strand
CTGGCCCTATGGGACCTCTTCACTGTGAGCTAGGCCGTGAAACTGGCCCTGCCCTTCCCTTCCGCCCCTAACCCTTCCCCCAAAGCTCTCACCCATTCAGTACTCGCCCCTGCCCAAAGCCCTCTCGCCTCTTGCCCCTGCCTGAGGGCCAGATTTAATTTCCGGGGTAATATCATGAAAGAGTCTTTTGGGGCCTCGGAACGGGGGACGCTGCTATATGTAGCTGCGCGGTATGACGCGTGATCATGGACCGGGGTGCCGCCGTGCCTCATGAAGGTGTAGGAGGGATTAGCAGTTTGAACTCAGAGGGCGGCTGAGCAGGTTTCATGGGGTATTCGAGACATAATTCGGGTTTTGCAACGGACGGGTTGTCTCAGGAGTCCGACCTGGTGGTGCCGGGTGTTAGGGGGTTACCTGGGGCAGTTCCTACAAACCTGGCAGAACCGTCTCCCCTGCCTGTGCTCCGGCGGCTCTCGCGAGGCGGCAGGCTTCCGTCGCCTCTTCTCGGTTCCTCGTGGGTTTCATGAGCCTGTGGTCCTCAAGATATAGATATCCCGGGGCTACGGGCTCCGCGAACAGCGCCTTTGCGACCGGCCTGTAGTCTGCTGAAGGCATGGTGCCGTGCTTCAGAAGTAGCCGGTCATCCAGAGGCTCTTTCATAGGCATCAAGTCCACGAAAAGCCAGGATCTGGCAATCTCGTCGCAGGTGAGCTTGCTCAGTCCTATGGATAACCATGCCCGGCTGCCGGGGTAGGCAGAGGTGATCCACAGGCTTTTGGGCATGAAGCCGCCGATGGCGTAGCTGGACCCGGGGTGCTGACCGGTCAGATCTATCACCGGATCGCCCTGGCGGAACCCTGCGGCTTTGGCTTCGGACTGAAGTTCATCAACATACCGGGCCCTCCTCTCGGATAGGTACAATATCCCGCCTCCATCTGGCAGGGTGGCAGGCGAACGCTGGTTCCAGAGTTCCGCGTCCTGGCGGTATGGATGTCCTGCCGAACAGTAGACGGTGGCGCCGGCTACCAGCACACCGGTCCAGGCAAGCCTGGCAAGGAGGCTTGGCCAGGCGATCGCCGGCACGCGCCCCGAGAGAAGGGCCAGGAAGGCCAGTGTCATGAATAGAGCTGCTGATGAAGTGGAGTTCAGCAGGGGGTTGTTGCTTCCCAGCGGATACGCGAACGTCATGGCAAGGAGGCCGATGGGAACTGTGAGTCCCGGTTCTGGCCCTCCGTGTGCGGCGGTCTGTTTTGCGTTTAGCTGGGAGCGGAGGTATGCACCGCAGGGAGCGGCCCAAAGGTGGTGGCCCGCGACGGTCTTGGCCCAGCCGAAGAGCTCGTAGGGGAACCTCGTGAAGATGAGAACGGCAAGCCCCGCTGCCGGAACACCGAGCGCGATCGTACTCCGAAGAGTCCTGCCGTCCCTGCCCGGGGTCAGGGCGAAGCCCCAGATGAACAGGACCAAAAAAAGAGCGGTGAAGGGCCCGGCCAGGTACCTGGCGGTCCAGGCTGTTCCAGGGGTCAGGAGCATCAGCCGGTTGTGGGTTCCGAACAGGCCGCGTTCCCTGTTAGCCTCGAGGAACCTCTCCAGCAGGGCCAGGGGCGAACCGTCAGTCCATAAGGATGTCAGAAAGAGGAGCCCGGCCGCGACAATGGCGGGAAGGAGGAGCGGGCGGAAGTCCTTTTTCGGGAAGGCGGCGACCAGCGCGATGAGCATCAGGGCCGGGGCCGTGTAGGCCCTGCCCATGAATGAGAGCCACACGCCGAAGGCCATCATGAGCTGAGGGGCCATGAGGCCGGCGTGCCGCGCAGACGGCCTGGAACCGGACGGGCGGGTTGAGATCTGTGGGGCGACTGAGGAGTGGAGGTCGATGAATCCTGTGGCGAATAGGCAGATACCTAAGAAGTTCAGGGAATTATAGTTTGGTGTCGGGAGCCATAGAGTGAGGAAGCTTGCAGTCCCGGCCGTCGCGAGGGTGAACGGGAGCGTCAACGTGACAGTACGGGGCGGGGGAAGGCCGCCGGTCCAGACGGCCGAGACGAAGGAGCGGCAGAGGGCCAGGGCCGCCACGAACATGATGGCGAACCAGAAGGCACGGAGGAGAGCCACGTTACCGCCGAGGGCCAGGTAGAGGGGACGGCACACGAATTGGTAGAGAGTGTGTAGGGTGGCGTATTCACGGGGGCGGTCCATGCTGAGCAGGTAGGATGCCTCGTCGGTGAAGTCGAAACCGTGGCGGAAGAGGAGCTCGGTCGCGACGAAGAGTGCGACCGCCGCCGTCAGGCCCGCTCGAAGGGCAAAGGTATCGGCTTTGTCGCTGGTCTCGGACATGATCGCCTCATTCTGGTGCGGGGATTCATTCTTTTCCGGGGAGACGGCCCTGGACGTATTGGGAATGCTTCACGGGCGGGCGTGTCTCGGGCTTTGGGACTGGGGGGAGTATCAGCCAAAAAACATGAGATTTCAGGATATTTTTTGAGATTAGAGGTGATTATTAAAGAACGCCGGGCCGGGCGTGTGGCGGTTGTGGTGGTTGTGGCGTGAGCGGCGGGAGGAGGGAATCTATAGGTTTATTAAATGACAAAACCGACGGGGCCTCTGGGGCCCTCGCCGGTTCTGTCAGTCCTCCTCGTGTAGGGGAGCAAGCGATGGTGCCGAAGGCCGGACTTGAACCGGCACGAGTTTCCTCACCACCCCCTCAAGATGGCGTGTCTACCAATTCCACCACTTCGGCACAAGTTGAAAGAGTTTGATGGTGGGCGGTAGAGGATTCGAACCTCCGACTTCCACCGTGTGAGGATGGCACTCTAGCCGCTGAGTTAACCGCCCGCAAGGCAGAAGTCTCCGCCCTGCCAAACAAAAGCGACTTTAATACATCTGGGGGCAGAATGCAATACCTTTGACGTTGACTCGGGTAACCGGTGGAAGGTGCTCGGGAGAACGTGTGCTCGGGTAAAAGGCGGAGAGGGCTCAGCGACCTGCTGAACGGGGTCAGGGATCTCGAAATCCTTCGGTTGAGATGACAGCTATAGGTGTTGAGGATGATCATGTAAT
Source organism: Deltaproteobacteria bacterium (assembly GCA_031263525.1). Taxonomy (GTDB): domain Bacteria; phylum Desulfobacterota; class Desulfarculia; order Adiutricales; family Adiutricaceae; genus JAIRZX01. The sequence continues at coordinate 4,868 of JAISFP010000035.1, read as the reverse complement.
ACGAGAACAAGGAGCCTATATTGACAAGAATAGCGGTCAGGGACTTGGGCCGGGGTACCGAGACTGGCTTGTGCGAGTCGTCTGAGGCAACGCGACTAGGGCCTTGACGTACTGAGTTCGGCATACAGGCGAATTGCAGAATTTGAGTCAGGGGCAAGCCAGACTTCATGCCAGAAGGAGGCGACAGCGGTCGGGGTCAGCGGGAAAGGCTGAATACCGCCCTGATTTTGAAGATCTGCTTGGACGTAAGCTCGAATATTTCGTCTATTCCAGTTTCTTTTCGGAGACAGGAAAGGAAGCTCACCAGCTCTTCGGGGAGTGCGTAGCAGAAGGTGAACCAGACGTTCAGGGGGTTGGAACGGACGTAGTTGTGTGTCACCTGGGGGAAGGAACTCACTAGCTTTCCGAAGGAATCCACCCTGTCCTCGGGGACCCTGGCCGCGCATAAGGTGGACATGTAGCCGAGAGGGCGTGAATTGAACACAGCGCCCAGACGCCTTATGTAGCCGCGGCCCTTGAGGCTCCGGATGCTCTCTATCACCTCGTCCTCCGAGAGGGCGAGGCCGTGCTCGCTGGAGAGTCGTGCGGCAAGTGCCGAGTAGGGCCTTGCCTCGACCGGGAAGCCGTCCTGGATGGTGTTAAGGAGCAGCCGTTCGGACTCGGTGAGCTTGGGGTCCATGATCATGAAGGCTCTCCTGCGGATAGAACGGATCCGGGCGCAGGACCCGGACCGGCATCGTCAGACGGCGTTGGGGACGTGGACCGGCGCGAGCCGGGATCCCGTCCGGATCCGCCTGCTGCCCCTGGCAGATGCGGGCAGAGGGGCTCCTCGCCCAGGTAGTCTCCCCTAGCATGGGCTCTGGCACGGCAGCCGCCGCAAATAAGCCAGTATTCACAGAAAGAACACTTTCCGTGGTATTGCGATTTGTCGCGAAGAGAGAGAAACAGGGGGGAGGACGAGTAGATCTCCCTGATGTCCCGTTCCCGGAGATTCCCGGCGGACAGGGGCAGATAGCCGCAGGCGCCGCAGGTCCCGTCGTGAGCGACGAACATGAATCCCTGACCGCCCAGGCAGCCCTTGCCGCTCCGGGGCGAGAAGAGGCCGGTCTCGCGACCGATGCGTTGGTACTGGGGTGCGCAGGTCGCCTTGAACTCAAGGCCCATGTCGGGCTCGAGGGTTTTCAGGCGTCTCAGGGCCTTCTCGTAGTCCTCCGGGGCCAGGAAGGCCTCGTCCCAGTCGCGGGCACGTCCCACGGGGACCAGCAGGAAAACGTGGAATGCTGCGGCGCCCATCTCCCTTGCGACCCGGAGCATGGCCTCGGTCTGGCCAATGTTTCCTGGCGTAACGGTAGAATTGATCTGGAAGGGCAGGCCCTCGCTCCGGAGAAGCTCGGAGGCTGAGACGAGGGAGGCGAAAGAGCCCCGGACACCGCGGAAGGCATCGTGGCTCTTCGCGTCGGGCCCGTCAAGGCTCATGCTCAGACGCCTCAGGCCGGCATCCTTAATCTTGCGGCAGACGTCCCTGTCCAGGAGTGTTCCGTTGGTGGAGAGCACAGCCGTGACGCCCAGATCAAGTGCGAGGGTGGCCAACTTGAAGATGTCCGGGCGCATGAGCGGCTCGCCGCCGCTCAAGATCAGGATGGGGGAAGGTTTCCAGCTGGAAATCTGGCGGATCATGGTCTCCGCTTCCCCATGGTCTAGCTCTTCGGGCAGGGGGGACGTCAGGGCTTCGGCCCTGCAGTGGCGGCAGGCCAGGTTGCAGGCCCTGGTGGTCTCCCAGGCCACCAGCCTTGGGGGCGGGAGGGCGGGTCTGTCTACACGTCTAGACACCGGCGGCAAGAGGCGCCCCCTCGCGGCCTATTTCGACGTCAGTGAGGTAGCATGCCGGGTCCGGTGCCCAGGGGTCGCCAGCGGCGTGTGCCGCCCGGGCCCTCAGGCCTCCCCCGCAGACCGAAAGATACCTGCATTCACGGCACCGGCCCGTCAGGTGCGCCTTCTTATCCCTGAGGGAGACAAGAAGCGAGTTGGAAGGATCGTTCCAGATGGCCGGGAAAGGCCTGTCCCGTACGTTCCCGAGCGTCACGCTCCTCCAGAACTGGTCCGGATGCACATCCCCGTTCCAGGAGACGCAGCCTATCCCGTGGCCCGAGCTGGAGCCGCCGTTGAGCTTCAGGAGCTCGAGGGCATTGTCGGAATCCCTGAACCTGCCCTCGGCCTTCATCTTCATGCAGAGGAAGGGGCCGTCGGCCTGGTTGTCAACTGTCAGGACCTCGGGCTTCAGGCCCCTGGAGAACATCGCCCTGGTCCTGTCGGCGATTTTCGACACTGCGGACCTGGTCTCGTCGTGAGAAAGTGACTCGGCAGCCAGCTTGGGGCCGGCACCCGTGTCAACCAGGTGGTAGAAGCAGACCCTCGGGATTGATCTCCCCTCCATGAGATCAAAGATGCCGTCGATGTCTTTCAGGTTGCTCCTGGTCAGCGTGAGCCGCAGGCCCACCTTGAGGCCTGCCTTCTGAGCGGTATCCACGGCAGCCAGAGCCCCCCGGAAGGCTCCCGGAACGCCCCGCATGGCGTCATGGGACTCCTCCAGGCCGTCCAGGCTGATGCCCACGTACGAAAGTCCGATTCCGGCGAGCCTGGCCGCAGCTTCTGAGGTCAGGAGAAGGCCGTTGGTGGAAAGGACCGCCCTGGACCCGCCCTTCACTGCCGACTCGACTAGAGTGAAGACGTCCGGACGCATGAGCGGTTCCCCGCCTGAAAACAGGATGACCGGCACACCGTAGCCGGTGAGGCCCGAAACCAGCTCGGAGGCCTCTTTCCGTGTAAGCTCGTCCGGAGCTCTGCCGGCCGTGGCCGAGGCGTAGCAGTGCAGGCAGCTGAGGTTGCAGGCCTTGGTTACGTTCCAGACGATGACAGGCTTCTTGTCCTCGGAGAACTGAAGGAGGTGGCTGGGGAGCTCAGCCGACTTCCTCCCGTAGCGGAGGACGTCCGAGGGCTCGACCGTGCCGCAGTAAAGCTTGGAGATGCCGATCATTTATCATCCTGGCTTTCGGTTGGGACCGAGGCGAAATAGGCGCAGTCATTTTAGCATCTTATCCCGGGCAAGGCGAGGCGGCGCGGAACGCCGTTGCCGGCTGGGAACTGATGGGTTCCCGAGGCGGAGACAGGGCGAAGCTGAGGAAAGGGGCGTTGCTGTGGATGATGCGAGGAACGAGGCGGGGGCAGTGCTGAAGATTTGGGACAGTTGCAGGCCAACCAAGTCGGGGGCTCAACAAATGGTATGTTCTGGATTTTGAATTAACGTGACGAGTCAGAAAGGTCAGGCGACTCATATCATGCACGTCCGGCAGGCTGACGTCTTCTTGAACGATGGGCCTTCCGGCACTTGGCAGTGCAACCAAAGCATATCCTCAAAATTCTGACTATCTCTTGACATGGGTCAAGATATTGAATTTCTTGACGGGATAACATCTAACATTGTAGCCTTTGCGGGTATTTCGATCGTCGGTTGATCTAGATGACGCACGTCGCCTCGCTGGACGGGTTAGGCTGGAAGGGTACGGACGGGACTGATTCAGGCGGGCATACTAATCCGCAGTGGCCTTCCTGGGGCGTATGGCCCGTACCTCCGCGTCCGAGCCATGGTAGCCGTTGATCTGGTTCAGAAAATCGGTTAAAGGTGTAAACAAAGTGTTGTGTCCGCAGACTTCGGTTCTGGTGTCTGGGCATCTGTCCCCGCACGGCGGGCGAAGGAGATCGGGGAAAGACTTGGGAAACGGTGAAGCAATCCTTGAAAGATGCGGGCTCACTCCTGTCGAGAAGGCCGTGGTGCATGCCCTGAGCGGCGATCTGCCTCTGAGTCCCCGCCCATTTGCGGAGATTGCCTCCAAGGTGGGGCTCACCGAGGCCGAGGTCGTAGAGATGGTCCGGAACTTTTCCGAACGCGGCCTGATCCGCCGCTTCGGGGCCGTCCTCGTGCATCAGCGGTCTGGGTTTACCGCCAACGCCATGCTGGTGTGGCGCTTTAGGGAGTCGGAGGTGGCCGATGCCGGCAGGAAGCTGGCCTCCCTCCCCTACGTGAGCCATTGTTACCAGAGGGCCGAGGCTCCCGGTTGGCCCTACAACATATACACGATGATCCATGCCGGGAGCTGGAGCGAGATCCTGGAGATGGCCAGGGAGATGGCGATGCTTACGGGCGGGGAGGAGTGGACCGTCCTGGAGAGCTTGAAGGAGTTCAAGAAGGATTCCATCCGTTATTTCCCGGAGTGCTCCGTTCCCGACTGACATGGTTAATCGTCCGGGTATTAAGGTTCCTCCCGTGAGTCCCTGAGGTTATAGATGTCGGAGTTGCTATAAGTCGAGGAGGGGGAGATAGGTGGGAGAAAACCCCTATTTTTCCTCAGACCGTGGTCTCCTTCCTTAACTTTTCCAGTGGCCCCTTCCTTTTTGACTATTACCCGTTAGGATAAATGTCCCCCAAAATGCGAATTTGCTCATTTCCTGCCATTAGGTTAAGGCTGAGAGCTTAATCTACCTTCATCTCCATCATATAGTTAATGTTATATCAAGGGATACCATATATTTGATATTTCATTGCATGCAAATTTATATTACTGCAACACTTAACTATGCTCACATTTAGTTCCCGGTGTAACACGTCACGGACATTTATCCTAACGGGTAATAACTTCTCCTTCTGCCTTGACCAGGCTCCCTATCCTCCTTGGCCATTGTCCCCCTCCTCCTTGGCCATTGTCCCCCTCCTCCTTTGTCATTGCCCCCCTCCTCCTTTGTCATTGTCCCCCTCCTCCTTCGTCATTGTCCCCCTCCTCCTTCGTCATTGTCCCCCTCCTCCTTTGTCATGG